>CAYNEJ010000021.1:0-2114 GCA_964396205.1 uncultured Syntrophaceae bacterium
AAGAGCTCCCGGACGACCTTCACCCCCTCCGCCAGGAACAGGCCTTCCCGCCGCCGGTATTTCTCAAGGCGGAGCTTCCGCCAGGCCTGGATCTCGGATCGGGAGGGGGCTGGAAAGCGCTCGGTCAAAGTCGGAGCCTCCGGTCATTCCGGCGGGTGCCCGCCGTCCAGGGATACGCCGGTGTCCCCCTCCTCGATCGGCTTGGGCCACAGGACGGAGGCCAGGATGGACAGAGCCAGGACGCCGACGATCACTCCGAGGGAGACGAAAACGGGGATCATCACCAGGTGGGACAGGAGCATCTTGACGCCCACGAAGGACAGGATGACCACCAGGCCCCAGTGGAGGTAGTGGAAAATCCGCATCAGGCCGGAGAGGGCGAAGAAGAGGGACCGGAGCCCCAGGATGGCGAAGACGTTCGACGTGTAGACGATGAAGGGGTCCGTCGTGATGGCCATGGAGTCGACGGCGAAGAGGATGTCCGTCGTCTCCAGGGCCAGGACGACGGCGAACAGCGGTGTGGCGTGGCGGACGCCGTCTTTGACCAGGAAGAAGCGGCCCCCGTCGAAGGAGTGGTCCACCGGCATGATCCTGCGGAGCCCCTTCAGGACGGGGTTCTTCTCCGGGTGGACCTCCCGGTCCGTGCTCACGGCCATCTTGGCCGCCGTGAAGATCAGGAACAGGCCGAAGACATAGATGATCCACTCGAACCGCTCGATGAGGGCGACGCCGGCGAAGATGAAGACGGCCCGGATGACGAGGGCGCCGAGGATCCCCCAGAACAGGGCCTTGTGCTCGTACTGGGGGGGCACCTGGAAATAGCCGAAGATCATCAGGAAAACGAAGAGGTTGTCGACGCTCAGCGAATACTCGATGAGGTAGCCCGCCAGGAACTCCAGGGCCTTGTGGTGCCCCTCGAACCAGTAGACGCCGCCGCAGAACAGCATGGCCAGGGCGACCCAGAAGCCGGTCCACAGGAGGGCCTCCCTGACATTGACCACGTGGGCCTTCCGGTTGAAGACCCCCAGGTCCAGGGCCAGGAAGACGAGAATGAGAATGGCGAAAACGGTCCAGCCGACGATGGTGACGGTCATTTCCTCCTACCTTGGTCTTGATTCCGGAAAACCGGCACGAACTGCATGCCCTGCAAACTGGGAGAGGTTGTGGATGATGCCCTTCTCCCGGCGGAAGCCGAGGCCGCAGGGCTCCCAGGAGAAGAAGACCCCCGCCTGGTAGAGGCGGCCTTCGCTGTCGGCCGGCAGGTCCGCGAACTCCTGAAAAATGGAGCGGTACGATACATAATCCCCATCCCTCCTGTCCAGTTCATTTCCCGATTGGTCGAGAATCCGCACGTTGTCTCCCTCCCGGCTGAAGGTTTTCTTTTCCACACAGGTTCTCCCGCGAAGAGGCTCAAAGGACGTCTCCAGGAGGAGCGGGTGGCCCGGGAACAGGTCCCAGAGGACCTTCAGGATTCCCTTCGACTGGAAGAGGAGCGAGTAGGGCGGGTTCAGAAGGACGACCCGGTCGCGCCGGAGAAGGTCCGTCAGGATCTCCGCCAGCTCCGGTTCCTCCAGTCCGATGTACTCGTAGGGCAGGAGCTTGTACCAGAAATCGAAGTGGTCGCCTGCAGCATTGAAAACGCCGTCTTCGTCGAAGCCGACGTCGTGGGCGTACTCGAAACCGGTGATGAATCCCGCCTCGTAGGCCATTTCCTCCAGGAGGCGGGTTGTGTTCTCGTCCTCCAGGCCCAGGTCCAGGCAGGAGAAGAGGACGCAGGGGATCGGGGCGTCGGGGCCGGTGAATGCCGGGTGGGCATTGCGGGTCCGGATGAAGGACTCCTGCACGGTCTCGTAGAGGCGGTTGAACTGCCGCTCCTCGTCCAGGCCGTTGTGGCGCAGGATCATCCACTGGATGAGGGCCGTCTCGAAAATCGTCGAGGGCGTGTCGGCGTTGAATTCGATGAGCTTGATGGGCTTTCCGTCCAGCCCGCCGGCCAGGTCGAAGCGCCCCAGCAGATGAAAATGGCGATCGTCCTCCCAACTGAGCCGGATCATCTCCACCAGGTTGTCCGGGATGTCCAGGCCATCTGGCGGATCGCAGTAGTCAATGTCTGT
>CAYNEJ010000021.1:2124-30634 GCA_964396205.1 uncultured Syntrophaceae bacterium
GATCGAAAAGCCCGTGATCGATGACGTGCTGGGCCGCCTGGACGTACAGGCCGTAAAGCTCCTCCGCCGCCCGGTAGTAGGCTTCTCCCTCTTCCTCCGTCACCTGGACCAGTTCGTCCGCCACGTAGTCCAGGTTGCCGGGTGACTGATACCAGTAGAAGCCCACCTGCTCGAAGATGGAAGGGGGAACGGGATTCACACGGAGGGTATGCACGGCCCCCTCAGCCCGAGAAGCCCCGGCGAGGTGGACGTGTATTGGCGGTTTCCGTAGCTGTATCCGTAGTGACGGCTTCCATACCAGTAGCTCCTCATGGGGCTGCCCGTCCGCCTCTCCTCTTCCTTGAGGCGCTCCTCCAGGGGCAGGCGGCCGGCCAGGCTCTGCTGGTAGACGGCCTCGTTCCCGTAAACGAAGGGATTCGGGGACGTGTTCTTGCCCATCATGTATCCCAGGAGTCCCGCCGACAGGACGGTTCCCAGGCCCAGCATGTTCCGCTCCTGGCCCGCCCCGTCCATGAGGCTGCGGGCCCTGTCTTCCGTGAGGGTTTCGCTGGTTCCGTCCCGCCTCTTCACGACGACCCCCGTGGTGCTGCTGGGGTATTCGTTCATGATCTTGTAATCCCCCGGCTCCGTTTCCTCAATCTGGGTCATGACGCCGGCCTTCCGCTCCTGCATGACGTTTCCGTCCCCTCCGCCGGTCGTCGTAACCGGCGCCTCGTCGCACCCCGTGAGCAGGGTATGGGCCAGGAAAAAAACGCCCCCGGCGATGATTCGGCTTTTGCGTCCCGGTTGTTTCATGGCTCCCTCCGGAAACCGATCAGACAATCATGCGGCTGATGACGACGGCGAGGGCGATGACGAGGCCCTGCACCAGGAGCGCCGCGGCGCTGTTCGCAGCCTGGATCTGGTCTCCCAGTTTCGTCTTCGGGAGGAAGATCCAGTCGGAGATCTTCTCGAAAATCAGGAGAAACAGCATTCCCGAGGCCGCGCTGATGAGGAACCAGCCCAGGCTCTCGGCCCAGCCGACGAAATCGCCGGCGATGCTGGCCCGCAGGATGATGCTGTAGGCCACCAGGAGCCCCGCCACGGTGATCCCGGCGCCGAGGTTGCCCTCCCGCAGGCATGCCGTCGTGCGGAAGCGATAGATCCGCTGGTGCAGGAAGACCGCCAGGTAGAGGAAGATCTGGGCCAGTCCGAAAAAGGCCACGGCCGAAAGCAGGCTCCCGGTCTCACCGGCGAAGGCGCCGTTCAGCAGGATGCCCGTGGCGATGAAGCTGCCCGCCTCGACGATGCCCGTCGGAACGTTCCCTTCCTTGATCAGATCGTTATTGCGGACGCCCGGGACGAGGATGCGGTCGTTCAGCAGGTGGGCGGCGAAGAAGAGACCCGTCGTGATGGCCCCGTCGGTGAGAAAAACCACCAGGTCCGCCCGCCGGAGCCCGCCCTGGAAGACCCCTGCCATGGCCGTGCCGATTCCCACGTAGAGACCGAACCGGCGGAGCGCCACGGCGACGTTCGCCTCCTTTTCCACGGCGAGGTCGTCGTCGAATTTCGTGAGGACGTCGGCGATCCGCTTCGAAAGGTAGAGAAACGCCAGGATGAGCGCCACGTACACCACAATCATGCCGTATCGTTCCATCGTTTGCTCCTTGTCGGAAAGTCCGTTCCGCCGGAAGCGGCGGACCGGGCGCTTTTACGGATTGGTCAAAGCTTTCGGAGCAGCCCCTGGGCGGCGATGTGGATCGGGTCCCAGGCGCCGCCGAAGGGCGGAGCGTAGGCCAGGTCGAGGTACGCCACGTCCTCCAGGGACATCCCTGCCCAGAGAGCCGCCGACAGGGTGTTGACACGGCTCACCGCTCCCGCCTCGCCGACCGCCTGGACTCCCAGGAGCTTTCCCGTACCCCGGTCCGCTGTGAGCTTCAGGCCCACTCTCCTGGCCGTGGGCATGGATCGGGCCGCGCTGTTTCCCCAGAGGATGGTGCTGACGGGATGGAAGCCCGCGGCGGTCGCCTCCCGCTCGCTCAATCCCGCGGCGGCTGCCTCCAGGCCGAAGATCTTGAAGGACTGGGCTCCCACGATGCCGGGAAAGGTCATGGGGTCTCCGCCGATGTTGCTGCCGGCCACGCGGCCCTGCTTGTTGGCGATGTCGCCGAGGGGAATGTTGACCCAGCGGCCGCTCACCCGGTGGTAGGACTCGCAGCAGTCCCCCGCGGCGTAGACGTTTTCCGCACAGGTGCGCTGGGCGAAGTTGACGGCGATGGCCCCCGACGGTCCGAGGGTGATGCCTGACTCCCGGGCCAGGTCGACGTCCGGGCGGACGCCCACGGCCAGGAGGATGATGTCCGCCTCCAGGGGGCCGGCGCTTGTGTTGAGGCGGTTTCGGCAGTCCGATCCGGGTTCGATGGACGTGACGCGTGTGTTCGGCAGGAAGGCCACGCCATGACGCTCCATTTCCTCCAGGATCGGACGCGACAGCTCAGGATCCCAGCGGGCCGCCGGCAGGGTGCCGCGGTGGACCATGGTCGTTTCGATGCCCGCCTCGCGGAAGGCCTCAGACATCTCCAGGCCGATGAAGCCGGCGCCGATGATGACGGCCCTCCGGCAGGGGGTGTCCTGAAGAAGCTGCTTGATGCGGATGGCGTCGCTCAGGCCCTTGAGGACAAAAACGCCCTCGCGGTCCTCTCCGGGCATCCCCGGTGTGGAGGCCCTGGTTCCGGTGCCGAAGACGAGGAAATCGAAAGGCAGCTTTTTCCCGTCTTCCGTGAGCACCGCCTGCTCCTTGATGTCCACGGCTCCCACTCGGGTTTCCGTGAAGACTTCGATTCCCGTCTCCCGGAACTTCTCCGGGGTCCGGGCCACCAGCTTCCGACTGTCCTTGATTACATCGCCGATGTAATAGGGCATCGGTCAGGCGGCGGTGGATGTGTAGGCCGTCCGCTCGATGATGGTAACAGCCAGGTCCGGATCCTTCCGCCGCGCCTCCGCCGCCGCGGATGCGCCCCCGGCACCGCCGCCGATCACGATCATGTTCCCGCCCATGTCGAATCCTCCTTTCGGGTTACCGATTTCGCTCCGTTGTGGCCTTGCGCATCCAGAAGACCGCCAGTCCCGCCCCGATCATGAGCAGGCACAGGATCTGGCCCATGCTGAGGGAAAGCCAGAGAAGCCCCAGCTGGGCGTCGGGCTCCCGGAAAAACTCGATGACGAACCGGATGAGGCCATAGCCGATCAGATACATGGACAGCAGGAAACCGTCAAAGGGACTTTTCCGGCGGATCGCCCAGAGGACCACAAAGAGGACGATGCCTTCGAAAAGGGCCTCGTAAAGCTGGGAGGGATGGCGAAGCTGTCCCGTCGGATCGAGGGGAAAGTACATTCCCCAGGGCATGGTCGTGGCGCGTCCCCAGAGTTCGCCGTTCAGGAAATTCCCGAGCCGGCCGAAGGTGTAGCCCAGCGGAACGGTCGGGCAGATCAGGTCCGCCATGTTCCAGAAGGCGATGCCGTTGCGCCGGCAGAACCAGACGGCCGCCAGAACCACTCCCACGAGCCCGCCGTGGAACGACATGCCGCTGATGCCGACGAAGCGCATGCCGCCGCCGCTGAACTCGAAGGGCAGGAAGATCTCCAGGGGATGTCCCAGGTAGTAATCCAGGTTGTAGAACAGGACGTAGCCGAGGCGGCCGCCCAGGATCAGGCCGAGAATGATCCAGATGAAGAGGTCCTGGATCGTCTCCGGCGTGTAGGGGAATTTTTCCTGCCGGATCCGGCGGACCACCAGGAAATAGGTGAGGCCGAAGGCCGCCAGGTACATCAGGCTGTACCAGCGGAGCTGGAAGGAACCGATTTGAAAAAGAAAGGGGCTGATGTGGCTGGGAAGGCCCGCCCAGCCGGTCGGATTGTCCATAAGGTCTGCTTTCTCCCGCCCTGCATTGTTGACATGCAGCGGGGATCGAAGAAGTGGAGGCTCCTGCCGGGCGGCCCTTCCGATAACCCGGCCGGACCCGTTCGCCGTGTACACCGGCAGTCTCTTACCACAGCCGGCTCCCCGTGTGCAACGGAAGTCCGTGAAACCGGGGTGTATTGACAGGGGGCAGCGCCTTCTGTATCTTGGCTCCGGACCGAACGGACCCGGTCCCTGCCGGATGGGTGCGCATCCTGCGAAGTGTCATCCCGGTCCGAAACCCGCATTGGAAGCGGAGGCGGCATGAAGTGGGGTGTTCTGATATTCCCGAACGTGGAGGAACTGGACTTCGCGGGTCCCTGGGAGATCCTCGGCATGTGGAGCAAGTTCGCCGGGGGGCCGGACACCCGGTTGATCGTCGCCGAGACGTGCGAGCCGGTCGCCTGCGCCAAGGGCCTGATCGTCCTTCCGCATGTCGCTTTCGCGGATTGCCCGCCGCTGGATTATCTCCTGGTCCCCGGGGGCGAGGGGACGCGCCGCGAGGCCGACAATCCGGCCCTGATCGATTTCCTCTCCGCCCAGGCAAAATCCTGCCGCGCCGTGCTTTCGGTCTGCACCGGCTCCTTCCTGCTGCACCGCGCCGGGCTTTTGAGCAGCCGGAAGGCGACGACCCACTGGGGATCCCTGAAGCGGTTGCGGGCCCTGGGCGACGTCAATGTCGTGGAGGAGCGGTTCACCCGCGACGGGGACGTCTGGACCGCCGCCGGCGTGTCCGCCGGGATCGACATGATGCTCGCCTTTATTTCGGAGACGGCGGGGGAACAGGCCGCGGGCATCGTCCAGTTTGCCGCCGAGTATTATCCCTCCGCCCGGTCCTACGGTGGCTTTCACGAGAGTCCCGATGCCCCGGAGTATCTGAAAAAGAGGGTCTGAGGAGACCGGGGCCGTTTGCGGGAAAAGATCTGCCGCCGGTGCGGGAAAGAAGCCGGCCGGCATGGATTCCTGACAAAATCTGATCAAAGAGGCATGCGGCGCCCGGACAGGCGAAGTCTCCTTCCCGGACTGCATGCGCCGGGGGTGTGCATGAAGCAGTGGGTTTTTCTCGCTATCGCCATTGTCAGCGAGGTGGTGGCCACCTCGGCCCTGAAAAGCAGTGAGGGGTTCACGAGGCTTCTGCCGTCGCTGCTCGTCGTCCTGGGCTACGGCCTGGCTTTCTATCTTCTGTCGTTGACGCTCCGCACGATTCCCGTGGGGGTTGCCTATGCCGTCTGGTCCGGAGTCGGCATGGTGCTCATTTCCGCAGTGGCCTGGATTTTCCTGGACCAGAAACTCGACGCCCCGGCGATCGCAGGAATCGTCCTGATTGCGGCGGGGGTTGTTATTATGAACGTCTTTTCGAGAACGGTGGTGCATTAGACGGCTGTTGAAAACGGGCCGTCTGCGTCGTTCCCCTCGCCCTTCGCCATTCGACGTACGAAAAAGTACGCCACGTGGCTCAGGCCATCGGGAGCCTCGCATCCGACCCGTTTTGAACAGCCTGGGAAGGTATTTGACCTTGATAGGGCGGCTGTTGAAAACGAGCCGTCTGCGTCGTTCCTGTTATAAGGAGGCCTTCGCGGCAAATGGAAAGCCGTTTCCGGGATTATAATCTGGCCCTCTTCTCCGGGGGGCGGCGGGTCTTCTCGTCAATGGGGAAGGGGCTCCGGCCGCTGGTGGAGTGCCTGGACACCTGCCGGGGCTACCGGGACTGCGTGCTCCACGACAAGATCATGGGCCTGGCGGCGGCGAGGCTGGCGGCGGACTCGGGGATCGTGCGGGAAATCGCGGCGCGGACGGCCTCGGAGCCGGCGGCGCGATTTCTCCAATCGAGAGGCATCCCCCTGGAGGCGGAGGGGACGGTCCCCGCCATCCTGACGCAGGACGGGGGCTCCGTCTGTCCGGGGGAGCGGATCGCCTTGGCCGTGGAAGATCCGGCGCGATTCGAAAAGGAACTCCGGGCAATGATCGCCTCCGGCTCGGCCGGGAGGCCCGCCGGTCAGTAGGCCGTGCCCTTGAGATCCTCCACGTAAAGCTGGGCCGAGTAGGCTGCGACGGCGCCGTCGCCGCAGGCGGTGATGACCTGCCGCAGGGGAGTCGCCGTGCAGTCCCCGCAGGCGAAAATGCCCGGCGCCGAAGTCCGCATCGCCCGATCCACCCGGACGGCCCCGTCGGGCTCGCGGTCGGCCAAGTCCCGGACGATGTCCGTATTGGGAATCAGCCCGACGAACAGGAACACGCCCTCCGTCGGGATTTCGCGCTCCGCTCCCGTTTTCACGTCCCGGAGGCGGACGGCCTCCACCGTCTCTTTCCCAAGGATTTCCAGCACGACGGAGTTCCAGGCAAAGGCGATCTTTTCGCTGGCGAAGGCCCGGTCCTGGAGAATCCCCGTGGCGCGAAGACGGTCCCGCCGGTGGACCACGGTCACCTTGCCGGCGAAGTGGGTCAGGAACAGGGCTTCCTGGATGGCCGTGTTGCCACCCCCGACGACGATCACCTCGCGGTTCCGGAAGAACGGCCCGTCGCAGGTGGCGCAGAAGGAGACCCCCCGGCCGATGAACTGCTCTTCTCCCGGAACGCCGAGCCTCCTCCAGGAAGCCCCCGTAGCCAGGACTACCGACAGGGCGTCGATCGTTTTCCCGCCCGCGCCGATCCGCCAGACCGGAAGGTCTCCCCGGCGGCCGGCTTCCAGGGACGTCGTGTCTTCGGACAGCATTTCCAGGCCGAACTGTGTCGCCTGCGTCTTCAGGCGCTCCACCAGGTCGAAGCCGTGAATTCCCTCCGGAAACCCCGGATAATTCTCGATCATGTCGGTGATGGTGATCTGGGAGACGGTGGAGGCCCCCTGGACCATGAGCGAACGGAGGTTGGCCCGGGCGGCGTAGATGCCTGCCGTCAAGCCCGCCGGACCTCCGCCGATGATGGCCACGTCCCAGGGATGGTCCGAATGCGCCGCTTCTGCCATGGAAAACCTCCTGTCCGCCGGTTGCGGAGTCGTTTCCCACCCTTTAGACAATCGGAGCGAACCTGTCAACGGACGGCCTTTTTTGCCTTGGCAAGCAGGAGCGTGTATGCTATGAAACGGCGAATAAATCAGAATATTTATGGAACTTGATCCGTTCCGTTTCCAAGGAGAAAATCCCTTATGTCCGGCCATTCCAAATGGAGCACCATCAAGCGGAAAAAAGGCGCCATCGACGCGAAGCGTGGCAAGATCTTCACGAAACTCGCCAAGGAAATCAGCCTGGCCGCCAGGCTCGGCGGCGGTGATCCCGAAGCGAACGCGCGGCTCCGCCAGGCGGTCATTGCCGCCCGGGACGAAAACATGCCCAAGGACAACATCGAGCGGGCCATCAAGAAGGGAACGGGCGAGCTGGGTTCGGTGAGTTACGAGGAAGTCACCTATGAAGGGTACGGTCCCGGCGGTGTGGCGCTGATGGTGGAGATCATGACGGACAACAAGAACCGGACCGTGGCCGAGATCCGCCACATCCTCTCCAAGCACGGCGGGAACCTGGGGGAAAACGGCTGCGTCTCCTGGATTTTTTCAAAACACGGCAGCATTCTCATCGACAAGAAGCAGATCGGCGAGGATGAGCTCATGGAGCTGGCCCTGGAGGCCGGGGCGGAGGACGTCCGGGAGGAGGAGAACGAATACGAGGTTCTCACCGATCCGCTGTCCTTCGAAGGCGTCCGGAAAGTCCTTGAGGAGAAGGGCCTGAAATTCCTCGAGGCGACGGTGACCATGATTCCCCAGAACCTCGTCAAGCTGGACGGGAACAAGGCGGAGCAGATGCTCAAGATGATGGAAAAGCTCGAGGACAACGACGACGTCCAGAACGTCTACGCGAATTTTGACATCGCCGACGACGTGATGGAAAAGCTGAGTTGACCGGTTTTCGCGTTTCTCCTGCGGCATGCGCCCGGATCATCCATTGAAAATTCTCGGCATCGACCCCGGCAGCCACGTGACGGGCTACGGCGTGGTGGAGAAGCGGAGGACCGGCCTCGCCTGCATCGCCTATGGGGAGATCCGGCCGCCCCGGGGGGCCTCGCTCAGTGTTGCCCTGTCCACGGTATACGACAGGCTCGCGGCCCTGATCCGGGAGACCGCTCCGGACGTCATGGCCATCGAGGATATCTTTTTCGGGAAAAACGTCCGGAGCCTGATCCGCCAGGGCCAGCTGCGGGGCGTCGCCATCCTCGCCGGGACCCATGGCGGCCTGCCGGTTTTTGAATACACCCCCCTGGAGATCAAGAAGGCCGTCGTCGGTTACGGCCGGGCGGAGAAGACCCAGGTGCAGAGCATGGTGAGGGCGATCCTTCAGCTTCCCGGGGAGGCGCCGGCGGATGCCTCGGACGCGCTGGCGACGGCGATTTGCCACGCCCATTTCGGAAAGGACACAACGGTCTGATGATCGCCCGGATCCAGGGGATTCTTCTCGAGAAATCACTCAGCTCCGTCACCCTGGACGTGGGAGGGCTGGGATACCGCGTCTTCGTTCCCCTCACCGCCGTCTGCGATCTTCCGGAACCCGGGGAGAAATTGATCCTTCACATCCACACGCACGTGCGGGAGGACGCCATCCAGCTCTTCGGCTTCCTTGATCCGGCCCAGCGGGAACTCTTCCAGATGATGATTGCCGTCAGCGGGATCGGCCCCCGGCTGGCCATGAACATTCTGTCGGGAATCACCCCGGAGGAGCTTGCCACGGCCCTCTCCCGGGGAGACCTGGCCCGCTTGGTGAGGATTCCAGGCGTGGGCCGCAAGATGGCCGAGCGGATGGTCCTGGAACTGAAGGAGCGGATCCTCAAGGCCGGGTTTGCGGCTGCGGCGGGACGCGGCGAGGTACAGCCGGAAGCCGCCGGTATGGAAGATGACGTGCTCTCGGCGCTCCTGAACCTGGGTTACAAGGAAGCGGCGGCGAAGTCCGCACTGGACAGGGCGGCCCGGGAGAACCCCGCGCCGGCAACGTTGGACGGGCTACTGAAAGGCGCCCTGAAGATCCTTTCAGGCTGATGAAAAAGGGCTGTCTGCTGCGTTCCCCTCGTCCCTCACCATTCGACGTACGAAAAGTACGCCTCACGGCTCGGGACATCGGGCGCCCTGCATCCAACCCTTTTTGATCAGCCTGAAGAGGTGATCCCATGGCAGGTAAATGAAAAGCGGCTGCCTGCGGTTCCCCTCGTTTTTCAGCTTTTTTCGGGTGATGCACCTTGCGGCCCGCGATTTGTTGGCGGACGGGCCGGGCCGGTTGCATCGGAGAACGGGTGGCGTTGATCCCGCCGGGAGTGAAAACTCCGGGCCCTGAACAGGAAAGGAAAGTCCGGGTGGCGAACAAGCGGAAGCAGGAAACCCCGGAAGAGAGAAATCCGCTGGTCCATCCGGCGGTCATCGAGGAAGACGCGGGCCTGGACGTCTCGTTGCGTCCCCGGAGTCTGGACGAATATATCGGCCAGCCGAAAATCAAGGGAAACCTGTCCCTTTTCATTCAGGCCGCCCGGGAGCGCGGCGAAGCCCTTGACCATGTTCTCCTCTACGGTCCCCCCGGCCTCGGCAAGACGACCCTGGCCTACATCGTGGCCCGGGAGATGGGAGTGGACATCAAGGTGACCTCGGGACCCGTCATCGAGCGTCCCGGAGACCTGGCGGCGATTCTCACGAACCTCCACGACCAGGACGTTCTCTTCATCGACGAGATCCACCGCCTGTCCCACGTGGTCGAGGAGATCCTCTACCCGGCCATGGAGGATTACCACATCGACATCCTCATCGGACAGGGGCCTTCCGCCCGCTCCATGAAACTGGGTATCCCCCGGTTCACCCTGATCGGCGCCACCACGAAAGCGGGGCTCCTGACCTCGCCGCTCCGGGACCGATTCGGCATGAGCTTCCGTTTCGAGTTTTACGATCCGGAGGAGCTGGCCGTGATCATCCGGCGCTCCGCCGGCATCCTGTCCATTGCCATCGACGACGACGGTGCGGTGGAGCTGGCCCGCCGCTGCCGGGGCACCCCCCGGATCGCCAACCGGCTCCTCCGGCGTGTCCGGGACTATGCCCAGGTGAAGGCCCGGGGAAAGATCGACCGGGAAGTGGTGGTTCGGGCCCTGGAGCTCTTCGAAGTGGACGGCCGGGGATTCGATCACATGGACCGGCGGATCCTCCTGACCCTCATCGAAAAGTTCGGCGGCGGGCCCGTGGGCATTGACAGCCTCTCGTCGGCCATCGGAGAGGAGCGAACCACACTGGAAGACGTTTACGAGCCCTTCCTGGTTCAGGAAGGCTATATTCAGCGGACCGCCCGGGGGCGGCTGGCAACGAAGGCGGCCTATGACCACTTCGGCCTGGCCTGGCCCGGTGCCCGCCAGGGGGAATTGCTATGAACGTACTGCTCCACATCTGCTGCGCCCCGTGCGCCATTGTCCCCGTGGGTGAACTCCGGGACGAAGGCCATGAAATCACGGGCATGTTTTTCAACCCCAACATCCACCCTTTCCAGGAACACCAGCGGCGCCTGGAAACGCTGCGGGAGTATGCGGAAATGGCTTCCTTCCCGGTCATCTGGCCCGATGACTATCCCCTGGAGGAGTACCTGCAGGCCGTCCTTTCCCTGGGGTCCGAGCGATGCATCCAGTGTTACCGGATCCGACTGGACCGGACGGCCGGGGCCGCCAAGGCCGGTGGATTCGACGCCTTCACCTCGACCCTCCTCTACAGCCGGTACCAGCGGCACGACCAGATCCGCGAAGTCGCAGCGGAAATCAGCCGGAAGTACGACGTTCCCTTCCTCTACCGGGATTTCCGGGAGGGATGGCAGGAGGGGCTTCGGCTGTCCCGCCACATGGGTCTCTATCGGCAGCCCTATTGCGGCTGCATCTTCAGCGAGAAGGAGCGGTTCTACCGTCCCCCCCGAACGGCGAAACAGCCGGCGGCAAATGAGTCGGCCGGCGGCAGGATGCCTCCCGGATGCGGGTGACGGCGACGCCTGGCCGCATCCCGGCACCGAATTTGAACTGACGGATGCCGTGTGTTCTTTTCGACACACCCGGGAAGGATGCCCGATCGGGCGGTCCGCAAGATCTTTCCGTTAAACGTCCAATATGAGGGATCATTCCAAACCTCTGCCCTGTTTTTCAATATGTCGGGAAAGCATGGTATGGATCTTGCCTTTCAAGACACCATCACATTTGTCGTCGCGGGTCCTATGCATTTACAGAGAACACTAAAGAACGAAATCTATTGTCGCAGCACGGGGTTGCACTCCGGGCGGAAAGTCTCCATGACGATCCGGCCTGCTGATGCGAACGAGAGGATTGTGTTTATCCGCAGGGATATCCCTTCAGGTTACAGGATTCAGGCGGATTATAACAACGTGGCGGATACGACCCTCGCCACCACCATCGGCACCAACGGTGCCAGCGTTTCCACGGTGGAACACCTGCTGTCGGCCTTCTGGGGCATGGGAATCGACAATGCCGTCGTGGAGGTGGATGCCCCGGAAGTGCCCATCATGGACGGCAGCGCCCTCCCCTTTGTCGAGATGCTCAAGGGTGTGGGGACCCTGACCCAGGGCATGTACAAGAATGTGCTGGTGGTTCGCCGGGAGGTGTCGGTCTCGGACGGGGTGGGGACGGCGATGTTCCTGCCGGCGCCGGAGTTCAAGATCACCTACAAGATCGATTTCAAGCACCCCATCATCGGCCAGCAGTCCTATTCCATGACCTTTACCGATGAAAGTTATGAACGGGAGATCTGCCCCGCCCGCACGTTCGGCTTCCTGCGGGACGTCGAGTACCTCCAGGCCCGGGGACTCGCTCTGGGCGGCTCCCTGGGGAACGCCATCGTTCTGGACGACGAACGGGTCCTCAACAAGGAAGGTCTCCGGTTTCCCGACGAGTTCGTGAAACACAAGATCCTGGATGCCGTGGGCGACCTCGCCCTCCTGGGGATGCCCATCATCGGCCATTTCGTGGCCTACAAGTCGGGGCACAAGCTGAACAATCTTCTCCTGAAGGAACTGATGTCCCGGGAGGAAAACCGGGAAATCATCGACCACGCCGCCGGCGAGGTTGCCCCCGAGCGTTTCCGGGCGCTGCGCATTCCGGCCTACCGGGTTCTGGATGCTGCCCGGGCCTGATCTTGATGGGAAAAAATCAATCTTCCCGCCTTGTTGTCGCTTCCACGATTCACATCTGGTGCTTGCAATTTCCTTGACAGTCCCTTAAGATCCCGCTTTGCTCTTCCATCGGATGGCGCCGGGGGTGTTTTGCATGCCCCGCCCATTCGGGAAGGAATGTTTTTGTCAAGGAAAGACCCATGAAAAGAATCAGCTTGCCGGTGTCGGTCGCCCTGATCCTCCTGACGGCCGTCCTCGCAACGGCGGCGGCGACGGCAAAACCGCTCATCCGGGACATTCTCGTAACCACAAAGGGAGAACAGGTTCTCCTGTACGGCAAGGTGTCCGACGCCTTCACCCCGGACATGAGTGCCGCGGTCATGGCCGGGTTGCCCGTCCAGTTCACCTTCTATGCCGGCATCTACCAGGAGCGTTCCTTCTGGTTCGACCGGCGGATCTCGGGAATCGAGGTGAACCGGACGCTCAAGTACGACAACCTGAAGAAAACCTTCCTGGTTTCCTCCGACGGCGGATCCGAGCCCGCGGTGTTTCAGACCCTGGGGGAGGCAAAGACCGCCATGTCGGACCTCAACGGCTTCTCCGTTGCGCCGGTGAAGACACTCTCCAGAAACACGGAATACTACCTGATTGTGATGGCCAAGCTGAATCGGGTACGTCTGCCCCTCCGGCTGGAATATGTCTTTCTGTTCGTCTCCCTGTGGGACCTGGAGACGCCATGGCACACATACAGGTTCATTTATAGAGAATGAAAACCAGACGGACGAATCCGGTGATCGACGAGAAAGAAGCCCGCAAGAGACGGAGGGAGCGGCTCATCATCCTCCTGACGGTGGCGCTGATTGCCCTGCTTTCCTACGTGGAAAGCAACGTTTCCTGGCGGGGCCACGTTCTGCCCATCTCGGACAACGTCCTGATCTTCGGCTTCATCAACATCAACATCATCCTGATTATCCTCCTCATTTTCCTGATCATCCGCAACGTGGTGAAGCTCGTGTTCGAGCGCCGGCGCGGCGTCATCGGATCGAAATGGCGGTCCAAGCTGGTGGCGGCCTTTGTGAGCCTGTCCCTGGTTCCCACGGCCATCCTGTTTGTCGTGTCCATCAATTTTCTCTCCTACAGCATCGAGAACTGGTTCAATGTGCGTCTCGGGGACGCCCTGAACACCACCCTGGAGGTGGCCCAGTACTATTACCAGCAGGGGACCGAATACGCCCGGTACCACGCCCGCGGCATCAGCGGGGAAATCACGGACAACCGGCTCTACGAGCCGGACAAGCATCCCTACCTGAAGGCCCTCATGGAGCGGCGCCAGGCAAGCCTCAACCTCGGGGTTCTGGAGGTGAACTTCGACAGCAAGCGGGAGGGGATGATCGTCCGGAGCACGTCCGGAGAAACGATTCCCCCGTCCGCCCTGACGCCGTCACAGCTCGAGAACGTCTATGCGGGGCAGGAAGTGTCGGAAATCCAATCCAATGCTGCCGGTGAGGTGATCCGGGGGATTGCGCCGGTCTACACCCCTCTGGTTCCCAGGGAGGTGATCGGATATGTAACGGTCAGCTATGTCATGCCCAAGACCATGGTAGACAAGATGGCCGTAGTATCCGCCGCCTCGGAGCAGTACCGCCAGCTGAAAATCCTCAAGAATCCGGTCAAGTTTACCTATGTAGTCACCCTTTCGGTGGTGACACTGCTGATTCTTTTTTCCGCCACCTGGTTCGGTCTGTTCCTGGCGAAGGGTATCAACGAGCCCATCGAAGACCTTGCGGAGGCTACCCGAAGGATTGCCGCCGGCGACCTGGACCACCAGATCAATCTCGCCGGAGATGATGAGATCGGTGTCCTGGGGCAGTCCTTCAACGCCATGACCCGGGAGCTGAAAAAGTCGAACCAGCGCCTTGAAGAAGCCAATGAGGACCTGGAGGAACGCCGGAAGTACATGGAAACGGTCCTGGGAAACGTCTCGGCCGGTGTCATTGCCGTCGACCGGGGCGGCATCATCACCGCCGTCAACCGGGCGGCGGAGCGGATGCTCCACCTCCAGACGAATCAGGTTCTCTGGAAGTCTTACCGGGAGATCATGACGGTGGAACAACTGACGCTGGCCCGGGAGCTGCTGCAGGAAATGACCGAGAGTCCCGAGGGATCCATTCAGAAGCAGATGGAGATCATCGTGGAGGGCCGGGCCATCACGATCCTCATGACCGCGACGGATATCCGGGACGACGAGGGACGGGACATGGGCGTCGTGGTGGTCTTCGAGGACCTGACGGAGATGCAGAAGGCCGAGCGGGCCGCGGCCTGGCGGGAAGTGGCGCGGCGCATGGCCCACGAGATCAAAAACCCCTTGACGCCCATTCAGCTTTCTGCCCAGAGACTGCAGCGGAAATACGGGGATCGCCTCGGGGAGGACGGAAATGTCTTCCAGGAATGCACAAAGACCATCATCGCCCAGGTGGAAGTCCTGAAGAACCTGGTCAACGCCTTCTCCCAATACGCGCGGATGCCTGTGACGAATCCGGCGCCCAATGACCTCAATGCGGTCATCACCGACCCGGTGGTCCTGTTCCAGGACGCCCATCGGGAGCTCCAGTTCGATCTCGAACTCGATCCGGAGATTCCCCGGGTCCTGATCGACGACGAGCAGATCAAGCGGGTCATGGTCAACCTCCTGGACAATGCCGTGGCGGCGGTCCAGAATACGACCGGGCACATTGCCATCCGTTCTTCCTACGACCGGCAGAACTCCCGGGTGACGGTGGCCGTGGCGGACAACGGCTGCGGAGTGCCGCCGCGCTACAAGATGAAGATCTTCGAGCCGTATTTCTCGACGAAAACATCCGGAACCGGACTCGGACTCGCCATTGTCAGCTCCATCATCTCCGACCACCAGGGCGAGGTACAGGTGGCGGACAATGCACCCTGCGGAACCGTCGTTTCCTTCAGGCTTCCCGTGACGGAAGGGAACGGGAGCGCGGCCATGAAGCAACCCTCCCTGGAATCGGAACATGCATAAGAATATTCTCATTGTCGACGACGAGAAGAGCATCTGCCAGTCCCTCGAGGGGATCCTCACCGACGAGGGCTACGAAGTCCAGACGGCGACGAGTGCCGAAGAGGCCCTCCGCATGATGGAGGAGGAGGCCCCGCACCTCGTGCTTCTGGACATCTGGCTGCCCGGAATGGACGGCATCGAGGCCCTCAAGGTCATCAAGACCGAATACCCCCAGACCCGGGTGGTCATGATGTCGGGGCACGGAACCATCGAGACGGCCGTCAAGGCAACGAAGCTCGGCGCCTTCGATTTCATCGAGAAACCCCTGTCGCTGGAAAAGATCATCCTGGTGATCAACCATGCCGTCGACATGATGCGGCTGGAGGAGGAGAACGTCCTCCTCAGGCAGAAGCTCACCCAGAGCTATGAACTGACGGGCAGGAGCGCCGCCATCACGGAACTCAAGGAGACGATCTCCATTGTGGCCCCGACCAATGCCTGGATTCTCATCATGGGGGAAAACGGGACCGGCAAGGAGCTGGTGGCCCGTTCCATTCACCGCAGGAGCCGTCGGAACCAGAAGCCCTTCGTGGAGGTGAATTGTGCGGCCATTCCGGAGGAGCTGATCGAGAGCGAGCTTTTCGGACATGAAAAGGGGGCCTTCACGGGGGCCACATCGAAGAAGCGGGGCAAGTTCGACCTGGCCAATGAGGGAACCATCTTTCTCGACGAGGTGGCCGACATGAGCCAGAAGGCCCAGGCGAAGATCCTCCGGATTCTTCAGGAGAAAACCTTCGAACGGGTGGGCGGCAACCGGCTCATTTCCACGGATGTGCGGGTCCTGGCGGCCACCAACAAGGACCTGGAACGGGAAATGGAAGAAGGTCGGTTCCGCCAGGATCTATACTACCGGCTGAACGTCATCCCCTTGCATGTGCCGCCCCTGCGGGAACGGCGGGAGGACATCCCGCTCCTGGTGGCTCGTTTCATCCGCGACTTTTCGCTGAAGGAAGGGGAGGCGGAAAAGACCATGAGCGACGAGGCGCTGGAAGTGCTCATGCGGCACGAGTGGCCGGGGAACGTCCGGGAGCTGAAGAACATTGTCGAGCGCCTTGTCATCATGACACCCGCAAGGGTCATCGGAGCGGCGGACATCCCCCCGCTCCAGAAGACGGATAACGGCCATCGGCCGGAACCCCCTGCGGAACTCCCGGAATCGGACTCCCTCCGGGAGGCCCGCCAGGACTTCGAGAAACAGTTCATTGTGAAGAAGCTGAAGGAGTTCGAGGGGAACATCTCGAAGACGGCGGAAGCCATCGGGCTGGAGCGGAGCAACCTTCATCGGAAGATCAAGTCTTTCGGACTGGAGGTCAAGCCCGACGACCGGGACTCCCAGCCTTCCTGATCAGGAGCCGCTTCCGCCGCTCATCTGCCTCTGCAGGTCCGCCAGCGAGAATTTCATGAAGGGCAGGAAGGGAAGTCCCATGACCACGATGAACAGCACGGAAATGAAGTGGTAGACCACGGCGAAGGGAAGCGCCTCCGCCTTGGGGACTCCGAACAGCCCGAGACCCAGGACACATGCGTAGTGCCAGTTTCCGATGAAACCGGGGGCCGTGGGGATGGCGATCCCGATCAGGAGGATGACCATCAGGATCAGGGCCGCCGTGATGGAGAGGGGAAGGGAAAAGGCTGCGAACATGGCGTAGATGATCGCCACGTCCACCACCCAGATCAGAAGCGACAACGCCCCCACCTGCGCAAGAAGGCGAACGTCCCGAACGATCCGGAATCCGTCGATGAAATGAAGGACCATTCCCCGAACTCGGGCTGCAATGCGGTCCGGGAATCGGCGGATGATGAACTCCGCCGCCTGCATGGCGTTTTCCCGTCGGAAGGACAGAAAGATCATCAGGAAGATCAATCCCAGCATGGCCGCTCCAAACAGGATGCCGGAGCGGACGAGCCAGGGCGGGAAGGGCGTCCACTGCAGGGCGATCATCGCCAGGAAAAGCACCGTTGCGCCGTCCATGACCCGTTCCACCAGGATCGTGCCGAGGGCGGCGGTCATCCGGATGTTGCTGTGGCGGGCGATGAGAAAGGGGCGAACGAGTTCCCCCAGGCGGGCCGGCAGGGCGGTGATGGCCAGGAACCCCACGTTGGACACTTCGAAGACAGTCCACGGGCGGACCGCCTCGAGGGGTTTCAGGATGAGCCCCCAGCGCCAGGAGCGGAGGACCTGCATGATCAGCAAGCCCGCAATCGCCGGAGCGATGAAGACGTAGCGAATCGACCGGAATCCGTCAGCCACGTCCTCGAAGCGGATGCCCCTCACGGAAAGCCAGACCAGGAATACACTCAACAGGATTCCCAGAATCAGTTTCTTCTTCATGGGGTGTTCCCGGCCGGCAACGGGAATGGATCCGCCGCTCCCCCCGAAAGGGGCCGGGATCCTGCACCGGAGCGGGAAATCCGCCCGGATCCGGCTATGGCTGGGTTGCGGGAAGCCCTTTGGGCTGAACGGTTCCGAAGGGACGAAGATATCCTCGGCGACCCTGTCCTCCCATGCCGGGCCGAAGTCCTCCACTTTCCCGCGGCCGGCGATCCGGCCTGCTTCATCACCGGTTGACGGGGGCGGGAACGGACGCCGGTGTCGGCCCATGGCCGGCTGCCGGTAAGGGATTGCCCCCCGGTCCGTCGTGTCCGCTTTTCAAGAGGTTGTCCCGGATCCGGTCCTGGATGAGCTGCGAGGAGACCTTGTTGCCGAACAGACCCACCCGGACGGAGATGGTCGTGACGGTCTTGTCCTTATACTTGAGACCGATGGTTACGTCCTCGCCGTCGATGACGGCCTTGATCGATCCCTCGCCGATCCTGCGGTCCGGCACCACTTCCCGGCCCTTCATGTCCGCCACGGTCTTCTCGCAGGCCATCCAGGCCTTTTCCATGGTGAAGTAGTAATCGGTCTTCATCTCTCCGTTGATGTAGGCGTACGTGCCGCCTCCGGCTCCCGCCGCGGCAACCCCCCCGACGATCAGGGCCGTCTCCACGCCGCATCCGGCAAGCATCAGAACCCCGAACAGGACCGCCAGCGCTTTTTTCCACTTGTCCGTCATAAAACCTCCTTATGTGTTCTGGAGTTGGTGGCCGCCGGTGCGGTATGGACAGGTGAACCGCAGGCACCGGAGTGTGGGTCTCTTAGCACATTTTCACGGCGTCGTCACGAACGAGCGCGGCGGGAAGGATAAAGAGAAGCCGTCATTCTCTCCCGAGACGCTCAAATTCCCGGAGGAGGTCCTCCTGCTTCCGGTTCAGCGACGTCGGGATGGTCACCACGGTTTCGATGATCTGATCCCCCCGCCCGTGGCTCCGGAGGCGGGAAATCCCCTTGCCCTTCAGGCGGAAGGTTTTGCCGCCCTGGGTTCCCCGCGGAATCTTCAGTTTTTCCGTTCCTTCCAGGGTGGGGACTTCGACACTGGCGCCGAGGGTGGCCTGAACAAAGGAGATGGGGATGCGGCAATAGATGTCGTCGCCGTTGCGCTCGAAGAATTCATGCGGCTCCACGTGGATGAAAATGTAGAGATCCCCGCTGGGACCGCCGTATTCTCCCGTTTCGCCTTCTCCCCGCAGGCGCAGGCGGGATCCCGTCTCCACACCGGCGGGGATCCTCAGGTTCACGGTCTTTTGCACGCGTTCCCGGCCGGATCCCCGGCAGGCTTTGCATGGGCTTGTAATGACCGCACCCTGCCCGCGGCAGGAGGGGCAGGTGGAACTGATGCTGAAAAAGCCGCTTGTCTGGGTGACCTGGCCACGGCCGCGGCAACGGCTGCAGATTTCCGGGGCCGTTCCGGGAGCCGCTCCGGAACCCTCGCACTCCCGGCACCGTTCGAGTTTCTCGATGTCGATGTCTTTGGAGACGCCCGTGACGGCTTCCATGAAGGAAAGGGAAAGGTCGTAGCGAAGATCCGAACCGGCACGGGCTGCCGTTCGGGAGCGGCCGCCGCGAAAACCGAAAATGTCTTCGAATACGCTGCCGAAGCTGGAAAAGATGTCCTCGAAGCCGGAAAATCCGCGGAATCCGCTGCTGGTGAGTCCTTCATGGCCGTAACGGTCATAGATCTCCCGCTTCTGGGGATCGCTCAGAACCTCGTAAGCCTCCGCGGCCTCCTTGAACTTCTCCTCCGCCTCCCCGTCGCCGGGATTCCTGTCCGGGTGATACTGCATCGCCAGCCGGCGGTAACTCTTTTTCAGCTCCTCTTCGCTGGCCGTCCGCTGGACCTCCAGGATTTCATAGTAACAGCGCTTGCTCATGGAACTCCTCCGCCGTCCGCTGTCGACTTGCCGGCCTCATGAACCTGACGGAGACCTTCGGCATTTCCGGTTTTCTCGAAGGCATGACGGGCAAAAGAGAGTCGCCCCCTCTGGAGGGCCCGTTCGCCGATGCGGTTCCACTCCTCCACCGTCGCTTCCCGGCCCAGGGCCTTCTCGGCCTGGATAAAGAACTGAACATCCCCCTCCTCTTCGGCACGGGCCAGGACGGTGCGAAGCTTGTCTTCGTCTTTCACCAGGCTGTAACACTCAATGGCGTCTGCGGTTCGGCTGGCTGCCAGATACCGGTCTCCCAGGGCCGACAGCGCAGCGGGCGCCGTCCTGCCGAGATGAAGAATCCGCTGCTTTTCTTTGTAATCGGGAAGATTCTGATGCTTCATGAGGAATTACGGGACCACCTGTCTGACCGGCGTGCATTGCAGCGTTGCCGGACCGGCTTATTCGACCTCCAAATGTAATCATGGGGTATGGGCCTGTCAAGGCGGGCGCCGGTCATCCTGTCAGCCGCTGCAGGGCCTCCTCGTAACGGCTCAGGGTCTTCCGGACGATCTCCGCGGGCAGGGACGGCGCCGGAGGCTTCTGATTCCAGTCCAGCGACAGGAGATAATCCCGGAGGAACTGCTTGTCGAAGCTCATCTGGGAGCGTCCCTCCTCGTAGGAGTCTGCCGGCCAGAAGCGGGAGGAATCGGGCGTCAGGAGCTCGTCGATCAGGATCAGCTTGCCGTCCAGGAGGCCGAACTCCATCTTTGTGTCGGCGATGATGATCCCCGCCCGGAGAGCCCGGTCGGCGGCCCGCCGGTAGACGGCGATGCTGAGGCCGATGACCCGCTCCGTCAGGTCCGCCCCGATGGTGTCTTCCATCTCCTTGCGCGTCATGGGCAGGTCATGCTGGCCGATTTCCGCCTTCGTGGTCGGCGTGAACAGAGGCTCCGGCAGGCGGGACGACTCCTTCAGCCCTTCCGGCAGGGAAATGCCGCAGATGGAGCGGCTCTTCCGGTATTCCTGCCATCCGGAGCCGCTCAGGTAGCCCCGGACGATGCATTCCACGGGCAGTGCCCGGGCTTTTTTCACCATCATCGATCGCCCTTGCAAAACCTCCCGGTGGGGTGCACAGGGAGCGGGATATTCGGCCGGGTCAACGGATAAAAGATGGTGAGGCACGAGATCCGCCATTTCCCCGAACCAGAATGACGACATGCGGGTCAGGATGATCCCCTTGCCGGGGATGGGATCGGGCATCACCACGTCGAACGCGGAGATCCGGTCCGTTGTCACGATGAGCAGCCGGTCTCCCAGATCGTAGACGTCACGGACCTTCCCGCGGCCCGCCAGCTTCAGGCCGCTCAGATTCGTCTCCATCAGGCCTTTCGATTGATTCATGGGTGCTTGCGCCTCCATTCGAGTCGTCGTTTCCTGCCCGGAGGGCATCCGGCTATCGCAGGAACGGATTGAATTTCTTTTCGTGTCCGATGGTGGAGGTGGGCCGGCGTCCGTAGTTGTGTCCCGGCAGGACCACGGTGTCGTCGGGGAGCGAGAGCAGCTTCTCCCGGATGGCGTGGCTCATGACCTGCCAGGAGCCGCCGGGCAGGTCCGTCCGTCCCACCGCCTCGACGAACAGCGTGTCCCCCGTGAAGACGTAGCCTTCCGTGTAGAGGGCCATTCCTCCCGGCGTGTGTCCCGGGGTATGGATGACTTTCAGGGACACGCCGCCGACGGTGATCGTGTCGCCGTCCCGAACGGTGAGATCCGCCGCCGGAGACTTTTGGGCCCGGAACATGGCGAGCATCATGGCCGGCGTGGACGTCAGCATGTCCGCGTCGTCCTCGTGAATGACGATCGGGGCGCCGGTCTTCTTCTTCATGTCCTGGTTGCCGGAGATGTGGTCCACGTGGCCGTGGGTATTCACGATATACTTGACGGTGAGGCCCGCCTTGCCGACCTCCGCGAGAATGCCCGCGGTGTTCGCCGCCGGATCGATGACCAGCCCTTCTCCCGTCTGGGGGTCGCCGACGATATAGGCGAAAACGGCCATCATCCCCACCTGCATCTGTTTCAGAAACATGGTTTTCTCCTGTTTTGGACAATCCGGGGCAGGCCTATCACTTTTCCTTTTTTCCCGTCAACGGAATTTGACCGGGCGCCGGCGGGCGGATTGTTTTGACAGGCCTGCGACCGATGCCGTATGGTGCGGCTGATTCATCACGAGCAGGAGAACGGAGAAGCGAAGGCCCATGATCCGGGAGACATCGACCCGTTATGACTGCGTCGGCTGCGGATATTGCTGCATCCGCCACACCTGCACCTTCGGGCTGCATCGCCACCCGGGGACGCGTGACCGCCGCTGCCCCGAACTGCACTGGAACGGGACGCGCTACATCTGCCGCCTCATGATGGAGCCCGGAGGCATGTCCCACTTCATCCGGGAGCAGCTTCAGGCGGGATTCGGCTGCCGTTCCTATCACAATCCCTGGCGCGCGGAGATTCGGGAGCGGACGGAAGAGGAAGAGAAAGCCCTCTTCAACCGCTGAGACAGGGCATCGGAGGGGCGATTCGCCTCAAAAGTGCCTTCAGAGCAGCGACCGCTCGTGGAGAATCCGGAGGAGTTCCCGAGCCTTCTCCTCCATTGTCCCTTCCAGGAATCGGCAGGATGCGGGCGGCGGGGACGAGACCCGGAGGGAGCGCTCTCGGACCGCCGGGGAGGCCAGGGTGTCCGCCGGCACTTCTGCGATGGCCTGGGAGCGGGCCCGGAGCACATGCGACAGGGCCGGATACCGGGGACGGTTGATCCCGGACTGCACCGCAACCAGTGCCGGGAGGCGGATCGCCAGGATCTCCCTTCTGCCCCCCTCCACCTCCCTTTCCACGCCGATGCAGGGACCTTCCCGGCCGGCCTCTTCCCCGGGGTGGACATCCAGCCGGACCGCGGAGGTGGCCCACGGCCAGTCCAGGTGCGCCGCCACCATGGGTCCCGTCTGTCCGTGCATGTCATCTTCAGAGAGGGTTCCCGCCAGGATCAGGCCGTAGTCCCGGCTGCCCGCCCAGGCGGCCAGGAGGGCGGATATCTCCGAGGGCATCGGGTTCCGATTTCCCTCAATGAGGATGTGGATTGCCTCATCGACGCCCATCTCCAGGGCTCTGCGCAGGGCGTTCCGGACGCGCGGGGGACCGGCGGAGACGGCTTCGATCCATGTCCCCGGGATCGCCTCCCGGATCCGGAGGGCCTCCTCCAGGGCGTGCTCGTCATAACGGTTGATCCGCCAGGCCGCTCCCTCCGCAGCCGTCCAGCGGGTCCCGTCCCGGTCCACCGCAACGGGGGCGTCGTCATCAGGGACCTGCTTGATGCACACCAGGATCTTCATCGCTCCGCCTACATCAGTCCGTACTGCTTCAGCTTCTTGTGGAGGGTGCGGCGCGTGATGCCGAGCCGGCGCGCGGCTTCGCTCTTGTTCCCTCCGGTGTCCTCCAGAGTCTTCAGGATGGCGGCCCGCTCCAGTTCGTCTAGCGATGTTCCCTCCACAACCAGACCCGGTTCCTCCGGAGGTGCAGCCGAAGCAGGTGCAACGCCGCCGTGAAACGTCAGGGCCATGTCCTCCTCCCCGAGCCATTCCGACCTGGCCAGGACCACGCCCCGCTCGATGGCGTTCATGAGTTCGCGGACGTTTCCCGGCCAGGCATACCGAAGAAGGCCGTCCATCGCCCGGGGCGTGAAGCCTTTGATGGCTTTCCTGTTTTTTTCCGCAAACCGGGACAGGAAGTGCTGGGCCAAGAGCGGGATGTCCTCGCGGCGCTCCCGGAGAGGGGGCACGGCCAGGTTAACGACATTCAGACGGTAGTAGAGATCGTCCCGGAAGCGGCCCTGGCTGATTTCCTGGCGGAGATCCCTGTTCGTGGCGGCAATGATCCGTACGTCCACCTTCAGGACGTCGCCGCCGCCCACCCGCGTGATCTCCCGTTCCTGGAGAACCCGGAGGAGCTTCACCTGCATCCCCAGGGACATCTCGCTCACCTCGTCGAGAAACAGGGTTCCCCCGTCGGCCTGCCGGAACTTCCCCTCCTTGCGCCGGTCGGCCCCGGTGAAGGCCCCCTTTTCGTGACCAAAGAGCTCCGACTCCAGGAGGCTCTCCGTCAGGGCGGCGCAGTTGATCTTGACGAACGGGCCGTCCTTCCGGAAGCTGCTGTAGTGGATGGCCCCGGCGATCAGCTCCTTGCCGGTGCCCGATTCGCCGGTGACGAGGACCGTGGCCTCTGTGGGGGCGATCTGGGCAACCGTATCCAGGAGCCGGGTCATCGCGGCGGAGTGCCCCAGCAGGTTCATGCCGTCGTATTGGCTCTTGAGGTTCTGCCGGAGGAGCCGGTTTTCCTCCGCCAGGCGCAGATGCTCCATGGCTCGCCGAATCGTCATTTTCAGTTCGTCGAAATCCAGGGGCTTGGTGAGGTAGTCGTAGGCGCCCTTTTTGAGGGCCTCTACGGCGGTTTCCACCGAGGCATAGGCCGTCATGAGGATGACCGGGATGGCGGGATTGAAAGCCTTGATTTCCGTCAGGGCCTCGATTCCCGAGACCTTGATCATCCGGATGTCCATCAGGACCAGGTCGAACGGTCCCTCCCGGACCCCCGCCACGGCGGCGGCTCCGTCGTCCGCCTCGGTGACGGTATATCCCCAGCCGCCCAGGAGCGTCTTCAGCATGGTCCGGTGCGCCCGGTCGTCGTCTACAACAAGAATGTGCTCGCTCTTTTTCATTTTTCTTTCCCGTGGGGGATCCGGAACGTCACGGTGGTTCCCCTGCCCGGCTCGCTCTCCAGGCGGATGTCGCCGCCGTGGGCCTCGACGGTCTTGTGGACGATAGCCAGGCCGAGGCCCGTTCCGGACGGCTTGGTCGTGTAATAGGGGTCGAAGACGCGTTTCAGATCCTCCGCCGGAATGCCCGCTCCCGTGTCCGAGACCTGCACCCGGACGGTTCCGTCCGCGTCGGCCGCCGCCGTGGTGGTCAGGACCCCTCCCTTTTCCATGGCCGCCAGGGCGTTCAGGTACAGGTTGAGGAAGACCTGCTGAAGCCGGTCCGGGTCGACCTTGATTGCCGGAAGATCCGGGGGGATTCGCATCTCCATGGCTACCCCCTTTTCCCGGGCCTGTCCCTCGATGACCCGGGCGGCCAGCCCGGCGGCCTCCCCGAGGGAAACGGGAACCCGCTGGAGCGCGATGGGGCGTGCGAACTCCAGGAGTTGGGTGATGACCCGGTTGAGCCGGTCCACTTCCTGGATCAGGATGTCCGCCGTGTCGCGGTCTTCGGGAACGTCCCGGTAACGCTCCCGGAAGTATGTGGCGAAACCCTTGATGGAGCTGAGGGGATTGCGGATTTCATGGGCCACGCCTGCGGCCAGGCTGCCCAGGGACGCCAGCCTCTGGGTTCGGGCGACCTCGTCCTTCAGGCGGCGAAGCTCCGTGATGTCCCGGATCAGGAGAATGGATCCGGGAGGCCGGGCATCTTCCGACTCAAGGACCGTGGCCAGGGCCTCCAGGGGAATCATGCGCTCCTCTCCCTGCGGGCATTCCAGTTCCTTCTCCAGCGTTCCTCCCTTTTCCGCCAGTTCCTCCAGAAGTTCCCGCAGGCATGGGGGGAGGACTTCCCGGACCGGTCGGCCATCCGCTCCGCCGGGAACAAGGTCGAGGATCTCCTCGGCAGACCGGTTGCAGGCGGCAATGAGGCCGTCGTTTCCGACGGCGACCAGACCGATGGGCATCTGCTTCACAAGCCGGTCCGAGAAGGCCTTGATCCTGGACAGCGATTGCCGGGTGGTCCGCCACTGCTGGACGACGAACAGAATCAGGAAACCGGCGCATCCGACCAGGAAGAAGAGAACCCCCTGTCCGATCGACTGGTTTCTCTGCCGTTCCCGGATATCCTGGAGGGGGGTCGTATCCAGTCCGACGAAAACGATCAGCTGCCGGATCGTCTCCGGTCTCACCGGGGGGACGATCTTCCCGCCCGGATTGAATGCGGGACGGTCCGCGGCCGGCGTGAATCCACGGTAGACCTCGAAGCTGTCTGCGCCGCCGGGGTTGGGCACCCGCCTCCACCGGACCTGCGTGGAACGGGCGATCTCCTTGAGATCCAGGCCGATTCCGTAGGGACGGCCGACCGACGAGGGGTCGCTGTCCGCCAGGATGGTCCCCTCTCCGTCGACGACGACCATGTAATCGACCCCCTGCTGCTGGGCCGTCTCGATGAGGAGCTTCTGAAGCTCCAGGTAACCCCAGCGGTGCAGTCCCAGGCCCGTGCGGGCACCCGCTTCGTAAGAGCGGATCAGGGCTTCTCCCTTTTCCAGGAGCAACTGGTTCATGTATGCCTCGTGGCGGTTCATGTTTTCCAGCGCCATCCATCCGAACAGGGGGGCGAGGATGGCCGCCGCGCCGAGAATGAGCCAGGGCGAGAAAGCGGCCCAGAAGGGATTTCCGTGAATGAAGCGGGGATGCTCTTTCTTTTGCTGCCGGGCCGTCATGGGAAGAGGCTCCTGATGGGTGGATAGTTTGTATCCATTCGGATACCACGATCGGATACCCTGTATCCATTCATTTTCGCCTTCCTGGCCCGGACAGGTCTCCGAAGCATCGTGATGCGAGATAAACGGTCATGATGTCAAGAAGATACACATGACATGAGAAAATGGCATGGCTGTTGCTCATCTGTCATGCAAAGGGAAAAACACTTCACGGTGAAGAAAAGACAACCCGAGAGAGCGATCAAAGAAAGGAGATTCTGAAATGAAAGCCAAGAAATTGATGACAACGGTTGCAATTCTGGCTGTTGTCCTGATGGCCACTACGACCTGGGCATACGGTCCGGGCGGAGGCAGAGGATGGGGGAGAGGCCCCTGTTACAACGCCGCTGACGTCGGCGGTCCGGTAGGCCTGAACCTGACGGCGGATCAGAACGAGAAGATCCGGGCCCTGCGGGTGGCCCACCAGAAGGAAGTCCAGCCCCTCCAGGCGGCGATGTTCGCGAAGCGGGGCGAGCTCCGGACCCTCTGGCTCGAGACGACCCCGAACGAGGAGAAGATCCTGAAAGTGAACAGAGATATCGATGCCATCAGGACCCAGTTGAATGAGAAAGCCACGAAACACCGCCTCCAGATGCTGAACGTCCTGACACCCGAACAGAAGGCCCAGATCCAGTCGCGCGGTCCCGGATTCGGCCGCGGATTCGGCCCGGGAGCGGGAGCCGGATATGACGGCTGGGGCACCGGCCGCGGCCAGGGCCGGGGCATGGGTCCCCGGGGCTGGTAGACTCCCAACCGGCGCAGCGCGCCTGACATAGAGAAAAGGGTCGGAGGATCGTGAACCTCCGGCCCTTTTGCGTCCGGGGCGCGGGGGCTGTCGCGGTGGTTTCCGCCGTCGCGGAAGCGTTTCCGCAGGCGGTGTACTCAGAGCGGTAAGCCGGCGGAATGAAAACGCTTCCCAATGCTTCCCCCGCGGACATTGGGCGATGCCGGGTGATCTGGTCTCCGGGGCTGCAATCTGAGGGTTGCTGTTCCGGAGCGGAAAGCGTAGAAGAGATGTCCTGTCGCTTTCCTGGAGCAAACCCGAATGATCCGGAATCTCAATCGAACGTTTCTCTCCGGTGCGTCGCTGCGACGCCCCTCTTCCGGGGGATCCCTTTTGCCGCCTGCGCGGGTCGTTTCAGGGCTGCTTCTCCTGCTTCTGATGCTCGTGGCGGTTCACGCGGCGGCGGCGGAGCGGGTCTGTCGGCATCTCGTCATTCTGGGTGATCCCCACATTCCCGGACGGCACATGGAGGCGAAGGAGCGGGTTCTCCGGACCGTCAATGCCTGGCCGGACGTGGATCTGGTCGTTGCCGTGGGAGATCTCTGTGAGGACCGCGGGACCGTCGAGGAATACGAAACGGTGAAACGGTTCTTCGGCGGTCTCACAAAGCCCTTTCTGCCGATCCCGGGGAACCACGACGTCGTTTACCGGGACGAGCTGAACGCTAAAGAGAGGAGGGTCCGGGGCGACGATGCCTCCCGGGAGGAGAAACGGCGCCGTTTCCGGGAGGCCTTCGGCCTGCGGGCCGACTACCACAGCAGAAAGATGGATGGCTACCTGCTCGTGTTCCTCGCGCCGGAGCGGCCCGAGCATCTCGCGGAGATGTCGTACCGGCAGGTTGACTGGCTCAGGTCGGAACTGAAAAAGCACCGGCGGCTCCCGACCATCGTTTTTTTTCACGCTCCCCTCCGGGGCACCCTCCCGGACTACAATTTCCGCGTCAACACCCCGAATTACATTGCCCAGCCGGCCGACCGGATCCACGAGGTCCTGATGGAGAATCCCCAGGTCTTCCTCTGGGTCTCCGGACACACCCACACCGTGCCGTTCCGGGACGGTTTCGCCTCGCCGATCAACACATACAGGAAGCGCGTCACGAACATCCACACTCCCGACATGAACCGCGCCGGTATCTGGACGAATTCCATCTACCTTTTCCCCGACCGCGTCGTCATCCGGACCTATGATCACAAGAGGGAATCCTGGCTCCCGGAACTGGAGCGGACAATCCGGCCGCAGGGCCTGCGCGTGGTCGAACGAAAGCGCGACACGGGCCGTTCAACCCGGTAGCCGGGCGGCTTCGGAACGTTCGGGTTGATTAACGGGCGAAGATATTATAGAAAGGACGCCACCCGGCATTTGCGGAGCGAATCCAAATGGGTCTCACCATCACCGAAAAAATCCTTCTCCATCATACCGATCTCAAGGACATCCGTCCGGGGATGCTCATCAACGCCCGCGCGGACGTGGCCCTGGGGCACGACATCACGGCGCCCATCGCCATTGACGAGTTTCGCAAGGCCGGAGGCCGGAAGGTCTTCGATCCGGAGAAGGTCGTCCTGGTGGCGGACCACTTCACCCCCAACAAGGACATCCTCTCGGCGGGACAGGTGAAGATCCTCCGGGAGTTTGCCCGGGAGCAGGGTCTGACCCATTATTACGAGGGGGGACGGTGCGGCGTCGAGCACGTCCTGCTCCACGAAAAGGGAATCGTCGTCCCCGGCGACGTGGTCATCGGTGCCGACAGCCACACCTGCACCTACGGCGCCCTGGGCGTGTTCTCGACGGGCGTC
>CAYNEJ010000022.1:0-30212 GCA_964396205.1 uncultured Syntrophaceae bacterium
TTCCCGGAGCGCGAATAGCGGCTTTTTCGGGGTACCCTGCCGTCGCAGCGCAGCGCCCGCAAAGTCATCTGTCTGAGCGCCGCCCGGTGCGAGTTATGACTTTGCAGCGGAGCGAGACGATGCAGGGTCGAAAAAACGCTTCTGAGCGCGAGGGAAGCCCTGCTCCCACATGCCAGCCTTCTATCCGCATCTGAATTTCTTTAAAAAATGAAAAAATAAGGAAGGAGGTGGTTTTGAAATCCGCCCCCCTTTTCCCCTCGCTTCCTCAAGCGGCCGCAGCTTCCCGGAAAGAATTTATCTCGCGCAGCGCCCGGCGGCGGATGATGAAGAACGCCACGACACTGGAAAGGGGCTGGGCCATCCAGACCCCGCTGACTCCCAGGAACGGCGGGAGGAGAATCAAGAGCGGCACCAGGAGCAGCATGTCCCGGACGAACATCAGCCACATGGCCGTCGATCCCTTCCCGAGGCCGATGAACATGTTGATCCACACCAGCGCCGGGGCGATGATGATCATGGCGGAGACGAAAATCCTGAGTGCCGGCACGGCCATCGCCGTGAGGCGTGCATCGGTCGAGAACAGGCCGAGGACCTGGGGTGCCAGGATCTCGAGCAGAAGGAAGGATGCCACCGCCAGGATGAGGGAAAACCGGGTGGCCTCCCGCACGGTCTCGATCAGCCGTTCATAGCTGCGGGCGCCGGCACTGAAGCCGACCATGGGCATCACGCCATGGCCCACCCCGAAAAGGATCATCATCACCACGCCGTTTACCCGGAAACACATCCCGAGTGTTGCCAGCGCCTCGTCGCCGAAGGGAATGAGAGCATGGTTGTAGACGATGATGACGGCGCTGATGACGAGGTTCATGACGATGGAGGGAAAGCCCGTCTGGAAGATGGAACGGAGAATGGCCGTGTCCGGCAGGAGCCGGCTCCAGTCGAGACGATACTTGGATGACCGGAGGCTGATGAAAAAGAGGGACAGCAGTGCCGCCACGGACTGGGAGATGACGGCGGAATAAGCGGCACCGCGGATCCCCATGGCCGGAATGGGGCCCCAGCCAAGGATGAACAGGGGATCCAGGACCATCCCAACGGCGGAGAAGGCGAGGACGACATGCATGGACAGGTTCGGCCTTCCCTCGGCGCGAAGCAGGTTGTTCACCATCATGAAAAAGAGAACGCACGGGGAGGTGAAGATCACGATCGTCAAATACGTTCGCGCCTGGGGCAGGATGTCTTCGGAGGCGCCGAAAAGCCGGAGCAGGCCGTCGGGGTCGGTGAGGGTCAGAACGATCAGCAGGGTCCCGAACGCGAGGGTGAGCAGGAAGACCTGGCCGGCCGTCTTCCGCGCCGCCTCGATGTTGCCCGCCCCGAACATCCGGGCGGCGTAGGATCCGGCCCCGACGCCGGTGCCAACGCCGAGAGCGGCCAGGATCATCTGGATCGGGAAGTTCACCGTCAGGGCCGCCACGGCCTGGTGACTAGTGCGGGCGAGCCACAGCGTGTCCATGAGGTTGTAGAGGGCCATGGACAGCATCGCGGCCATGGAGGGCCAGCTCATCCGGAGGAGAAGGGGAAGGATGGGGCCGCGGCCCAGATCCAAGGGCTTGTCGGACATGAGAACTGATCCGCTCTCCGGTGGCCCGCCGCTATAGCGGCGCTTGCCGCCTCAGACTGTCGATGGCCCCGGAGGTTCCGATAACGATCAGGCTGTCCCCGTCACGGAGCGACGTATTCGCGTTCAAGGTCTTGATCTCGTCTTCAGAACGGCGGATTCCGATAACCATCGCTCCGTACGTTTGGCGAAACCGGATGTCCGCCAGCGACCGGCCCGTGATGCCCGACTCCGCCCCGATCGGGATCTCTGCGATTTCGATGCGCTCACCATTTCCAGGGTCTATGCTCTGTTCGAACCGGTTCAGGTTCGCCTCTGCCTCTTTCAACTCTTCCAGTGACCCTACGATGACGAGTCGGTCGCCGGGTTCCAGCCGAAAGTTCGGCTCCGGATCGAAGTGGATGTGCCCGGCCCGTCTCAACGCCAGAATGGAGGCGCCCGTCGTCTGTCGCAGGGCAAGGTCCCGGATCTCCCGGCCGGCTGCGGTCGAGTCGGGACGGACGGCCACTTCCCGAAATGTGGCTGGCCAGCGGACCCGCTCCGGCAGGATGTCCACCGCGTAGGAAAGCGCTTCCGCCGCCTGATCGGCTGCGTCGAGATAGGGCTGGAATACAATGCTGGCACCCGCCTTCTCGTAGCTTTCCGCTTCGTACCGGTCTGCGGCCGTGAAGGCCACGTTGCCGTCGAAGCCTCGCGTTCGCAGGTTTTCCATGAGGGCCAGGTTCAGGTCCCGGGACCGGACGGTACTGACGACCCAGCGTGCCTGTTTCAGAGGGAGGTGATCCAGGAGTTCCGGGTCCTCCATGTCCCCGTACAGCATCGACAGACCTGGCCGCCGCCACCGTTCCAGGACCTCCGGATCGAAATCCACGCCGACAATGGACCTGTTGCGACGGAGCAGGTATTCCGCAAGTTCGCTCCCGTAGTTGCCCAGTCCCATCAGGATGAAGTCCACCGACGGTGTCTCCTGGAGGTAGCAGATGGACGCCTCCCGGTACGCATCACGACGCTCGAAGATCCGCAGGGGACGCGAGAGGAAGCGGTAGAGGGGTGCCGAATACAGGATCATGTAGGTGGAGAAGAAGATGGTCACGACCCCCACGAGGGTGATGAGGCCCATAGTTTCCCGGTTGATGTGGCCAAGACTGAGCCCCAGGGCCGCCACGATGAGGGAGAACTCGCTGATCTGGGCGACCGTCAGGCCCGCCAGGAGACCCGTGCGGCGCCGGTAGCCCATGTAGCCCATGATAGCAACGACGATCAGGGGGTTGCCGACGAGCACGAAGAGCGAGAAGATCGCGGAGGCTCCCAGTTGGGAGCCCACGGTCGACCAGTCGAGGCGCGCCCCGAGATCGATGAAGAAGAACAGGAGCAGGAAGTCCCGGAGGCTCGTCAGGCGCGATCCGATGGCGTCACGGTAACTGGTGGAGGCGAGTGAGAATCCCGCAAGGAAGGCTCCCACCTCCTTGCTGAAACCGAGATGATCGCTAAAGGCCGCCAGGGAAACGGCCCAGGCGATGGCGAAGAGGGTCAGCATTTCCTGGGACTGGGCCAGGCGTCGGATCAGGGGGGGGAGGACGAATTTCATCAACAGCGCCACGCCACCCAGCAGTCCAAGACCTTTGGCGCCCAGGGTCAGCCACGTCGCCACCGCGGATTCCCCCGCCGCAACGGGCGCCCCGAGGGCAGTCAAGGTCACGAGGGCGAGGATCGCGGCGATGTCCTGGACAATGAGAAACCCGATGGCGATCTGGCCGTGGAGGGAGTCGATCTCCCTCTTGTCGGAGAGCAGCTTGACGATGATGATGGTGCTCGAGAAGGTCAGGGCGACGGACACGTAGGCGGCGCTCATGAGGTTCATGCCCAGGGCCATGGCGATGGCGAAGCCGATGACGGAGGTGAAGATGATCTGGCCCAGGCCCGTCGCCAGGGCCACCGGGCCGATCGTGCGGACGAGGTGGAGGTCCAGCTTGAGGCCGACGATGAACAGCAAGAGCGCAATGCCTATGTGGGCGAGCAGATCGATCTGCTCGTAGCTTTGAACGAGACCCAGGCCGGAAGGGCCCACCAGGATGCCTGCCAGAAGGAACATGATCAGAAGGGGCTGGCGCAGCTTCTGGCCCGCCATGCCCAGCAGCGTGGCCAGGGCCAGGATGGCGGCGATTTCGAGGAACGGGCTTGCGAAGGCCATGAAGCCGTTTTCTCCTGAATCGATTCACTTGATTGCAACAGCCCCCATGAAGTAGGGTCGGGACGTTCGACATTCTCCGCCCGGACCGGGGGCACCCGCTACAGCGCGATGCGAAAACGAATGGAAGGTACCTTGCCTTGCGCAGCCGGGTCAAGAAAAAGTGCAGGGGAACACTTGTGGCAACAGATCCGATCAACCTCATTGTCATCATCGGTCCCACGGCCTCTGGGAAAACACGGCTGGCCGCCCGGCTGGCCCGGGATACCGGCTCGGAGGTGATCTCCGCAGATTCCCGTCAGGTCTACCGGGGTCTCGACATCGGCTCCGGGAAGGACCTGGGGGACTACGTCGTCAACGGCGTTCCCGTCCCGTATCACCTGATCGACATTGCCGATCCCCGGGAGGAGTTCAGCGTCTTTTCCTACCAGCGTGCATTCCGCGGGTGCTTTGCCGAGCTTTCCCGGCAGGGAATCGTTCCGATTCTGGCGGGCGGAACGGGGCTTTACATCGAGGCGGTTCTCCGGGACTTCCGCATGGAGGAAGTCCCGGAAAACCGGGAACTCCGGCATGAACTCCGTGACCGGAGCGAAGAGGAACTGGTGGATCTTCTCCGCTCCGCAAACCCCCGCCTGCACAACACATCGGACTTGGGAGACCGTGACCGGCTGCTCCGGGCCCTGGAGATCGCCCGCTACCGGGCGGAGGTTCCGGCCGCCCCCGGTCCGGCGCTCCGGCCCCTGGTTACGGGGGTACGCTGGGACAGGGCGGTCCTCAGGCGCCGTATTTCCGACCGCCTCGAGGCGCGCCTGTCCGGAGGACTCCTGGAGGAGGTGCGGCGGCTCCGCCAGTCGGGTGTTTCCTGGGAGCGGCTCCACGAGCTGGGCCTCGAGTATCGCTACATCGGCCTGCACCTGAAGGGGGACCTCGCCTACGATGAAATGGTCCGCACCCTGGCGATCCGCATCGGCCAGTTCGCCAAGCGGCAGGAGACCTGGTTCCGGGGCATGGAGCGCAGGGGTGTCCCGATCCGCTGGATCGAGGGCGACGATTACGAGACGCTCCGGAGCCTGGTGAAAGCGGCGGTGTCATGATCGTGTCCCGGACGGTCCGGCGCTATCTCGAAGGCTGGGCGGAAAAGCCCGACCATCCTCTCCTGGCCGGTTCCCTGGACGCCCTCTCCCGGGCGGTCGTCATCCCGGCCCTGGCGGAGCGGGACTCCCTCTTCCGGACGCTGGCGGACCTGGCCCGCCAGCCCGCAGCGGAGCTGGCCCATACCCTGGTCCTGGTGGTCGTGAACAACCGCCGCCCTTCCCTCGACAACCCGGCGGACATCCGGAACAACCGGGAGACCCTGGAGATCCTGCAGGTCCTCATCGGCGGCGGAGAGAGGGATCCGGACCTTAAGGCCGCGGGTCTTGCGAACGATCTGGAGGTCATCCGCCGCAGTCCTCTCCGCCTGGCCGCCGTCGATGCCTCCTCCCCGGGATGCGAGATCCCCGACCGGGACGGCGTCGGCCTGGCGCGCAAGATCGGCCTGGACCGCGCCCTGTCCATTCTCGACGGAGACCCGGGACAGCCAGCCTTCCTCGTCTGCCTGGACGCCGACAGCCGCGTGGACGCCGGTTACCTCGCCGCCCTCGGCATCTTCTTCGCCGGGGAAACGGCCCCCGGGGCTGTGATCGACTTCACCCACCAGGAGGCGAAAGATCCGGTCCTGCAGGAGGCCATCCTGCGCTATGAAGTGTTTCTCCGTGCCTACGTCCTGGGGCTCCGCGGGGCCGGATCGCCCTATGCCTTCCACACGATCGGCTCGACCATCGCCTGCACGGGCGAGGCCTATGCCGCCGTCCGGGGGATGAGCCGGCGCCGGGCCGGCGAGGACTTTTACTTTCTCAACAAGCTGGCCAAGCTGGGGCCCGTGGGCCGCATCGGCGGCACCATCATCCGCCCCTCGCCCCGGCCTTCGCTCCGGGTTCCCTTTGGGACGGGGCGGCGCATGGCCCGTGTCCTCTCCGGTGAGGAACCAGCGGCGGGAGAGATGTACGCGCCGGAGATCTTCCGGATTCTCCGGGAATGGATCGCCCTGGCGGAGGAAAACCCGGACCGTTCCGGAGACGCCTGGCTTGTTCATGCCCGGCGGATCCACCCGGTTCTGGCCCGATTCCTGGAGGAACAGGCATTTCCCCGGGCCTGGGAGAGGATCCGCCGCCAGGCTCCCGGGCCGGTCCACCTGCGGCGCCAGTTCCATGGCTGGTTCGATGCATTCCGGACCCTCCGGGCCATCCATGCGCTCCGGGACGGAGGCCTGCCGAACGTCCCCCTTCTCGAAGGGGTGAGGCGGCTTCTGCAATGGACAGGTTGTGGAGTTGCGGAAAGCCGGTGGGAGGAAGGGGGAATGGCGAACGCCCGGGAACTGCTGGCGGCCCTGACGGAGACGGAACAGGCAGCGTCGGAATCCCGCTGTTTCCATCCTTGACGGCATCCGCCGTTTTCGCGTATACAACGGAAAATTTTTACAATTTCAGCGTCCGGACGGCACTGGCCTCCGGCGGCTGGCAGGGAACTCCTGCCGGGAGGAGGAACGATCTTCATGAAGCGTGCGGTGTATGTGTTCGGTTCCATCTTGCTGACCCTTTTGCTCCTGATGGCTCCTGCCGGTTGCGGCAAGGAAGACAAACCCAAGGAGTCGGCCGAGACGCTTCAGCAGGCCCCGGCACCGCCCCCCATTCCCCTGCCCGGGGCGGAGAAACCCGACGCGTCGGCTGCTGCAGAGACGGCGCTCCCCGTGCCGTCCGACCTGGTGATCGAGGTGGACGGGGCGAGGCTGACCCAGGGCCAGATCGACGCCATCGTGAAGAAGCGCCTTGCCTCCGTGAAAGAGAAGCTCACCGCCGACAAGAGGAAAAAGCTTCGTGACGACATGCGAAAGCGCATCATCGAGGATTTCGTCGCCCGAACGCTCCTGACCAACGAAATCAAACGGCGGAACATCGGCGCCTCCGAGCAGGAGGTCAACGAGGGGATCCAGCAGATCAAGGGAAGTCTGCAGCCGGGAACGACCCTCGAGGACATGATGAAGCAGAGCGGGACGACGCAGGCCCAGCTCCGGGAAGAAATCGCCTTCGGCGTCAAGCTCGACAAGCTCGTGAAGAGCAGCATGGGCAAGCAGGGAAAACCCACCGACAAGGAGATCGCCGCCTTCTACGAGAAGAACAGGAAGACCTTCACCATCCCTGAGTCGGTGAGGGCCCGTCATATCCTGATCTCCAAGACGACCGGCGACGACGAGAAGACGAAGGCGGAAAAAAGGGCGAAGGCGGAGGACGTCCGCAAGCAGCTCCTCGCCGGGGGGAATTTCATGGAACTGGCGAAAAAATACTCCGACTGCCCCAGCAAGGATCACGGCGGCGACCTGGGAGAGTTCCCCCGGGGCCAGATGGTCAAGCCCTTCGACGAAGCCGCCTTCTCTCAGAAGGTCAACGAGATCGGCCCTGTCGTGGAGACGGACTTCGGCTATCACGTCGTCCAGGTCCTGGAGCACAACGCCGTGCGGCCCATGCCCCTGGAGAAGGTGAAGGACCGCGTATCCCTCTACCTGGAACACCAGAAGAAGAACCAGGCCCTTGTCTCTCTGGTCAAGAAACTCCGGGAGAAAGCGAAAATCGTCCTTTACAAGCCGGTATAGTGCAAAAGGAGGTCGGGCCATGCGGCATCGTCAGGCGGGAAAGGTCTGCGACGGACTCTGGTACCTGGGAAGGGAGGAGTCGGGCGTTTACTTTCTCAAAGGGCGGGAAGGGGCCGTCCTGATCAACGGAGGGCTGGCCCACATCCTGCCGGACGTCATCGCCCAGATGGAGTCCTTCGGCCTCGATCCGCGAACCCTGACAAAGATCCTGATCCTCCACTCGCATTTCGACCACGTGGGCATCGCCCCGTACTTCAAGCGGACCTGGCCCGCCGTGGAAGTCTGCGCCTCCGCACCCGCCTGGAGCATCCTCTCCATGCCCAAGGCCGTCGAGGTTGCCAACAAGTTCAGCCTGCTGGCGGCGAAAATGGCCGATGCCGAAGCGGGCCTCAAGGGCCTCGATTACGAATGGCGGGACGACATTCGGGGAACGGTGCTGAAGGAGGGGGACCGGATCGACCTGGGCGGCATTTCCCTGGAGATCCGTGAGACTCCAGGGCATTCCTCCTGCTCGATAACGGCTTACGAGCCGGGCCTCAAGGCCCTGTTCGCCTCCGACGCCGTCGGCATCCCCTACGAGGACACGGTGTTTCCATCGGCCAACTCGAACATGGCCCAGTACCTGAACAGCCTGGAGAAGCTCCGGCACCTCCCGGTGGCGATTGTCGGAGCCGACCACTACGGATACGTCACGGGCGACGAGGCGGCTGATTTTGTCACAGTGACCGACCGGGAGGCGCGGAAGCTCGACGCGGAGATGCGGGAGATTTTCCGGAGCAGGGGAGGCGACGTCGAGGCCGCCGCAAAGGCCATGAACGTGGTCTTCTTCGAGCGGTGCCCCGATTACTTCATCGCCCCGGAGATCCTGGAAGGGGTCTTCAAGCAGATGATGAAGCACATCGCCAAGACCGCCTGACGAAAGTGTACGGTCCGGAAAAAGGGGACAGATTGAAGTCTGTCCCCTTTTTCCAGCCCCGAATTCCCCGGGAACGGATTTCAAATACGTGCCCTTTTCAGGAGAAAATCATGACAGAAGAACAGTTGATCAGGGAAGCAACACAGGAAACGGAAGAAACCATAGGCGCGGACGGCCGGCAGCGGGTCCGGGTGAACCAGCAGAACCTCTACCGGGAGGAGACCTTTTCAGACCTCCAGGTGGCGGTGATCCGCCAGCTGTCGCCGGTGAAGCCCAATGGCGAGCCGGACAAGACCAGGAAGGTCCTCTTTGCCGGGCAGACCCAGATCATCACCCCCCAGGGACCGCTTCCGATCCAGTTTCCCATTGATGCGAAGAATCTCCAGCAGGCCCTGGACCTGTTCCCGGAGGCGATGGAGGTCTACGTCGAGAACCTGATGGCGCAGGCCCGGGAGATGCAGCGCCGGGAGTCCTCCCGGCTCATCGTTCCGCAGCCGCCGGGCGGGGAAAGCCGCATCATCCGGTAGGAGGGGCCGGGAAGCAGGATCCGCTCGAGCTGAAAAGAGCGGGGAGCCTCTTCCCCCGTCACCCGTAGCCCAGCTCGACGAGGCGCTCCTCCGTAATGCCGAGGAAATGGGCCACCTCGTGGACGACGGTGATCTCGATCTCCTCATCCAGCTCCTCCAGGGTCCAGCACATTTCCTCGAGAGGTTCCTGGAAGATGAGGATCGTATCCGGATAGAGGGGGGGATAGGTGACGGAGCGCTCCATCATGGAGGCGCCCTGGTAAACTCCCAGGAGGGGATAGTCCGGGGGCAGGCCCATTTCCCGGAGGAGTTCCGGAGACGGCCGCTCCTGGACGGAGATCACCATGTTGTCCAGGTGCTGCCGGATTTCTCCGGGGATCCGACGGATTGCCCGTTCCACCGCCCGGTCGAATTCGCGCTTCGACAGTCTCATTCCCTTCCCCCTGGGCCGGTCCCGCCCGCAAATCCGTTTCCCTTCGCCGGTGCGGTTCCGTGTTTCGGGATCATACCACGGCCGACGGGAAGAGGGAACCCCCGCCGTCGGTCTGGACAATGCAGGGCATGAGGCACGGCCGGCCGCCCGGATGCGGCTGCCCTCCTCGACAAACCCGCCGGTTCATAATATGATGCTGAAACCCGCCGGAGAGAAATCCATGGCCCGTTCCCGCCCGGGGCTCCTTTTCATGGCCCTGCTGCTTTGCCTGATGCCGGCGGTTATCGTCCCGGTCTTGTCCGGAGCCGCGGCGGTCGACCCCGTGTCGGGAACTCCGGGCGGAGGCGCGACGGCGGGGGCGCCCGTCCGGAAAGCGCGGATTGCCCGGGAGTATCCGCACGACCGGAATGCCTACACCCAGGGACTGCTTTTTGATCATGGTGTTCTTTACGAGAGCACGGGCCTCCACGGCAGGTCCACCCTGAGGGAGGTGGCGCTTGAGACCGGCGCAGTCCGGCAGATCCGGCGGCTTCCGGACGAGCAGTTCGGCGAAGGCATCGCACGTTGCGGAGAGCGCCTCATCCAGCTTACGTGGCGGTCCGGGGTCATTCACGTATACGACCGGATGACGTTCCGCCTCCGGGGAACCTTCCCCTACCCCCGGGAAGGGTGGGGCCTCGCCTGCGACGGGAAGCGGCTCATCGCCAGTGATGGGACGGACCGCCTCTATTTCCTCGACCCCCGGACCTTCCGGACGCTCCGGTCCGTTGCGGTGACCGACGGGGGCCGTCCGATCGAGCGGCTCAACGAGCTTGAATGCGTTGAGGGCGGAGTCCTGGCAAATATCTGGGGAAGCGACCGGATCGCCCGCATCGATCCGGATTCGGGTCGGGTGGAAGAGTGGATCGACCTGGCGGCCCTGCGGGAGCGGCTCCGGGGAACCACTGCCGGAGCAGCCAACGGGGTCGCCTGGGACGCAGCGCGGCGCAGGCTCCTGCTCACCGGAAAAAACTGGCCCCTTCTGTTTGACGTGACGATCGATAAAATGGACAGGTAACGGACCATGCCGCACGACCTGATGTCGGACATCCTGATCATTTTCGGCCTCTCCGTGGCGGTCATTTTCCTGTTTGCCAAGATCCGGGTCCCCGCCCTGGTGGGTTTCATCTTTACGGGCATGCTTGCCGGTCCCCACGGGTTGGGCCTGATCCGCGAGATCGAAAACGTGGAGATCCTGGCGGAGGTCGGGATTGTAGCCCTTCTGTTTACCATCGGCCTGGAATTCTCCTTTCGCCATCTTGTGAAGATCCGCCGCTCCGTGCTCCTGGGTGGCTCCCTCCAGGTGGGCCTCACGATTGCCGCTGGCGCCGGGATCGCTGCAGTCGCGGGCTATCCGTTCGGCCAGTTGGTGTTTTTCGGGTTTCTTCTCTCCCTGAGCAGCACCGCCATCGTGCTGAAGGCGCTTCAGGACCGGGCCGAGCTGGATACGCCCCACGGCGGGAGCGCACTGGGAATCCTCATTTTCCAGGATCTCGCCATCGTTCCGATGATACTCGTCCTTCCCTTCCTGGCCGGGGCTGGCGGGAAAACGGGAACGGACCTGCTGATGACTGCAGTGAAGGGGACTGCGGCCATCGCCGTCATTGCCGCGGGGGCGAAGTGGATCGTTCCCTGGTGGCTCCACGCCGTCGCCCGGACCCGGAGCCGCGAGCTCTTCCTCCTGGCGGTGATTCTCATCTGCCTGTCTGTAGCCTGGCTGACCCACGCGGCGGGCCTGTCGCTGGCCCTGGGCGCCTTCCTGGCGGGGCTGATGATCTCCGAGTCGCCCTACAGCCATGAGGCGGTGGGCCACGTTCTGCCTTTCAGGGACGTCTTCACGAGCTTTTTCTTCGTCTCCATCGGAATGCTCCTGGACATGGGGTTCTTTCTCGAGCAGCCCTTTCTCATCCTGGCTCTGACGGCCGCCGTCCTTTCCCTGAAGGCGTTCCTGGTCGTCGGTACGGTCATCGTCCAGGGACTTCCCTTCCGGATTGCTATCCTGGCGGGCCTGGCCCTGAGCCAGATCGGCGAGTTCTCGTTCCTCCTGTCCAAGGTCGGGTCCGGCTACGGCCTGATGAGTCCCCGGCTATACCAGATCTTCCTGGACGTCTCGGTCTTCACGATGGCCCTGACCCCCTTCATCATCAGCGCGGCACCGCGCCTGGCACGCGGGATGCTGGCCTGGCCGCTGCCGGCCCGCCTGAAGGCGGGCGGCTCGCTGTACCACGGTCCGAAGGAGACCTTCATCGGGGATCACCTGGTTATCGTCGGCTTCGGCCTCAACGGAAGGAACATCGCCCATGCCGCCCGTCAGACGGGGATCCCCTTTGTGATCCTCGAGACGAATCCCGACACGGTGCGGGAGGAGAAAAAGGAGGGGCTGCCGATCCACTACGGCGATGCCACCCACGAGGCGGTCCTGGATTCCGCGGGCATCCGGACCGCCCGGACGATGGTCGTGGCCATCAACGACCCCACGGCCACGAGGCGAATTGTGGATCTGGCCCGCCGGCTCAACCGGACTCTGCACATCATCGTCCGGACCCGATATCTGGGCGAGATGGCGGCACTCCACGAACTGGGGGCCGACGAGGTGATCCCCGAAGAGTTCGAGACCTCCATCGAGATCTTCGCCCGGGTCCTCCGGAAGTACCTGATCCCGAAGTCGGAGATCGACCGTTACGTCAGGGAGATCAGGACGGGCGGCTACGACATGCTGCGGACCCTTTCCCCCGAGGCGGCCACCTGCACGGACCTCCGGCTCTGCCTCCCCGACACGGAAGTGGTCACGTTCCGCCTGGAAGAGGGCACACCGGCGGACGGACGGACCATCGGGGACATGGCCCTTCGAAAAGAGCACGGTGTCACGATCCTCGCGATCCGCCGCGGCAACGAGATGGTATACAATCCGGATCCCCAGATGGAGCTGTTTGCCGGGGACATCCTCGTCGTTCTCGGGACGCCGCAACAGACAGCCGCCGTGGCGGGACTGTTCTCGGGGGGCGGTTTCGGTACGGACCGGGACGCCATCGCGGACTCTCCCCCGGGAGCGGCCGCCTGAATGCCGTATCGGAACATGGCGAAAGAACATGGCGACGGTCTTGACGGGGGCTTTTGCCGGGGGTAAGGTGAAAATCCGCCGGACCCTGCCGGTACATTCGGAATCATCGGGGCGGGAAGAGAAGGGGATGGGCGAAAGAGGAAATCGGCCATGAGGTGGACAGGCAAGAAGGTTGCCCTGGCCCTGGGCGGAGGCGGCGTGCGCGGTTTTTCCCACGTCGGTGTTTTGAAGGTCCTCGAGGAGGAGCAGATCGACCTCGATCTTATCGCCGGCACAAGCGCCGGTGCTCTCCTTGGCGGGGCCTATGCCGCCGGCCTCTCACCCCGGGAAATCAGCCATAAGATCGACGAGTACCTGGCCAGTCCCGCCTTTCAGGACTCGGAACTGAAGGCCATCGGTCTCTCCGTCACATCCGCCGTCGAGAAGAGCCGCATCGCCAGGATGGCCGCATCCCTGCGCGGCCGCTACTACATGCTCCGCTCCTTTTTTCGCCCCTCCGTCCTGCCCCCCCGGGACTTTGCCTCCCTCATCGACTATTTCATTCCCGACATCGACATCCGGGAGACAAGGATTCCCTTTCTGTGCATCGCCACGGACCTCCTGAAGGGGCAGGAGGTGGTTTTCACCGAGGGGCCCCTCCGCCGGGCCGTCCTGGCCAGCTGCTCCGTTCCCGGGGCCGTGGAGCCCGTCCGCTTGGGCGAGTGGCTCCTCGCCGACGGGGGCATCACGAGCCTGGTGCCCGTCCGGGCGGCGCGAAAGGCCGGGGCGGACGTGGTCATCGCCGTGGTGGTCGACCGGGAAGTCGTGGAGCCGCCGCAGTTCGAGACCGCCCAGGACGTCTTCTACCGGGCCGGGGAGATCACCTCGGACCGCCTCCAGCTGGAGGAGCTCCGGGAGGCCGACGTGGCGATCCGCCCCGACGTGGGGGACCTGCACTGGATGGATTTCACCCGCGCGCGGGATCTCGTCCGGATCGGGGAAGAGGCCGCCCGGGAGGCCCTCGGCCGGATCGAGGAGGCCCTTCCCCTTTACAGGAGAGCGTATCGCCTGGCCGGCCGGTTTGTTCCGTCCCTGCGCAGGAGAATCTGAAACAGCTGTTGAAAAACGCCCGTCTGCTTCGTTTCCCTCGCTCCTCATCCCATCATCCGATCCGGAGCGGACCTGAAATCGATCGGGATTCAAGCCGTCTCTTCGCCGGCCTGTTTTCCGCCGGATCCAAAAGACTCCGTTCACGCACAGAAAGGGGGATCATCATGCTTTCCGGATATCCGAATCCATCCCGCTGCCCGGTGGGGAGCATCCTGACGTTCCTGCTGCTCCTGCCGTTCCTTTTCGCACTGCCGGCAGCCCATGGAGCCGCCGCCCCGGGCATCGAGCAGTTCAGCCCCCAGGGGAGCATCCGGGGTGTCCGGCAGGCGGCAGTCCGCTTCGCCACCGCCATGGTGCCCCTCGGTGATCCCCGCCTGGCGGATCCCTTCACCGTTTCCTGTCCGGAAAAGGGCAGCGGACGCTGGGTGGATCCGCGTCACTGGGTCTACGATTTTCCCCGGGACCTGCCGTCGGGCATCACCTGCCGCTTCGAGTTGAAGCCGGGCCTGAAAGACCTGGAGGGACGCCGGGTATCCGCCGCGGAGGTTTTTTCCTTTTCCACGGGCGGGCCCGCCATCCTGCGCTCGTGGCCCGGCGAAGGCAGCGAGAGCATCCAGGCGGATCAGGCCTTTGTCCTGCTCCTCGACGGCGAGGCCGACGAGGATTCGATCCGGAGGCATGTCTATTTCTCCATCGCGGGGATCGGGGAGCGGGTCGGGATCGCGATCCTGTCGGGGGATGAGCGGGCGGCCATCCTGAAGACCGTGGGCCTTCAGAAGCAGGGGAGCCGGGTCGTGGTGGTCCGGGCGCGCCGGATGTTTCCTGACGACACGGCGGTGAACCTTGTCTGGGAGGCCGGCGTCCGGTCACGGACAGGGCTGAGCCGCGAAAAGGAGCAGGCTCTCGCCTTCAAGACCCGGGGTCCCTTTCGGGCGGAGTTCCGCTGCTCCCGTGAGAACGCCGACCGGGCCTGCATCCCCCTCCTGCCGATGGGGGTGCGTTTTTCCTCTCCGGTACCCGCGGCGGCCCTCGACAGGATCACCCTCCGGACGAAAGCGGGCCGGGTCTTCAAGCCGCGTGTCCGGCCCGACGACGAGGACGCCGGCTACGTCTGGCGCGCCCTCTTCGAAGGTCCGTTCCCCCAGAAGAGCGATTTCACCCTGGCGCTGCCGGCGGATCTCCGGGACGATGCGGGACGATCCCTGGGCAACGCCGCCCAGTTCCCCCTGCAGGTGAAGACCGACGCGTATCCGCCCCTGGCGAAGTTCGCCGGGCGGTTCGGCATCGTGGAAAGCCGGGCCGGGGCGCTCCTTCCCCTGACGGTGCGGAACCTCGAGGCGGAACAGGCCGCCCAGCTGCTCCGGGTTGTGAAGAAGCGCGGCCAGGCCGGACCCGAAATGGAGACAGGGGAACCCGCCGGGAAGAAGGCGGCCCTCGACCAGCGGCTCTCCGGAAAGATCCGCTCGATCGGGGCCGGACAGGAGGCCCAGGTCATCCGCTGGCTCTACCGCGTGGCTGCGGCAAAGCGGGAGGCCTCCATCCTGAAGGGTGAGAAGGACGCCCGGACACTGCCCGTTTCCATGCCGGCGGGCCGCCAGGCGACGCAGGTCGTGGGTCTGAAAATGCCGGGGCCGGGGTTCTACGTCGTGGAGATGGAGAGCCGGATTCTCGGAGAGCGCCTCCTGCAGAAGCCGGCGCCGCTGTATGTGCCCGCCGGTGCCCTGGTAACAAACCTGGCGGCCCACTTCAAATGGGGCCGCGAGTCGTCCCTTGTCTGGGTCACCACCCTGGACGGGGGCACCCCCGTGAAAGGTGCCTCGGTGGCGCTCCGGGACTGCTCGGGACGCCCGGTCTGGGAGGGAAAGACGGGTTCCGACGGAATCGCCCTGATCCGGAAGGCCCTGCCGAGGGAGGACAAACTCCCCCGCTGCAAGGGGGAGACGAATTGGGAAGAGGCATCCCGGGCCCTGGCGGACATCCACGGCGGCCTCTTCGTCTTCGCCCGGTCCGGCTCCGACATGACCTTCACCCACTCGAGCTGGAACGACGGCATCGAGCCCTGGCGCTTCCACATCCCGACGGGTTCCGGCGGACCGGAAGGATCCGTCGCCGCCCACACGATCCTCGACCGGACCCTCTTCCGGGCAGGCGAAACGGTCCACATGAAGCACGTGATCCGGCTCCGCACGGGCGAAGGTTTTGCCTTTCCGGGCAAGGCCGGGATGCCGCAGGAACTGGTGATCGAGCACCGGGGAACCGGGCAGGAATACCGCCTGCCCGTGAGCTGGCGGGACGGCGGCACGGCGGAAGGGTCCTGGAAGATCCCCGAGGGGGCGAAGCTCGGCCTTTACGACCTCTCCCTGGGAGCGGGCGGCAAGAGGGGCAGGCGCTGGTCCACCGGCGTCTTCCGGGTGGAGGAGTTCCGGGTGCCGCTCATGAAAGCGGCCGTCCAGGGACCCCGGGAGCCCCTCGTGAATGCGCGCCGGGCCGATGTGGACCTGTCGGCTTCCTACCTGTCCGGGGGCGGTGCAAACGGCCTGCCCGTGAAGCTTCGCGGAGAGTTGCGCGACCGGGAGGTCTCTTTCGCCGAATGGGAGGGGTATGAGTTCACCGGCGAGCCGCTGGAGGAAGGGGTCAATGGGCGCTCCCGGCGGGTATTCCCGCTGGATGAGGACGAGACGGAGGCGGAGCCCGCGGAGCGGGACCGGGAAGATGGGCGGTCAAAAGACCGCCTGGCCACGCAGGACCTGGTTCTCGGGCCCGGGGGGACGATCAGGACCCGGCTCGCGGACCTGCCGTCGGCGGACCGACCCCGGGAGATCCACCTGGAGATGGAATTCCGGGATCCCAATGGCGAGGTGCAGACGGCCGCGACGAATGTCGCCCTGTACCCATCCCGGCGGCTGGTCGGCATCCAGCCCGAGTCCTGGGCGGCCTCCCGGGAAAACCTGCGCTACCGCGTGGCGGTGGTGGATCTCCGGGGCCGGGCCGTTCCCGACGCAGAGGTGTCCGTCGATCTTTACACCCGGAAGGTCCTGAGCCACCGGGTTCGCCTGGTGGGCGGATTTTACGCCTACCGGAGCAGTGTGGAGGTGGCAAAGGTGGGCCGGCATTGTTCCGGGCGGACCGACAAAAACGGACGGCTGGTCTGCGAGGGTCCCGTAACCCAGTCGGGGAATCTGATCCTGGAGGCCCGGACGGCGGACGAGCTGGGGAACGCCGCCCTGTCGCGGCGCACCGTCTGGGTAGCCGGCAAGGAGGACTGGTGGTTCGAGGCCGGGAACGACGACCGCATGGACGTCCTGCCGGAGCGGCGGCGTTACGAGCCCGGGGATACGGCCCGCTTCCAGGTGCGGATGCCCTTCCGGAAGGCGACCGTCCTGGTGACGGCCGAACGGGAAGGGGTCCTGGATGCCTTCACGCGGACCCTCTCCGGAAAGGGGCCCGTCCTGGAGATCCCCGTCCGGGAGCACTGGGCGCCCAATGTCTTCATCACCGTCCTGGCCGTCCGGGGACGGACCGGAACACCCGCCCCGACGGCCCTGTTCGACGCCGGAAAGCCGTCCTGGCGCTTCGGCATCGGCGAGATCCAGGTGGGCTGGAAGGCCCACGAGCTGAACGTCCGGGTCCTCCCGGAACGGGAGACCTACCGCGTCCGCGAGAAGGCGGCCGTGACCATCCGGGTCTCCCGGACTGACGGCCGGCCTCTCCCGAAGGGGGCGGAGGCGGCCGTTGCGGCGGTGGATCAGGGGCTCCTCCAGCTTCTGGCCAACGGGAGCTGGAATCTTCTCGAGACGATGATGGCCCGCCGGGCCTGCGAGGTGATCACCTCCACGGCGCAGTCCATGGTTCTGGGGAAGCGTCACTTCGGGCTGAAGGCCATGCCCCAGGGCGGAGGCGGAGGCAGGCAGGCGACGCGAGAGCTCTTCGACACGCTTCTCTACTGGAACGGGCGGGTCGTTCTGGACGAGCGGGGGGAGGCCTCCGTGTCCATTCCCCTGAACGACTCCCTCACGGCATTCCGCATTGTCGCGGTGGCGCTGGCGGGGCCGGATCTCTTCGGGAGCGGCGGTGCGGACATCCGGACGACCCAGGACCTCATGGCCCTCTCGGGCCTGCCGCCCCTGGTCCGGGAAGGGGACCGCTTCGATGCGACCTTCACCCTTCGGAACACGACCGGGCGGCCCATGGAAGCCAAGGCCGTCCTGGCGGTCGAAGGGCTTCGCGACAAGCCGGCGCCGCAGGTTGTGAAGATCCCCGCCGGGTCCGCCCTGGATGTGGTCTGGCCCCTTTCCGTTCCCGCCGGGGCCAGGAGCCTCCATTACGAGTTGGAGGTCCGGGAGTCGGGCGGCACCTCGACGGATCGGCTGAAAATCCGGCAACGGGTCGTCGAGGCGGTTCCCGTGCGGGTCTTCCAGGGGACCCTGGAACAGCTCCGTCCGGAGGTCCGGGTGCCCGTGGAAAAGCCCGCGGATGCCCTGGCCGGGCGTGGTGGCCTGGAAGTCGGCCTCCGGCCCCGGTTGGGGGAAGGGCTGCAGGGGGTGCGGGACTACATGGATCGGTACCCCTATACGTGTCTGGAGCAGCGGGTGTCCCGGGCGGTCGTCCTGGGTGACGGAGCCCTCTGGCAGGCTATCGTGAACGGCCTCCCCTCCTACCTGGACGCGGACGGCCTCCTCAAATACTTTCCGGGAATGGTCCTGGGAAGCGACGTCCTGACGTCCTATTTCCTGTCGGTGACACACGAGGCGGGTCTGTCCCTGCCGGACAGCCTGAAGGAGCGGATCAGCCGGGGGTTGGGCGCGTTCCTGGCCGGCCGGGTGACCCGGGCGGGCAGCCTCCCCACGGCGGACTTGGCCATCCGGAAGGTCGCCGCCGCGGAGGCCCTGTCCCGTCACGGCGAGCTTGACCTCAAGCTGCTGACGGCCATTCCGGTGGACCTGGAACTGTGGCCCACCTCGGCGGTGATCGACTGGATCCGTCTGCTCCAGCGACTCGACGGCCATGGAGGACGGGAGGCGAGCCTCCGGGAGGCCCGGAAGATCCTCCGGGCCCGCCTGAGCCTGCAGGGGACGATCCTGGGATTCTCCACGGAGAGGAACGACGGCCTCTGGTGGCTCATGGCCTCGGCGGATGCCAACGCCGGCAAGGCCATGCTGGCGCTTCTTCCCGAAGGCGACTGGCAGCAGGACATGCCCCGGCTGGCGAGGGGTTTCCTGGGGCGGATGAAGCGGGGGCGCTGGGACACCACCGTGGCCAACGCCTGGGGCGTCCTGGCGGCCCGCGCGTTTTCCGGGCGGTACGAGAAGGATCCCGTGGCGGGAACGACGACGGCGGGTCTGGGAACGGCGGCGAAGAGCCTGGCCTGGTCCTCCTCGCCCAGGGGGGCAGTCCTGTCCCTGCCCTGGCCCAGGGGGAAGGATACCCTGCGGCTCGCGCATCAGGGAAGCGGGGCGCCCTGGGCGGAGGTCCGCAGCCTGGCCGCGGTGCCCCTGAAGAAACCCTTTGCGTCGGGATACCGGGTGACCCGGACGGTCCGGGCGGTCGAGCAGAAGAAGAAAGGGGCCTGGACGGCCGGAGACGTCGTCCGGGTGAAGCTGGAAATGGACGCCTCCACCGACATGACCTGGGTCGTCGTGAGCGACCCCGTCCCGGCGGGAGCCTCAATCCTCCGGACGGATATCGGGGGCGGATCGACCCTTCTCCGGGTGGGAGAGCAGTCCCGGGGTCACGCCTGGCCGGCCTTCACGGAGAAGTCTTTCGAGGCCTGCCGGTTTTATTACGAGTACGTGCCGAAGGGGAAATGGTCCGTGGAGTACACCCTGCGGCTGAACAACGCCGGGACGTTCCACCTGCCGCCGACGCGGGTGGAGGCGCTCTACGCCCCGGAGATGTTCGGCGAGGCGCCGAGCGGGGCTTTGAAGATCGAGGCGCCGTGAGGCGGGGCGGGATGTCGTTGGGAAGGATGCGCACCCGCGGCCTGGCCGCTGGTGCGCCCGGAGGCGGGATGGAATGAGAAAGAAGATCTTCCTCTGGTCCGCGGCCATCCTGATCCTCTTCGCCGGCTCGGCGGCGTGGATCGTATCGGGCATGTTGCGGGGAGGCCCGCCGCCTCCCTCCTTCGCGCAGGTGAGGGAGGCCAGAACACTCTCCGAGGCTTTCCTCCTGGACCGCCATGGACGGGTGATTCACGAGCTGCGTGTCGATGCCTCGGGGCGCCGCCTCCAGTGGGTCGCCCTGCATGACATTTCCCCGGCCCTGACCCGGGCGGTCGTCCGGGGGGAGGACAAGCGGTTCCGGGAGCACCGCGGCGTCGACTGGCTCGCCGTGGCGGGGGCCCTGGCGAGGCGGGTCACCGGAGGGCCGCTGCGGGGGGCCAGCACGATCAGCATGCAGCTGGCGGCACGGCTGGACCGGGAGGCCCGTCCACGGGCCGTGCGGCGGACCTGGACGGAAAAGATCCGCCAGGCCCGGGGAGCCCTCCGCCTGGAGGAGGCCTGGACGAAGGAGCAGATCCTGGAGGCCTACCTGAATCTGATCACCTTCCGGGGCGAGCTTCAAGGCGTGACCGCCGCTTCCCGGGGACTCTTCGGCAAGGACCCTTCTGGCCTCACCGACGAAGAGGCGTTCCTGCTGGCGGCCCTGATCCCGGCCGGTCGGGCCCGGCCCGAGCAGGCCGCCGCCCGGGCGTGGCGGCTGGCCCGCTCCCTTGAGGGCGTGACGACGCCCGACGCCCTCCGCCTCCTCGCCGACGAGCGGCTGGGACAGCCGTATTTCGTCCAGCCGGCCGTGGCACTGGCGCCCCACGTGGCCAGACTCCTCCTCAGGGAAGGGGGCCGGAGGGTCGCCTCCACGCTTGACGGCGACCTGCAACGGCAGGTGTTGGAGATCCTCCGCCGGCACCTGGGCATGCTCCGGGACCGGAACGTCGGGGACGGGGCCGTCCTCGTGGCGGACAACCGGACCGGCGGGATCCTGGCCTACGCGGGCAACCAGGGGCCGGACTCCTCGGCGCCTTTCGTGGACGGCGTCCGGGCCCCGAGGCAGGCCGGATCCACCCTGAAGCCGTTCCTGTACGGACTGGCCCTGGAGCGGAGAATCCTCACGGCGGCCTCCATTGTGGAGGACTCACCCGTGGAGATCCCGACGCCGGCCGGGCTGTACATGCCGGAGAATTACACGAACCGCTATGCCGGGCCGGTGAGCGTCCGGACGGCGCTGTCGTCGTCCCTCAACGTCCCTGCCGTGCGGGTACTCGGACTGGTCGGGGCGGAGCCGTTCGCCCTGCGCCTCCGGGACATCGGCTTTGGCGGGATCCGGAAGGACGGAGAGTACTACGGCTGGTCGCTGGCCCTCGGGTCGGCCGACGTGACACTCTGGGAACTCGTGACGGCCTACCGGGTTCTGGCCGACGGCGGGCGGGCCGGCGGCCTGTCCATCCTGCCGACCGGGAGGATTCAACCCGGGAAGGCCGGAATGGACCGGCGGGCGGCATTCATCATCTCCTCCATTCTGGCGGATCGGGAGGCCCGGAGCGCCACCTTCGGACTGGAGAACGTCCTCTCGACACGGTTCTGGACGGCCGTGAAGACGGGAACCAGCAAGGACATGCGGGACAACTGGTGCGTCGGGTTCTCGGAGCGGTATACCGTCGGGGTCTGGGTGGGCAATTTCTCCGGGGCACCCATGTGGAACGTGACGGGTATCTCGGGTGCCGCTCCGGTGTGGCTGGAGATCATGAACGTCCTGCACGCACGGATCCCATCCAGGCCGCCCGATCCCCCGCAGGGGGTGACCGCCGCGACGGTCCCTCAATCCGGCGAGGAGCCGGACCGGACCGAGTGGTTCCTGGCGGGGACCGAGCCGACGCCGGCGGCAGTGCCGGCCCCCCCGAAGACAATCGCGGCCATTCTGTATCCGCCCTCGGGGGCCGTTCTGGCCCTTGATCCGGATATCCCGGAGGAGAACCAGCGTGTTTCTTTTCTGGCCAGATCGCCCGCCGGTGCGATATGGATCCTTGACGGCCGCACCGCCGGGCAGGCTGCCTCCCATGTCTGGGCGCCGGTCCGGGGGGAGCATGTCCTGTCGCTGGCGGATGCCGAGGCAAAGATTCTTGATACAGTGAGGTTCCATGTAAAATGACAAGCCGTGCGTACCGGCCCGCGGGCTGGTTGAAGAATCCCCACGTTCAAACCCTGCTGTCGAGTTCGCGCCTGCGGGTGATCGGCCGCCATCCCATGGAAGAGGCCGCCTCGGAAGTCATTCTGGAGGGCGTGTTCCGCTCCCGCCTCCAGGGATTTCACTCCCCCCATCCCGGCGATCATCCCCGGGGCCTAGTCATCCTTCTCCATGGCTGGGAAGGCGGCGCCGGTTCTGCCTACATCCGCTCAGCCGGGCGATATTTCTGGGACCGGGGCCTGGACATCCTCCGCCTCAACCTCCGGGACCACGGCGACAGCCACAACCTCAACGAGGGGCTCTTCCACGGTGCCCTCATCGAAGAAACCCATGCCGCCACCGGCCAGGCCGCGACGCTGGCGAAGGGAGCCCCCTGCTGGATCATGGGGTTCTCCATGGGGGGCAACTTCGCCCTCCGGATCGCGCTCCGGCAGGGCAAGGACCCAATCCCCGGCCTGCGGCGGGTCTTCGCCGTCAGCCCGCCGCTGGACCCGTACAGGGCCACGGTGGCCATCGACGAGGGGCCGGCGGTATACCGGCGGTATTTCCTGAAGAAGTGGAAGCGCTCCCTCCGGAAAAAGGAGCGTCTCTACCCCGATCGGTTCCGTTTCGGGGAGCTGCTGAAGGAGCACGACACCTGCATCGACCTCACGGAAGCCATCATGGGCTACTTCCCCGAATTTCCCGATTACCGGACCTATTTCCGGCAGTACACTCTGCTGAACGGAGCCTTCCGTCACCTGGAGACGCCCCTGACAATCTTCGCCTCTGCCGACGACCCCATCATCGACGTGAGCGACTTCCGGGGGCTGGCACCCAACCCGAACCTCGATCTGCGGATCCTGCCCCACGGGGGGCACTGCGGATTCTTCGAGTCGGTTTTTCCGACCGCCAGCTACCACGAGCGGGAAGCGATGCGGATGATCGCGGAGGAATGCCCGGAGGGGGTCCGGCGGCCGGACAACGGAGTCATTGCTTTTCATCAGGCGAATTGCTATAGGAATCGGCCCGTTTGAGCTTGCGCGGGGAGAGGGTGCCATGGCGAAGATGACCGTGAAGAAAGACCTCGAGGGACTGACCCTCCTGGGGGAGAAGGCCCGGCCGGTCCGGAAGCTGGAGACCTTTCCGAACCACAATCGCGACCGGGACTACACGGTGACCCTCCGGACGGAGGAGTTCACCTGCGTGTGCCCCGCCACGGGCCAGCCGGACTTTGCCGTGATCACCATCCAGTACATCCCGGACCGCAGGATCCTGGAGTCGAAATCCCTGAAGCTCTACCTCTGGTCCTACCGCGACCGGGGTGTTTTCCACGAGCACGTGACGAATGCCATTCTGGACGACCTCGTGGCCGCGCTGGCGCCGCGCTGGTGCAAGGTCACCGGCGAGTTCGCCGTCCGCGGGGGGATATCCATCACCGTGGATGCGGAGTACAGGGCCTCAGGCTGTTGAGAAAGCCCGTCTGCTGCGTTTCCCTCATCCTGCGCCACTCGACGTGCCAAAAAGTACGACGCGCGGCTCAGGATTTTGGGGGCCTTGCCTCCGGGCATTGTTGAACAGCCTGCATGAGTGGATTTTTCAAAAAAAATCGGACCTGTTTTTCCCGTGAGTGAATGATGAATGAATCCGTAACCGGGCGATCCCGCTGGCTGCCGGCCATCACGGCCCTCTTCGTCACTTCCCTGATCGTCGCCAACCTGATTGCCGTCAAGCTGATCCAGGCGGGTCCCCTCGTCCTGCCGGCGGCGGTCATCATCTTTCCCCTGTCGTACATCTTCGGCGACGTTTTGACGGAGGTCTACGGCTACGGCCGGGCCCGACGGGTCATCTGGACGGGCTTTGCCTGCAACCTCCTGGCGGTCCTCGCCATCGAGGCCAGCATCCGCATTCCAGCCGCCTCCTTCTGGAGCCTGGGAGCCATGGACGCCACCGTTTCGAACCAGGCGTACAAGGCCCTCCTGGGGTTCGCACCCCGGCTCCTCGCGGCATCCTTTGCAGCCTACCTCGTGGGCGAGTTTCTCAATGCCTTCGTCCTGGCGAAGATGAAAATCGCAACGGCGGGGCGCTTTCTCTGGCTGCGGACCATCGGCTCCACCGTCGTGGGCCAGCTGGCCGACTCGGCCATCTTCATTGCGGCGGCCTTCTGGGGCATGATTCCGCTCCCCGTCCTGGGGACGATGATCGTCACGCAGTGGCTCGTCAAGAGCGCCTACGAGGCGGCCTTCACGCCCGTCACCTATCTCGTCGTGGGATATCTGAAGCGGGTCGAGGGGAGTGACGTCTACGACCGCCACACCCGTTTCAGCCCGCTCCTGTGGGGGGATCCGTCCCGGGAGACGTCACTCCGCGGCAAGGGCTGAGGAGGCGCGGCCATGTTCCGCATCCGGAAGATTTTCGATGACGTCCAGAAGAGAAACCGCCTGGCCATCGAACAGGTCCGGTCCATCCTGGCTGCCCGCTTTCAGGGGTTGGGCCAGGGCCGGATCGACCGAATCCCCGACACGCTCCGCAATCCCTTTGTGTATGACTTCCGCTCCATCCTCTATGTGGCCGAGGGGCAGGGTGGCTCCGTCCGCGGGTTCGCCCTGCTTTCCCATGACCCCTCCCTCTCGTTTTGCTTTCTGGAGTACCTCGCTACGAGCACAAAGCTGACCGGGAGGGGCTTCGGGGCGGCCCTGTACGAGCGGGTGCGGGAGGAGGCGCTCCTCCTGAATGCGGCCGGTGTCTTTTTCGAGTGCCTGCCCGACGACCCGCTTCTCTGCCGGGACACGAAAATTCTCCGGGAGAACATGGCTCGCCTGAAGTTCTACGAGGCCTTCGGCGCGTACCCCGTCGTCGGGACCGCCTATGAAACCCCCGTCACCCCCGGCGGTGACAACCCTCCCTACCTTGTCTTCGACGGCCTCGGCAGGGATCTCCCCCTCCGCCGCGGTCACGCCCGGGCTATTGTCAAGGCAATCCTGGAGCGAAAATACGGGGACATCTGCGGTCCCGAATACGTGCGGGCAGTGGTCGATTCCTTTCGGGACGACCCGGTCCGGATCCGTCCGCCGCGCTACCAGAAGGCATCCCCGCAGCGGCACTACCCGGTCTCCGGAAGGATCTCGACCATCGCTCTCGTGGTCTCGGACCGGCATGCCGCACATCACATTCATGACCGCGGATACGTGGAATCCCCGGTCCGCATCCGGACGATCCTGGAGGCCCTGGAGCGGACCAATCTCTTCCGCCGGGTCGAGCCGCTCGACTTTCCGGAGAGGCACCTGGCGGCCGTGCATGACTCAGCTTACATCCGCTATTTCAAGCGGGTCTGCGAAACCCTGCCTCCCGACGGATCCGTCTATCCCTACGTGTTTCCCATCCGGAACCAGGCCCGGCCACCGGTGGAACTGGCGGTCCGGGCCGGCTACTACTGCATCGACACCTTCACGCCCCTCAACCGGAAGGCCTTCGTCGCGGCGAAGCGGGCCGTGGACTGCACCCTCACCGGGGCTTCCCTGGTTCTCGAGGGGATCCGCCTCGCCTATGCCCTTGTGAGGCCTCCCGGCCACCACGCGGAGCCCCGCGCCTTCGGGGGGTTCTGCTACTTCAACAATGCCGCGGCGGCTGCCCATTATCTCAGCGAGTTCGGTGCCGTGGCGATCCTCGACCTGGACTATCACCACGGGAACGGGAACCAGGTGATCTTCTACCGGCGGCGGGATGTTCTGACCCTCTCGATCCATGCCCACCCGTCCCTGGCGTATCCCTATTTCAGCGGGTTCGCCGACGAGAGGGGGGAAGGGGAGGGGGCGGGATACAATGGGAACTATCCCCTCCCGGAGGCGGTGGACGGACCGGCCTACCTGGCCGTCCTCGACAGGGCCCTGGCGAGGGTCCGGAATTTTCATCCGAAGTTTCTCGTGTTGTGCCTCGGCCTGGATACGGCCAGGGGGGACCCGACAGGAACGTGGAGCCTGAAGGCGCGCGAATTCCGGGAACTGGGTTTCCGGATCGGGAGCCTGCGCCTTCCGACGCTGGTGGTGCAGGAGGGAGGGTACGACAACCGCTCCATCGGGTCGAATGCCCGTTCTTTCTTCGAGGGACTCTGGTCAGGGACTTTTCTCGATAACGGGAGACTGGGAAATGGCTTGAACAAACGCAGGGGATGAGGAAGACAAAGCGGCAAGACCGGTGCCCCGGATCGAAGGGCCCGCCGGTCGAGGCCTGCCGAACCGGTCGGACTCGCGATTCCGCGGGCCGGTGCCGCCTGCCGGGAGAAAGGCCGGGCGGAGTGTCAGCGGTGGTTTTCCTCCTTCTCTCCCCGGATGTTCCTCACTTGCCGCGCGATATCCTCCAGCTCGGCGTTCGCCCTGGTGATGTGGTCGTTCATGAGGACGGACATCCGCTCTCGAAGCTCTGAGAGCTTCTTTCCCCTGCCGGACGGTTTGTCGCGATCCTCCTTGTAGAAGATGTCGTGCTCGATCTCCGACCAGGCGTGGCAGAGGATGGAGGTCATCTGGATCTCGCACTTCAGGCCCCTGAATTTCCTGTATTCGCTCAGCCGGTACCGCTTTTCGCCGAAGGAGACCGTCAGGTGCGTCGCCCGGTAGCCCTCCTCCTTGCAGTGGTCTTCCCGCCGGATTTCACCGCTCAGTTCCCTGCGAAGCTCCCGGATGAAGCCTTCCTTTTCGCTCTCCAGGTAGAAAATGACGCGGACGCCCGCCAGATCCTCCACGTCTCCCAGGACCCGGTAGCACCGGTCCCTCCTGCGGCGGATCTTGGAGCGGAGCTCCTCGACGTCCTTCACGCGGTGGGTCAGGTGGAATTTGTACCCCCCGTTCTGGAGGAGGCTGTACAGGAGGTTGCTCATGGAGAGGCACAAGTCGGCGTAGACCGGCTTCAGGCGCCTGTACTCCGCGATCAGGGCGTGCTCGTCCGTTTTTCCGGATTTGCCGTCGCTTTTCAAAGAGGTTCCTCCGGATACCCGATCAGGTTCGGCCAAGAACCTGCCGCAGGGCTTGCAGAAAACGATCCACGTTCTCTCTCCGGGCCGTGTGGCCCATGAGGCCGATCCGCCAGATCTTTCCCGCCAGGGGCCCGAGCCCCCCGCCGATCTCGATTTTGAACTCCTGCCGCAGCCGTTTCCGGACGGCGAGCTCGTCGATCCCCTCGGGGCAGCGGACGGTGTTGAGCATGGGCAGGCGGAAGGGCTTGTCCACCAGCATCGTGAGCCCCATGGCTTCGAGGCCGGCCACGAGGGCCTCATGGGCTTCCCGGTGCCGGGCGAAGGCCTTCTCCGGTCCTTCCTCCAGGATGAGCCGCAGGGACTCGTACAGGGCGTAGAGCATGTTCACCGGGGCCGTGTGGTGGTAGACCCGGTTCTGGTTCCAGTAGTTCGTGATGAGGCTCAAATCCAGGTACCAGTTGGGGACCTTGGTCTTCCGGCCGTTCAGCTTCGCCGCGGCCCGCTCCGAAAAGGAGAGAGGCGCCAGGCCCGGCGGGCAGGAGAGGCACTTCTGGGTGCCGCCGTAGAGGGCGTCGATGCCCCAGTCGTCCATGCGGACCTCGATCCCGCCGAGGCTCGTGACAGTATCCACCAGGTACAGCGTATCCGTGCCGGCCAGCATCTCACCGATCTCGGCGACGGGGTTCCGGACGCCCGTGGACGTCTCCGCGTGGACCACCGCCACGATGGAGAAGGGACCTTTCTTCAGGGCCGCTGCCGTTTGGTCGAGATCGACGGGCTTTCCCCACTCGAACTCCAGGGCCTCCACGCGGGCTCCCAGCCGTCCCGCCACGTCCTGCATGCGGCGGCCGAAGACGCCGTTCGTCAGGACGAGGACCGGGTCCCCGGGCTCCACCAGGTTGACGAAACAGGCCTCCATCCCGGCGGAGCCGGTCCCCGACATGGGAACCGTGAGGGCGTTCTTCGTGTTCAGGAGTTCCTGGAGCATGGATTTGGCGCCGTCCATGATGGCCAGGAAATACGGGTCCAGGTGGCCCAGCGTGGGTTTCGCCAGGGCCTCGTAGACCGTCGGGGGCACGCAGGACGGGCCCGGGCCCATGAGCAGGATTTCTTCGATGCCGTCAAGCAGATTGTTCATGAAGCCGCACCTCCTCTGCGTATCTTGTCCGGGGGATTTGGGCTGAAAGAACGGGCCTCCTGGAATCCTTGCGGATCCTTGGTCTTTTCTATAGCGAAAAGATTTGTTAATGTCCATTGTTCCATCCAATGGATGCCTTTTGGAAAGGAGGAGAAACATGCTCAGGCACGTGGTGTTCGTAAAGTTCAAGGCGGGAGTGACGGCGGATCAGGTGGAGGAGGTGAAGAAGGCCCTGGGAGGGCTGCCGGGGAAAATTCAGGAGATCAAGGGGTGGGCTTGCGGTCCGGACATCCTCCGGACGGAGCGTTCCGTCGATTTTGCCCTCGTGGCCGATTTCGAGGACGTGGAGGCCCTGAAGCGCTACCAGGTCCACCCGGACCACGTCCCGGTCCTCGGACTGGTGCGCTCCGTGAGCGAGGTGCTGCAGGTGGCGGATTTCTACCTGTAGCTGCCGACGGGTGAAAGACAGATCGGACTTGTTTGTGCAGAGCAAAAGAAGTCTGACCTGTTTTGCAAGGAGGTGACGATGAAAAAGAGAGTGCTGGTGACCCTCAATCTTCCGAAGGAGCTTCTCGACCGTCTGGCCGACGGGTACGAGGTGGATTTCCATGCCCAGGATCGCCCCATGGAGCGAAAGGATTTTCTGGAGCGGCTCGCGGGAAAGGAGGGCCTGCTGCCGTCGATCACCGATGCGGTGGATGCCGAGGCCATGGACCGGGCACCGGGCCTCCGGATGATCGCCAACTTCGGTGTGGGGTTCAACAACATCGACGTGGCGGCCGCCACGGCCCGGGGCATCCCTGTTTCCAACACGCCGGGGGTGCTGACGGAAGCCACGGCGGACGTGGCCTTTGCCCTGATCCTGGCACGGAGCCGCCGCGTGGTCGAGGGAGACCGGATGGTCCGGGAAGGGCGGTTTCGCTTCTGGGCGCCGTTCCTCTTTCTCGGCAGCGAGGTGTCCGGGAAGACCCTCGGGATCGTCGGGATGGGCCGCATCGGGCAGGCCGTGGCGCGCCGTGCCCGGGGATTCGGCATGCCGGTGCTCTACCACAACCGGACCCGCCTGAACACAGGGGAAGAGGCGGCCCTGGGGGCGTCTTTCCGATCTCTCCCGGAGCTCCTGGCGGAGGCGGACATTGTGTCCCTCCATGTCCCCCTGACGCCGGAGACCCGCCACCTGATCAACCGGGAGACCCTCGGGCGCATGAAGCCCTCGGCGATCCTCATCAATACGGCCCGCGGGCCCGTGGTGGACGAGAAGGCCCTCGTGGAGGCCCTCCGTGAAGGGACCATCGCCGGGGCCGGGCTGGACGTCTGCGAGGACGAGCCTCGCCTGGCGCCGGGCCTGGCGGATCTGGAGAACGTTGTCCTCCTGCCCCACGTCGGGAGCGCCACCCGGGAGACCCGGATGAAGATGGCCGACCTGGCCGTGACGAACCTTCTGGCGGGGCTGCGGGGAGACCGGCCGCCGAACCTGGTCAATCCCGAGGTCTGGAAATAAATAAATACAGGGACACTTCCCATATTTCTAAGGACGGGTTCTTCGGAACATCTAGGAAGCGTGCCCGATTTTAGGAGGTATTGATGCCGAGAATCGCCAGAGTTACGGCCCCTCTGTATCCTCATCACGTTACACAGAGGGGAAACAACCGCGAGGATGTATTCTTCGATGATGCCGACTGCTCCTTCTACCTGGAAGCATTGAAGGCATCCGCCGAGAAATATCCGTTGCGGATCTGGGCCTACTGCCTGATGAGCAACCATGTCCACCTCCTCTGCGTGCCCGAAAAGGAGGAATCGCTTGCCCGTTGTGTGGGCCGGACCAATCTGGTTTACACTCAATATTTCAACCGGCGGTACGGTCGAAGCGGCCGGCTCTGGCAGAATCGCTTTTTTTCGGTGATTGTCGAGACGGAGCCTTATCTGTGGGCTCTGTGCCGGTATATCGAGATGAATCCGGTAAAAGCCGGACTGGTCCTGAATCCCGCTGATTTCCGCTGGTCGAGCTGTCGGGCTCATGTTGACGGTAGAGACGATGCGCTCTTGAGCAGCCAGGGTTGGCTTGACGACAAAGATCGACGTTCCTACAAACAGTTTCTGAAGCGGGAAGACGCTGCCATGGATGATAGAATCCGGAGGACGACTTCGACAGGCAGGCCTCTGGCGGACGAGGAGTTTATAGAAAAACTGGAGGCGAGCCTGTCACGCAAACTCTTGCCCGGCAGGGCGGGCAGGCCGAGAAGAGATCCACTGTCAGGAGGCGGACGCATCTCCGGGGAAAATAGGGGAAGTGTCCCCCATTTTTGATGTCCAGTAGGAGCAGTTGCGGGTGGCGTCGGTGATGACGTGATCGACGAAGCGGGCGAAGCGCCAGCAGTGCTCCCGGGCG
>CAYNEJ010000023.1:0-29719 GCA_964396205.1 uncultured Syntrophaceae bacterium
TTGGCTGCTTCAAGAGGAGCAGAAAAATTGCTCCGGATGTGGTAATGCTTCGAGGGCAGTTCACGTTCAGGCGCTGTTGGACCTGGGCCGAAATGATCGATGAGTGAGTCACCGGGATGAGACGTGGTTGCGAAAAGCGCTTGATTTCAAGACCCGCCGACCGCGTTTGCTCATCCGGAATCAGGAGGACATGATGGTGTCAAGATCCGTTAAGGGTATGATCATCGCCTTTCTGGCATTCTGGGTGTGCTGGCCGGCATTTGCGGGTGAATTGCCCCGGGGCCGGTTCTCGGAGCGCAATCATGCCGTGCTGGAGAGGCTGATTCTGGAAAACGGCAGGCTCAATCCGGCGTATGACGCGAAAAGAAGGCCTTACGCCGTCTGCGACTGGGACAACACCAGCGCATTCGGAGACATCGAAGAGATGTTGAGCCACTACATGTTCGATACCCTGCGCTATTCCCTGTCCGTGAGCGAATTCCGCCGGGCCGTCAGTCTGAGCGTGCCGCGGGGCCTGTCGAGGTTGCCGAATCGCCAGGGCAGACCCATCGCGTTCGACGGCCTCATCGAAGATCTCGTTGAAAACTATGCCTGGCTTTACAGGAATTATCGAGGCCTTGCCGGGGACAGGGATCTCAAGGAGATCAAGGCGTCAGAAGAATACAGGGATTTCGGCGCGAAGCTTTTCGCCCTGTTCGAAGCGCTGTATGTCACCGCCGGGCCCGCCGTCGCGAGCCAGTGGCAGGGACAGCTCATGAGCGGGATGACCCGCGAGGCTCTGATGGCCTTGTCCAACATGTCCATCAAAAAGGGTCTTGGCGACGGGTTGAGGAAGTTCACCTTGACGGGATCGGACACGCTCGACCGCCGCAGCAAAGCTGTGGCCGCCTGGGATCTTTTTCAGGGGCTCCGCATTTACCCGGACATGGGCAACCTTTATCAGGCTCTGATGCAGAACGGCATCGATGTGTACATTGTGTCGGCATCGCCGGAAGACATCGTCGTACCCTTTGCCGTCAACAAGGAATATGGATACGGCATTCCCCGGGGAAACGTCTTCGGCGTAAAATATACCGAAAACAAAGGCCTTGTGGACGCAGCCCGGTCGCCGGAGAGAGAAATGACCTGGGGACCGGGCAAGGTCGAGCTGATCAGGAAACGTCTGATCGCCGCAAAGGGCTATCCGCCGATCCTGGTCTGCGGAGACAGCGACGGCGATTACGACATGCTGACGGAATTCCCGGAAATGAAACTCGGCCTGATCATCGACCGCCGGGGAAAGGGGAAACTGACCCGACTCTATGAGCGGGCGCGCAGGGAAATCGACGCAGAGCGGCCGCGTTACATCCTTCAGGGCATCGATGAAAACACGGGACTTTTCAATGCCGATGCGGAGACCGTCAAGTTCGGTGCCGACGGCAAATGACGACGGCATTCATCCCGCACCTTCGCTTTTTGCCCTACGACTCTCTTTGAGGAGCGGTTCCGCGGAGAGGCCGTCGCGACCTTCCTCCCGGTCGGGGAAGCGGGATCCGGCAACTCTCCATGTCTGACCGCCTTGCCCTGAATCGCCCCTGTGTCATGAACCATGGCCAAATCTTCATTGACGGACAAGAAACTTTTCCGCATATCATCCTTCCATGAAAACCTCTTTTCATCCCTTTGCGTGGCTCCCCATCACGCTGATGCTTCTGCTCGTTCCGTGGGGAGCCCTGTCTGTGGAGGCGGCGATGCCTCGTGCCATGTGGATCTGGGAAGTCGACACCTTCCGCCTGCTCGATGATGCAGCCTTCGAAAAAGAGGCCCTGGACGACCTTCAGTCCCAGGGGATCAACACCCTGTACCTCTACGCGGATTCCTACAAAGGGCGCCTGCCCATCGCGGATGAAGCCGGGAAGCTGCGGGGCCTGATAGAGCGGATGCATGGTCGCGGCTTCAAGGTCGAAGCCCTTCTGGGCTCCCTCTACCTGAACACCCCCGAGTACGTGCTTCCCGAAAAGGCCAACGTGGCACGGAAAATGGTTCAGCGGGTGGTGGATTTCAACCGTCAGGCCCCGGCGCGATCCCGCTTCGATGCCATTCACCTCGATATAGAGCCCTACACCCTGGCCGCCTGGAAGAAGGATGCCAACCGGATTGCCTGCCTGTTCCTGGAGCGATCCCGGGAATGGATCGGCATGGCGCGGAATGCGGGGCTGGAAATCGGAGCGGCCGTCCCTTTCTGGTACGACGGGATGGAAGTGGTCTGGCAGGGAAGGCGACGCCCGCTGAACGAGTTCGTACAGGATCTCTACGACTACGTGGCCCTGATGGACTACCGGAACCACGCCGAGGGGGAGGACGGCATCCTCCGTCATGCGGAACGGGAGCTGGCCTATGCGTCCAAGACCGGGAAAGGCGTGGTGATCGGGCTGGAGACCGGGCCCGCCGAGCTGGAGAAGCTCACGTTTCTGAATCTCGGCCCTGAGGCGCTGTCGCGGGAGATGACCATCGTCGAGCGCGTCTGCCGCGAGCAGCCGGGTTATCGCGGGATTGCGATCCACCACCTGAAATCCTGGAGGCGTCTCAGGGGCCTTTCCTGAAAAACCTGCCTCCCCGGCCGTCGCATTCCCTGCGGTGAATGTCGATCAGGCAGGGATTCTCCGCCCGGCGGTGTGGCGGCATCGTCTTCATCCCTTCACAAATCAACGGGCTGTGCGTCAAAATCGATATTTCAGATCCAGTGACAGTCTCTGGCTGGTCATGTCCCGCCGGTACTCCAGTCCGTAAAAGGCATTGAGCGAGAAATTCCCCCCTGTCGACAGGGCGATTCCGGCGCCGGCCGTCAGGAAGCCGGCCGGCCGGTCATCACCGTACGTGAGGAAGTCGTCCGGCTGTGAGCTGAGCCCCGCCGTGAGGGAGCGGTCGTCCAGGGGCTGGTTGTACGCCCAGCCGGCCTGGAGAAGCGGCGTCAGGACCGTAGCCTCCCCGACGGGGATTCGCTTCGAGACATCCATGCCCAGATGGCCGCGGACCGTGCGGTTCTGAAAGGAACCGACGCGGAGGTTGAGGCTTCCGGCCCCGGTCTCGGTGAAGCCGCCCCGGTATTGATGAACGTAATCCAGGGACAGGGTGGGGATGGCATCGAGAAAAGCGATCGGGAGCCGGCAGCCCAGCCGCAGGCGCGGATTCAACTCCCAACCATCGGGATGGGACTCGGCTTGGCGAGCAACGTAGGAGAAGACGATCGGGCGGGTCGCATCGCCCGTTGCGTATCCGCCGTTGAGGCCTGCCTGAATGAAAACGTCGCGGTTCAGCCAGGCCGCGTACATCCCGATCCTGGCATAGTCGGTCCTCGCTCCGCCACCCTCCGTCCAGGCCTGGGTGCTTCGGAGATAGCTTAAGGAAAGGCCCATGAGCGCATTTTGTCCGGCTCTCCGATCCACGCCCATGACGATCCCCTGGGAGGTCGCGTTGAATCCCAGGTCCCCCGCCCGCTGCAGCCCTCCGGCCAGCCGCACCCATCCCTGCCGGTTTTCACCTTCATCGGAGTCGGCGGAAAGGAAGACCGGTCCGGCTACGTGCAGCAGCGCCCTCCTCCCGGTTTGCACCTGGAGAAACGCCGCGTTGACGCGCCGATCCACGGCCTCATTGCCTGCCCTGCCGGTCTCCAGGGCGTCCGCCGCGAGGCGGTCATAGCGGGCCGGACCGATCCGGTCGAGGGCCTGGCGGAACGACTCGGAGAGCGCGGGGACATAGAGCAGGTCCAGGTTGAGATACACCGCCTCCAGGTCCGAGTAGGCCGCCGGGATTCTCGCGTCCAGGTACGTTGCGATCCGGCCGGTGTTTCCGGTCGGGGCCTGCGTCCGGTAGCACAGGATGCAGGACTGGGCGCTCTGCTGGTTGAAGAAGTTGTCCGCAGGGACCCAGGGCGGCCCGATCAGCTTGGATTGCTGCGCCCCTCCCAAACCCCATCCGGCGATGGGCGCCGCCAGTCCGGTATAGATGCGGCTACCTGCCGGCACCAGCACCATGGTCATGTGGGTGGGAAAGGAAGGGAGGGCAAAAATCTCGCGCACCTGGGCGGGCGTGAGGCCCCGCACCGTCGCTGCCCGCATGACCCAGGAACCGACGGGATTCGATGGATTCGCGGGATCCGTCGGGTTGTAGAAGCGGATGAAATACTGGGGGACCGAGGTCTGGATGGTGGTTACGTCGGTGCTGGCTTCAAAGGGGGGGATCCCTCCCAGCCTTGCATTCACCGTTGCCGCCGTCTCCACGACGATCAGGGTCCCGATGGGCTGCACCAGGTTTCTCCAGTCCTCGCCTTGTGCCGGGGAGAGGCAGAGGAGCATCCAGAGCAGGCAGAGCAGGACGGGAATCTTTTTCAACAAAGCATCCTTGTGGACGGGAAGGGACCCGTCATTTCGTTTCGATACCTCTTCATGCCGTTAGTCAGACAGTCGAGGCGGCGCCATCGCATCCTGCCGCGTGCCTCCGGTGCCGGCCCGGACATGGAGGTCTCTTGGCCGGCATTGTACAGGAATGCCGCGGGGAGGAGGAGAAAAAAGCGGGAAAGACCGGGGCGCAGGTGGCGACGGATGAGGCGGAGCCGGATGAAAAAGCGGTTGCCTTCCTGTGCCCGGCAGGGTACTCACTACATGACTGTCGCTCAGAATCATTCAGGATTACAACCGATACGGGCTGTGCAGCTTTGTCGTTGCCGGAAAACCGGAAGGCTGGGGCCGTGGACTGTCATCCGTCCGCCGCAAGGGGAGCAAAGATCTTCCCGGCTCCGTTACCGTTTTCATGCGGGATCGCCGGTGATGTCCGTCCGCGAAATGGTGTGCATGTGATCATAAAGGGAATTCATCCCGTTCCGGAAAACAGGAGGCCCTCGTGAAAACCTTCCTCTCGATGATTTTTGTGGTTTTGCTGCTCCTTCCCGTCTGCGTCCAGGCAGACACGCAAACCATCACCCATACGGTCAAGCAGCCGTTCGGAGGCAGTCAGTCGCCGGACGATGCCCGCATTGCAGCGATTGCGAAAGCGAAGCGGGAAGCCCTGGAGATGGCGGGGACCTATATCGAGAGCCTCACGGTCGTGAAGGACAGCGCGGTCGAGAAGGATGAAATTCTTGCCCTGGCTGCCGGCGTGCTCAAGGCGGAGGTGATTTCCCAGGAGAACTACCACACGAAAGACAGCTTCGGGATCGAGGTTGTCGTCAAGGTGCTGGTGGATACATCATTGCTGGAAAAGAGGGTCGGGAAACTTCTCCGGGACAGGACCTACATGGACCAGCTCAACCAGGCCAGGAAGCGGGAGAAAGAGCTTTTGAACCGGGTTGCCAGGCTGGAAGAGGAAAATCGGCGTTTTACAGCGAAAAGGGAAAGCCCCGGGAAACTGAAAAAGCAGTTCCAGGAGGTATCGAGGGAACTATCGGCGGTTGATTTGTATAATCAGGCATCGGCGCAATGGCAGCTCACGGTTTCCAGTATGCATGGATCAACCTATCTGTCGCAAATCACCCAGGGCGGCCGGAAGGCGACGGAGTATCTGTCGAAGGCCATAAAGCTGAAACCTGATTACAGCGAAGCGTATTCGTTGCGGGGCGACATCCATTCTGCAACCGGTCGGGAAGACCTGGCCGTGAGTGATTATAAGAAGGTGATTCAGCTCGAAAAGCCGAAAGATGCATTCGGGTATTTGAGAAGAAGCTCCGCCTATGCCGGCCTCAACAATTATCAAAAAGCCCTTCAGGACAATGACCAGGCAATCCGACTGCAGCCGGACAACCCCTTTTTGTATTCAAAGCGGGGGATGCTTCACGTCCGGATGAAACAATACCAGCTCGCCGTCCTAAGCTTCGACGAAGCGATCCGAAGGGCGCCCGACAACGCATTCGCCTATAATTCGAGGGGGCTTGCCAACGCAAGACTTGGTAAGCATCAGAATGCCATCCGGGACTACAGTGAAGCGATACGCCTGAAACCGGATTCGGCCGATCTTTATTCCAGCCGTGCAGGTTCATACTCCGCACTTCGGATTTACGATCGGGCGATCGAAGATTACAACAAGGCGATCTCGCTTCAGGAAGATTACTCGTATTATCTTTCGAGGGGTAATACATATGGAATCATTGGGCAATCTAACCTGGCGATCCGCGATTTCGACCGGGTGATCCAGCTGAAACCGGACCGTGCGGAGGCCTATTTCCTGAGGGGCCTGGAATACATGGGGCAGAAGCGGTATCAGCGGTCCATCGCGGACTTCGATCATACAATCCGGCTGAAGCCCGATTATGCCAGCGCCTTCAACCAGCGCGGATATGCCTATTTCTTCCTGGGCAATACGCGGGAGAGTTGCCGTTCGTTCATCAAGGCCTGCCAGTTGGGAAACTGCCGGGGATATGACGCCATGAAGAGCAAGATGCGATGCAATTGACCAGGGCATCGTCTTCATGGGGCTGCCGCAGCCAGTGTCGAGGCCGTGAGGCCCGATGCAAGCAATTCCCGGGGAGGATGCCCTTCGGGCGGCGGGAAACATCCTTCCGGGGCCCGCGGGAGTGCCGGCAGAATACAACGACCCGGTGGCTCTTTACGCCGGAGACATGCATGATTCTTGATCGTTGCCATGGTCGGCCGGTGTTCGCTGGTCATGCTCCTGCAGAATGACGGTATCATCCGGTCTTCTCTTCCCCTCCCACCCTGCTTTTTTGCCTGCTGCGCTTTTTTCGGTGATCGCATCGGAGAGACGCACATCGACGGCCAGTTCATGACCTCGGAGGGAGGCAGGATGTTTCCTTCCCATGACTGCCCGTCCTGCGACATCTTGTCCATATAATGACACATGACCATATGTTGCCTGGCGCGATGCCGGGATTTGATTCCCGATCGATCGCAAGGCTCTGTTATAAAAAGAGGTTTTATCGTGAAAGCCTTGGCATCCATTGTGCGTAATGAGCAAATTTCGAGGAAGGGTACATGCAGTAAAAGCCACATGAAAGAGAGGAGGCAATAAGAATGGCCGACGTGTTCAAGGGTGTTGAACCAATGGTTTACAACAGCAAGATCAGCGTCCCGTACAGCTGGTGGGCGGGTGATACCGCAAGCAAGTTCTTCATCAGCCTGAGGGACGACCGGAAGATCATTGCCCCGCGCTGCGGGACCTGTGGGAAGGTGTTCATGCCGCCCCGCAAGACCTGTCCTGCCTGTTTCACGGAAAACACGGAATGGGTCGGTGTGTCCGATGAGGGAACCGTTGTTTCCTACAGTGTCGCCCGGCGTCAGCTGGAGGCGATCCCGGCGGACAAGAAGCTGCCCGTCGTCTGGGGGCTCGTCAAGCTGGACGGGGCCGATACGGCCCTGCTCCACTACCTGGGCGAAGTGAAGCCCGAAGAAGTCAGGATCGGCATGCGCGTGAAAGCGGTGTTTGCCGACTCCCGGACGGGAACCATCCGTGACATCTCACATTTCAAGCCGGTCAAGTAGGGAGGAACCATGGATAAGGCAGCAATTATCGGCGTCGGAATGACGAAAATCGAGGCGAACAAAAAGCGGGAGACTTTTGCCGACATGGCCTGGGAAGCGGTAAACAAGGCCCTGGCCGATGCGGGCATGACGATCGATGACATCGACAATGTCATCACGACCTCCAGCGATTTCTGGGATGGCCGCACGATCTCCTGCATGGCCGTGGCCGATGCCAGCGGAGCAGCGGACAAGAATACATCCTGCGTGGAGGGTGACGGGACCTACGGTGCCTTTTACGGTTATACCCGTGCCCTGTCGGGCTCCTACAAAACGACCCTGGTCACGGGCCATTCCAAGGGCTCGCAGTGTGTTTCCAGCCTGATCACGAACTGCTCCTTCGACCCGATCTACGAGCGGGGACTGGGCATGGACATGATCACCGCCTGTGGAATGCAGGCCAACGCCTATCTGGATCGGACCGGGCTGAAGCCGGAAGACATGGCCATGGTCTCGGTGAAGAACCACGGAAATGCACTCATGAATCCCCTGGCGCAGCTTCCCATGAAGATCACCGTGGACGATGTCATGAAATCCGAGATGATTGCGGACCCGCTCCGCAAGCTCGACTGCTCGCCCGTGTCGGACGGATGCTGTGCCGTCATCATCGCCCACGAATCGGCGGCGACGAAGTTCAAGCAGCAGCCCGTCTGGATCAAGGGACTTTCCTTTTGCACGGATCATTTCTTCTTCGGTGACCGCGATCTGGCCCGGAGCAACTCCCTCGTCGAGGCGGCAAAGAACGCTTACAGCATGGCCGGGATCAAGGATCCGAAGAAAGAAATCGACGTGGTTGAACTCTATGATGCATTCACATACCAGGAGCTGCTCTGGCTGGAAGAGATGGGGCTGGCGGAGTACGGCAAAGCGGCCGCTCTTCTCAAGGCGGGTCACTTCAACATGGACGGCCCGCTGCCGGTCAATCCGTCGGGCGGCCTCCTGGCGGGTCATCCCGTGATCGCCGCCGGACTGTATCGCATCGCCGAGGTGGTGATGCAACTGCGCGGCGACGCCGGGGCGCACCAGGTAAAGAACGCGAAAACCGGCCTTGCCCATGGCGTGAACGGTCTCTGCGGTCAGTCACACTGCGTCTGGATTCTGGACAAGGAAAGGTAGGAGGTAAAACCATGGCGAAACGAGTAGCAATCGTGGGGACGGGACAGACCTTCCACAAGAGCCATCGGCCGGATGTGAACGGTCAGGAACTTATCAACGAGGCGGTTCAGCGCGCTCTGGCCGACGCCGGCCTGAAGATGAAGGACATCAGTGCCATCCTCATCGGCAATATGGATCACTTTGAAGGAATCAATTACGTGGACTGCTGGAGTGTCGACGGTTCCGGCGGCGTCATGAAACCGGTCATCAAGATCACCACCGGCGGCACGACAGGTGCCTCCCTGGCCATCGGAGGCTACCACATGGTCGCTTCCGGCATGTTCGAGAAGGTCCTGATCATCGGCTGGGAGAAAAACTCGGAATCCGATACAACCGGCGCCATCACGACGGCCTTCGACCCCATTTGGGACCGGCAGGTCTTCGCCGGTGCCATTTCGGGGCTCGCCGCCGAGGCCCAGGGCTATATGGCCCGCTACGGCGCCACCGACCGGGATGCCGCCCGTGTTTCCGTTCGTGACCGGAAGCATGCGACGAACAATCCCCATGCGCAGCTTCGGAAAGAAGTGACACTGGAAGAAGTGCTGGCCTCCCCGATGCTGGCGGATCCCATCCACCTGCTCGATGTCTGTCCCCGGACGGACGGTGCCTGTGCGGTCATCATGGCCAATGAGGACGTTGCGGAGAAAATCTGCCCGGTGCCGGACTGGATCTGGGGAACCGCTGCGCGTCACTCCTACACCTACCTTGGCGACGGTGACTGGGGACGTCTGACGAGCATGGAAAGATGCGCCAGGGAGATCTGGAAGAAGACGGGAATCAAGGAGCCGCGAAAACAGATCGACGTCATCGAGATGTATCAGCCCTATTCCTTTGCCGGACTCATCTGGATCGAGGACATGGGGATCGTCGGCCATGGCGAAGCGCCGCAATACATATGGGACGGGAACACCGATATGGGCGGAGAGCTTCCCGTCAATCCCTCCGGGGGGGTGATCGCCTGCAATCCCATCGGTGCGACCGGCCTCATCCGCTGTGCGGAAGCAGCGATGCAGGTCATGGGCAAGGCGGACGCGCGGCAGGTGCCGGACGTCAACTTCGCCGTCAGCACCGGTTTCGGTGGATGCATGTGGACGGACATGCTCCTTCACGGGAAGAAAAAACCCAATTGAGAGGTGAAACAATCATGGCTGAAAAAGAACAATTGATCATTGAATCCGGTGATGCATCACAGCCTTTTGCATACGCGGTAGGAATGCACGGCAGCAGGTTTTTCACGGAAACCCGTGACAACAAGCGCTTCATGGGACTCAAGTGCCCCAAGTGCGGCAAGGTCTATATCCCGCCGCGGGGCGTCTGCGGCTCGTGTTTTGTGGAAATGAACGACTGGGTCGAAGTGGGTCCCAAGGGTGTGATCGGCACGTTCACCATCCTGCGGTTTGCCTTCATCGACCCGGAAACGGGCCATCAGAAGCCCGTGCCCTACGGCTACGGCTTCATCAAGCTCGACGGCGCGGACACGCTCCTGCAGCATTATATTGATCTGGAAGATGAAAGTAAGGTAAAGGTTGGCGCCCGGGTTGAGCCCGTCTTTGCGAAGGACCGCAAGGGAAGTACCCGGGACGTCGAATATTTCAGGGTTATTGACTAATCCATGGACGAAGCTCCGGTCATCGAGATCAATGCCGCGAAGCGCATCCTGAGACAGAGGGGTGCGCTGAGCGGCGGCATCTTTACCGGAACGGACAAGGTCCGCAGCGGGTACGGCAACGGCGACTGCCTGTATTTCGACTTTCAGCATCGCGTCTTTGCCGTGGCGGATGGGACGGAGCGGTTTCCCTGGGCTTCGCGGGACATCCTGTGCCGGCTGTCCGAGACCCTGACGCAGGCCGGCGTTCCAGAGACGGCTGCGGACTGGAAGGCTCTGATCAACGACAAGGTTTATTCCGGACAGAAATACCAGCACAAGACGACGTTCAGTTGTGTGGCCGTCAGGGACGATGACGAGGGAATCGCCCTGACAATCGCCCATGGTGGCGACAGCGGAGTCCTGGTCATGGATTCCGTGCGGGGCGAAATCCTGTTCCAGACGGATCGCAACATGGTCTTTGCCGGGCGCAGCCCCGAGATCGTCGACGTTGTGCAACACCGCCTGACCGGAGGGAATGCCCGCGTTGTCCTTTACAGTGACGGGTTCGACGATCTGCTGCGATTCTGTATCGGTCGCTCCTTTCTTGGTGGCCTCACGGATGCCTTTGTCACGGTCCCGGCGGACGGCGTCGGCGAACATTTGCACCGTCTTGTTCAGGAAAACGGCAGCGCCTTTGAGTATGACGACATCTCCTGCCTGGTGATGGATCCTTTTCGCCTGGCCCGCCTCGAGGAGGGCCGGGTGCTGATCGGCGGCACACAGCCTCACGAGGAAAAGCACTATCGGGCGGGGAATGGAAACGGCCTTTCGGATCGATGGCTGCCGCAGGAAAGGTGGGCGGCGTCGGCGGCCGCGTTTCTGAAACTGGGCATCACGATCCAGTGACGGACAGAGAAACGCTCAATCCCAAGAAAGATAACGGACAGGGATCCCTCCTCACGGCTGATCCCGGAATGCAGGCAAAGGCCAGGCAAAGGTAGAGCCGATGCCTCCGGCCGCTTCCGGCATATCGTTCCCCGTTCATATTTGCGGTCATCCAAATCATCCCCTGCCACAACTCGAGGAACGCCTGGATATCATCGTGGGCGGACACATTCGGGCCGGAATGGAGGACAACAGACAACGGTCACCGCGAGGCGGCTTATCTTGGCGGTGGGATGATCCCTTGTCTTTTCCGGTCGGTATCAGGGGTGCGCCGCCCTGCGCCGTTACCGGGCGCCGAAGGTCCCGGGGCTCTTTGAGGCCGGATGCCGGTAACACGGTTTTTCTTGGTTTGTTTCCGGATTTGCTTGAGCTGGAGGCGGCCCTTGTGAGGAACCCCGGTCCTCCTGTAGGCCTCCGCCATCACCGCATCCTCCAGGGCAGAAGCTTTGACGGCGGCGGCGGCGGCGGCCGCCTTGGCCTCCGCGACTTCCTTTTTGAGCCTTCGCAGCTCTTCCGCACCGGCCTGTTCTTCCTCCGCTTTCCGCTCGGCCTCCATCCGGGCCTTCCATTCCTTTTCCTCCCTGGCTTGCCGTTCCCGCCAAGCCTTTGCCTGCGCCTTTTTCTCTTCTTCGATCTGCAGCCTTTCCTGGTCCGTCAACTCTTCATATTCGATGACGGCCGCTGCCTTTTGATCGCGTCCGTCGGGAAAGGGCATATTGGTGATGGTCACGGGCCTGTTCTTTTCTCTGTAGATGGAGATTTCTCCGGCCGCGCAGACGGAGGCGGCCAGCAAGGCCGCCAGAACGATGGTGTATCTCATCGGATCCTCCTTGAACTGTGCGGAACGCCGGTCCGACGGGATGTCGGAAACAGGAGAGGGGGAAGGGGCGTCCACCGGAGATCGAGACCGGCTGCAGAATGAATCGATATGCCGGAAAGAACGATCCCGTCAACCATGCCGGAAAAGCATATGGCAACGAAAAGCAAATGTCCATCGGGGGAATGCTGTCCAATCCGGCCATCGCTGGAAACAGAAGATCCGGTGCAAGATATTCTGCATCTTCCCGGTCAGCACCTGCCGGCCGGCTGGAGGTGGATTCACCCGGCAAGCGGATATGACCGGCTGTCGAAAGACACGAAAGAATGCAAGGTTGTTGCTTGACACTATTGATAATATCAACTATTGATATGGTCAAATTATGTAGGATCGAAAGGGCGTCTTCATGAAATCGGATAACCGGCTGATCTATCTCCTGTCCATGGCTCAACTGACCCTGAGGGGGCATGTCAATGCCTCGCTGGCAAAGGCGGGTGTGCGGGTGCCCCTCGGCCAGGTCGGGATTCTCTTTCTCCTGGCGCAAAAGGACCTCCGTACCATGTCGGAGCTGGGGCAGGCCATTCACGTAGACAACTCGGCGATGACGCGCGTCGTCGACCGCATGGAGAAAATCGGCCTCGTGGAGCGGAGGACAGACCCGTCAAACCGCAGGGCGATCCAGATCCACATCACTCCCGAGGGACTCGAGGAGGAAACAAAGGCACGGAACGTCATCCAGTGCATCAACGGCGAAATTGCAGCCGATTATACGGTGCAGGAGATCGAGGCCTACGCGAAGATCCTGAAGGGCATAACGGAAAAATACAAAAAAGGCGGATGACGCCCGGTGAATCGAAAGGAGGGGATATTATGAGGGAGGAGATCAGGAGTTACGGTCAGAGTCTCGGCATCGACGCCATCGGATTTGCCGCCATCGGAGATTACCGGTCGAAGTTATCCCCCGACCCGCTTACGATCCTGCCGGGAGCGAAATCCATCATCGTCTTCGGCCACCGGATGATCGACGGCGCCCTTGACAGTTTGAATCCCCGGCTCAACATGGCAGGCCGGATGGCCGTCATGGACGCCTCCAAGACCCACCTGTACGTCATGGCCCGTTTCATCGAAAAGGCTTTCAAGGCGAGGACCACTCCGATTCTCTCTTCCTATCCGCTGGACATGTCGGCGCCGGCCCTGGGTCTTCGCGGAGACGTTTCCCTCCGCCATGCCGCCATCGCCGCGGGCCTCGGTGTCTTCGGCCGGCACAACCTCGTCATCCATCCGACCTTCGGGTCCCGTCTCAGCTTCACGGGGTTATTGACGGAATTGCCCTTCGTGTCCGACCCGCCCGTTCTGGAAGACCTCTGCAACGACTGCGGCCTGTGCGTGGAGGCCTGTCCCGGGAAGGCCCTCGATGCAGAAGGCAGGACGGAGGATCTGAAGTGCCTTCGGGCCTCCCAGCCATACAGCATTGCCAGTGCCATGGGATACATGAGGAATTTCATTGGGAAATCTCCGGAGGAGCAGCAGGCCCTCCTCAAGGATCCCCTGTTTATGAGCCTTTACCAGGCCTCTTTCATCGGCTTTCATTACCACTGTTTCCAATGCATTGCCGTCTGCCCGATCGGGGAGATGTGTTCGTAGAACAAGAGCCCCGGGCAGGTGGATCCGTTCACCGGCTCTTGACGGGGACGGAATGCCGGCAATCCGGTGCCATGCTCGTTGAGAGAAGGGGGATGAGGGCGATTGATCGGACCATCAAAAAAGGCTTGACAAGAGACGACCGGTCTATTATGTGCTTTTTGAAACGGAGCTGTTATGGTCGGAAAGGATACAAAGCAAAACATCCTGCAGACGGCGAAGGGGATCATCCTCGCGAAGGGATATGCCGCCGTCGGTCTGAGCGAGATCCTGTCCGCCGCCGGCGTTCCGAAAGGGTCTTTCTATCATTACTTCAAGTCCAAGGAAGATTTCGGCGTCGCGCTCCTGGAGAGTTATCTGGAAGAGCACAGGGAGTTTCTGCAGGCGATTCTGCTGGACGACCGGAAGGAGCCGTTTGAGAGGATCATGTCCCTGTTCGAACTGTACCGGGCCGGCCATGAAGAGCACCAATGCGGGCAGCTTTGCCTGGTTGCCAAACTTGGATCGGAAGTTTCCGACCTGAGCGAGAACATGCGGGCGGTGCAGAGCAGGGGGATCAGGGGATGGCTTGAGGTTTACGAGCGCTGCATCCGTGAGGGGCAGGAAAAGGGCTCCATCAATCGCAATATCGATGCCGGAGCTGCCGCCGCGCTCATTTATGACCTCTGGCAGGGCGCTTCGGTGCGTAAGCAGATCGACCATAATACGGAACCCCTGGAGAACGCCATTTCGATGATCCGAAGGCTGCTCAGCCCGGTCTGGTAATTTTTTTTGTGTCGTGAGGAGACGACCAGTCTAATATAACAAGGAGGTATGCAACGATGAAGGCCATTGGGGTTGTCGGAAGTCCGAGAAAGAAGGGAAATACGTCACTGCTCGTGAACGAGGCGCTTCGCGGGCTGCAGGAAAGCGGTTCGGAGACGAAGGTTTTCTACCTGAACGAGATGCAGTTCCGGGGCTGCCAGGGATGCAGGACCTGCAAAAAGCCCGAAGCGAAATGCGCCCTGAAGGACGACATGGCCACGCTGTACGAGGAGATCGAAAGCGCCGATGCCGTCGTGATCGGATCCCCGGTTTACATGTTCCAGATGACCGGACAGACAAAACTCTTCGTGGACAGGCTTTATGCCTTCATGAATCCGGATTTCTCCCACCGACTGGGAGACGGGAAGAAGACCCTGATGATTTACGCCCAGGGACAGCCGGCGCCGGAACTGTTCAAGAATTCTTTCGATACCAACAATGCCGTGTTTTCCATGCTCGGCTTCAAAATTCAGGACACCATCATTGCATCAGGCACGGCAGATCCCGGCGATGTCCTGAAGAAGGAGGGGGCCATGGAAAAGGCATTCGCGGCGGGAAAGGCCCTGGCGGCAATCTGATTGTCCGGTCCTTGTCCGGGTGCTTGAACAGGAAAGGGTTCCACCGGTTAAGGCGGGACCCTTTTTCTGCTGTCCTCTGATTTCCTTGAATTCATGGAAAAGAAATCCATTCCGGTTGGTCCGGTTCCGGCCTTGCCTGTGAAAACGGAGGAATTCCGGTTCGGTATGTGATACAGGAGCGGCGGGCAACACCGTGAATCGAGGGAGAGCGTCATGACGGAGCCGATTGAAATTCCCCAGGGCAATCCGTCCGTCGAGATGGAGGAGGACGGAGAGTACCGGCGTCAACTCGCCCTTTTCGTCCGGTCCTGTACGGAAAAAGGGATTGAGCTGGTCCGGATCGGCGAGCTGATCGCCGGTCTCGGGCAGCGCCGGTCTTTCCTGGATATCGGCGCCGGCGGCGGGGACCTCACCATCCCGGTTTCGTCATCCTTCGAGACGACCACCGTCGTGGAGCCGAACGAACTGCAGGCCCGTCGCCTGCTGCGAAGATGTCCTTCCTTCCGGGTCATCAACGAACGCTGGGACCGGGTGGACCTCGGCCCGGAGCGGTTCGATCTCGTACTCTGTTCCCATGTTCTGTACTACATTCCCGAAGGAGCCTGGGTGTCGACGATCGATAAAATGCACGATCACCTGTCGCCCGGCGGCTGCGTGGCCATCGTCATTCAGTCGCCCATGGGTGAAGTCGCGGAATTCTTCAGCCGCTTCACCCGGTACGACGTCAACATCCTCGGTTTGTGGGGTGAACTGATTCAGAGATACGGCGACGAGGCAGTCGAGGTCCGGTACTTCGTCAATCAAATCTTTACCGAGAGCCTTGACGACATGGTCTCCATCGGCCTGTTTCTCCTGATCGACCGGAACTTCCGGTATCACAAGGACGAGATCCGGAACTATTTCGAGGAACGCCACAAGGTACCCGGTGGATACCGCATCAGGCAGGATGACATCCTGCTCGTGATCCGGAAATAACCGCGTCCCTTATTCCCGGTCCAGTTCCTGCCGGACGGCCAACCCGATTCTTTCCATGATGTAGGGTTTCCGCACGAATGTGCCGGCGCCGAGTTCCTGGGCCTCCCGGACCCGCTCGGTCTCCGAGAAGCCGCTCACGATGATCGCCTTCTGCCGCGGGTAGATCTCCCGGATTTGGCGGTACGTCTCGAGGCCGTCGATCCCCGGGTCCATGATCATGTCCAGTACCACCAGGTCAGCTGTTTTATGCCGGAGATAAGACAACGCCTCCTCTCCGCCGGAGGCCGTTTCAACCCGGTAGCCGAGCCTTCCCAGCATGCTGGCGGCGAGCTCCCGCTGCTCCTGCACATCATCCACCACCAGGATGGATTCACCCCGGCCTGCATAGGTGGATACGGCTGCTGTTTTTTCCGGTTCCGCCGGCTCCTCGCGGGTCACCGGGAAATAGAGGGTGAAGGTCGTTCCCAGCCCTTCGTCGCTCTTCACGTCGATGTACCCGTTGTGGTCCTTGACGGATCCCCAGACAACCGCCAATCCCAGCCCGGTCCCGCTCCTCCCCATGACCTTCTTCGAGTAGAAGGGCTCGAAGATCTTGTCGATGTCCCGGACGGCAATGCCCTTCCCGGTGTCCGAAACGGTCAGGACGACGTAATCTCCTTCCTTTACGTCGTCGTAGCCGCTGATGGGCTGATCCAGGTAACGGTTTTCCGTCCGAATCGACACAATGCCCCTGCCGGAGATGGCCTCCATGGCGTTGGAAACGAGATTCATGACCGTCTTGGCCAGGTGAACCGGTGATCCCTTGATGTGCAGCAGGTCTGCCGCCAGTTCCTGCCGGCAGACCACCTGCATGTGATCGGAGGTCATCTTTTCGAACTCGGGCGTCTGGAGATAATCCCGGACGATCCTGTTCAGGTCGACCACCTCCGAGACGGCCACCCCCCGCCTCGCCAGTGTCAGAAGATCCTGGATGATGGCTGCCCCCTTGACGCCGGACTGGAGGATGTTGTTTGCGTATCTCCTCATCTGGCTGCCCAGGGGAAGCTTTTCCGCCAGCAGCTCCGAATATCCGACCAGGACGCCCAGAACATTGTTCAGGTCGTGGGCGACACCGCCCGCCAGCGTGCCCAGGGCCTCCATTTTTTCCGCCCGTGCCAGGCGCTCCTCCATGCGTTTGCGCTCCGTGTTGTCGCGGACGCACTCGATGGCGGCGATGATTTCGCCCCTTGAATCGCGCAGGACGGACGCCGTTGCGGAGAGATGGATGTTCCCGGGCGGCAGATTCACGGTGTAGGCCTCGCCGAAAATCGTATCCCCCTGTCTCCGGAAGGAGGTGTATTGTTTCTCCCGCTCCGGGTCGGGGCACAGGGCCAGATCGATCAGGATCGGCCTCCTGTCGCCGTAGAACGGGATCGCATAGGCCCGGTCTCCTCTGCCGAGCATCTGCTCCTGCGGGATCCCCGTCATGGCCTCCATGGCCCGGTTCCAGGCGATCACCTCGCCCTCCCGGTCGATGACCAGGGTGGCGTCGGGCAGAAAGTCGATGATGTCTCCCAGCCTCCTCTGGGATTCAAGAAGCGCTTCCTCCATTCTCTTGCGGGCGGTGATGTCCATGACGAAACTGAGCGAGGCCGGGGCTCCTTCCCAAGTGATCACCTGGGAATGGATCTCCATCCATTTCTCCTTGCCGTCCGCCGTCAAGATCCGGAAGGAGTAGCCCGTTTCCACGCTCTCCCCTTCCATCCTTCTCCTGTGGCGATCGAGGACCAGGGCGCGATCGTCGGGGTGAATGAAAGAGGTGAACGGGCGTTCCATGATCGCGTCTTCCGTATATCCCAGGGTCTTCAGAAAGGCGGGATTGGCCAGCCGGATCGTCTCGCCCCGCACGATCATGATCCCTTCTCCGGCATTTTCGAACAGGCGCCGGTAATTCTCCCCGCTTTTCCGAAGCTCCTCTTCCATCCGCCGGCGTTCGGTCGTATCCCTGGATACTCCCAGGAAGCCGGCCGGGGTACCCTGTCCGTCCCGGAGCATCGTAATCACTGTGTCGGCCCAGAAGGTGGAGCCGTCCTTGCAGTAGAATTCCAGTTCCGCCGAGATCGTGATCTCTTCCCGGGGATCGGCCAGTTTTTCCGGTGTGAGGTTTTTCTCGATCAGATCGAGGGCTGTCTGGAATGAAAACACAGTCAAATGCCGCTCCAGGGGCAGGCGCTGCAGCTCCTCCAGGGTGAAGCCCCGTTTCTTCTCCACTGACGAGGAGATCCAGGTGGTATGGAGATTCATGTCCATGAGCCAGACGGTGTCGTGAACGTTCTCCATGATCAGCCGGAATCGCTCTTCGGTTTCCCGCAGCGCCTGTTCGGCCGCCTTGCGCTCCGTGATCTCCGTCGTCATTCCGCACAGGCCCGATACGACGCCATTTGTGTCGCGCAGGGGAAACTTGATGGAGTTGAAGAAGCGCCTGCCACACACATCTTCCAGGAATTCTTCCAGTTCCCAGGTGGTGCCGGATTCCATGACCGCAAGATCGTGCAGGCGAAATTGCCTGCCGACGGGGCCGGGAAACAAATCTTCATCCGTCCTGTCCAGCACATCCTTGCGCATGGAACCGGTTATCTGCTCCCATTTCCGGTTCACGAGCAGGTATCGTCCTTCCTTGCTCTTCACGTAGATGAGGGCTCCGCTGTTCTCGATGAGGTCGGCAAGAAAGCGTTCGTTATCCCTTAGTTTTTCCTCCGCTTCCTTCCGTTCGGTGATATCCGTCGACGATCCTGCGATCGTTGGGACATCGTTCAGCCGGATGGCGGTTGCAGAGAAATCCATCCACTTTTCTTTTCCGTTTTTTGTAATGATTCTGAATTCATACCTTGCTTGTGGATTTTCTCCTTTCAAACGGCTGAGTCCCCTGGCTTTGACCAGCTCCCGATCAGCCGGGTGGATAAAATCCCAGAAGCTCATCCCGGCAAGATCATTCATGGTATAGCCGGTCATGGTCTCGAAGGCCGGATTGATATAGGTATATTTTGTGTCTTGAATCAGAAAGATGGCGGTGGTCGAATTTTCCGTTACAGCGCGGAATTTCAGTTCGCTTAGGCGAAGGTTGTTTTCGGCCGCCTTGCGTTCGGTGATGTCGGTGATCAGGTTCAGGCTTGCCGGCCGGCCATTCCATTTCATCAGGGTGACCGACAGCGTCACCCATTTCCGTGTTCCCCCTGCCCCCTTGATCCGGAGTTCGTATGCGGACTCGATATCTTTGCCGCCGAGTCGCCCCTCGTAATTCGCAGCAATCCGGTCCCGGTCTTCGGGCCAGATATAATCAAAGACCTTCCTCCCGATCAGGTTTTCAACCGGGACTCCCAGAAGAGCGGACATTTTCCGGTTGACGAAGATGAAGCGCTCGTCCTGAACGATGATGATTCCCTCATTCACCTTTTCAACCAGGGCCAGATACTTGTCTTCGCTTTCCCCGAGAATTTCTTCCCACTCCCTGCCGTCGGGGGTCGCCCTTTGCTGCAACGCTTCGATCTGCCGGCGAAGCCGGGTGTTTTCTTCGAGCAGTTGCTCTCTTGTCATCTTCTGGACGTCCATGATCAATCCTTCTTGTTTTCTAGAAAACAACGACCAAGCGGGGCCGGTCCGGTAGTGCGGCCGTGCGGAGTGGCTCTTCGGAACAAACGCGGCAGGCCCCCGGCGAGAGGGGCAGGGTTGCTGAGCACTGGTGACGGGCTTCCATGCGTCGGATGAATCGAAATCACAGATGAAAACGGAATGCAAGAGAATAGACCGCAGGAGGAGAGACGACGACCAGGGGGAAAAAGGGGGAAGATCCCGAGGGACCCTCCCCCGCGCTTGACGACAATGGCCGTTGCCTTATTTTTTCTCAGCAAAATCCTTTTTCAGGACGTGCTTCAGGACTTTGCCGCTGGGATTCCGGGGCAGCATCGGGATGAAGTGGACGGCCTTGGGCCGCTTGAATCCGGCCAGATGCTCCTTGCCGAATGACAGCACCTCCTCTTCCGTTGCCTCCATGCCGGGCTTCAGGACGATGGCGGCGTGGATCTTTTCGCCCCACTGGGGATCGGGAAGGCCGAAGACCGCCACCTCCGAGATCTTGGGATGGTTGAGAAGAACGTCTTCCACTTCCTTGGCGAAAACGTTTTCGCCGCCCGTCTTGATCATGTCCTTGAGACGGTCCACGAAGAACAGAAATCCCTCCCCGTCCTCCCGGACGATATCGCCCGTATGCAGCCATCCATCGACAAACGTGGCCGCCGTTTCCTCGTCACGCTTGTAGTACCCCCGGATGACCGCCGGGCCCTTCAGAAGAAGCTCCCCGGCCTCGCCGGGCGGCACAGCCTCGTTCCGGTGATCGACGATCCGGTAACCCAGCAGGGGATTGGGGACCCCGATGGCCCCGGATTTCCGGAAGGTGTTGTCGTGATGGAGCAGGACGGCATTGCCGCCGCTCGACTCCGTAAGCCCGTATACATAGAGAAGTTTTGCCTTTGGCATAAATTTCAGGACATCCCGCTTCAACTCGTCGGGGAAGGTGGCGGCGGCTGTGGCGAAGATGCGGACATGGGTGATGTCGTAGGCGATGGCCTCCGGCACCGCCATGATCCAGCTCCACAGGAAGGGGGGCACGACGATGACGATCGAGACCTTTTCCTCGTGGATCGCTTTCATGAACTGGACCGCGTCAAACCGGTGCTGGAGCACGACGGAGGCCCCTGCCGCCAGCAGGGGGTGGAGGCAGTTGTTCTGGATGACATGAAACAGGGGCAGGACCTGGAGCCCCACATCGTCCGGGGTGATGTTCATGGCCCCGATGGAGGTGTGGATGGCCGTCAGGGCGTTGAGGTGGCTGAGCATGGCCAGCTTGGAGACACCCGTCGTGCCGCCGGTGCAGATGAAGCAGTAGACGTCGTCGGGCAGGACCTCCACGCCCGGTTCCGCGTCTTTGCCGGACTGCAGGAACGGCTCGTAGGAGGTTGCCCAGGAGGGGACGTCGCCGCCGATCTGGATGAACGTCTCCACCTTCGGGATCTCCGGGCGCATCGGTTCCACGACGGCCCGGAAATCCGGATGAAAGATCAGCACCCGGGCGTCCGAGAGGCTGACGAGCTGCCGGATGTCGTCGGGAAAGAGTCTCGACATGACGGGAAAGAAGACGATTCCCGTCTTGGCGCAGGCGTAATTGGCCTCGACGATGGCCGGGACATTCTCCGTGAGGACGGCCACCTTGTCTCCCTTTTGGAGACCCAGTCCCATCAGGGCCTGGGCAAGCCTGTTGATGCGGCGGTTGAACTGGCGCCAGGTCCACCGCTCGCCCTCGAAGACCAGGGCCGTTTTGTCAGGATACTGAATGGCGTTTCTGCGAGGAATATTGCCGACGTTCATGAGCACACCTCCGGGGGGCTGATGCCCTCGCGACGGCATCCTGTCGCAAGGGGCGTTCGACATCACTTCTGTCCCGTGTCGGGACAGCGACATCCGTGATCCGAAAACGGCAATCGACCCCGCAAGGCCGATTCCCGGCTGAACCCGTGAGAGCGCCTTCAAAAATGGCATCTCCCTGCGGCACAAAGACAGGGAGGATATGGAAAGTCCTGTTACAGCCGGATTTCCAGGTCCGACAGGGGATAGGTCAGGCAGGCGTGAACGTAGTGGAACCAGCGGTCCGATTCCCGGACGGCGACCCGGTCCGGCGTGAAGACGCTGCCGCTCAGCACCTTCATCCGGCAGAAGCCGCATTCTCCGCTACGGCAGTGGGAGGGAACAGAGAACCCGTTCCGTTCCAGGGAGTTGAGCAGCGGTTCCCCTGCGGCAGCCGGGAACGTCGAGCCGCCGCGGATGGTCACCCGGAACACCTGCCCGGCGGACACTCCGGAGGGCCACCCGGCCTCCTTGGTGACGTCCGACAGGGGGCCGCAGGCCTCGCGTTTGATCCGGCGGCGGGGAATCGACAGTTTGTCCAGTTCCAAATCGAGGAACCGGTACATCTGCTCGGGTCCGCACAGGTAGAATGTCTTTCCCTCCGGCGATCCGATGAAACGGCGGAGGAGGTCGGCCGTGATGAATCCCTTTGAACCGCGATACCCCGGAGGGGGTTCGGAGATGACGAAACGGACCTTGACGGCGGCATGACGGCGGGCAATCGCCTGCAGTTCCCGCTTGAAGATCACGTCATCGGGGGTACGGCTTCCGTAGACCAGCCAGATCCGCCGGGACAGGCTGCGCTCGACGGTCTCCCGGATCAGGCTGCGGAAGGGGGTGATCCCCGAGCCGCCGGCGAGAAAGACCAGGTCGTCGCTGTCGATCAGCGGTTCGTGGTAAAACGTGCCGCCGGGTCCGGAGAGGGTGAAGGTCCGGCCGACCTGGACCTCGTCCAGGAGGTAGGGGGAGACGAATCCGCCGTCCTGGCGGCGCACCGTCAACTCATAAAACCCTCGCTCATGGGGGGGCGAAGAGATGGAAAACGCCCGGCCCGTCCGGACCCCGCCGACGGTCACGGACCAGTTTACATACTGGCCCGCCCGGAAAGGGGGAAGAAGGTTCCCGCTTGCCGCGGTCAGGCGGAAAGTCTTTGCCGTGGCCGTCTCCTCGCGGATCTCGGCAACCGTTGCCTCGATCTCTTTCGGATGGAGGCGGTCGACGATCCCGGCGGCAAAATCCCGGGGCAGTGCCAGGTCACCACAGGCCCGTTCCAGGGTCTGCCGTTCCCGGGCGGTTTCCGCATATCCATCCACATGGCTTAAATATTCCAGGATATTCAATGCTCATCCCCTATTGAAGGTTCTTCAGGGCCATGGAGCCCGCCAGGAAGCCCGAGGTCATGCAGGTCTGGTATCCGCCGCCGGGGAGGGTCCAGGCGGAGGCGAAATACAGACCGTCCACGGGAGAACGATTGCCGAGGCGGAACAGCCCCGAATCCGAGAGGTATTGGTCGAACCCGTAGATGGTACCGCCGGGATTGCCCGTATAACGCATGTTCGTGAGCGGCGTTGCCACCTCGACGACCTCGAGGTGGTCCCGAAGTCCCGGGAAATATTGCTCCGCCTGGTCGAACATGGCGGCGGCGAAGGTGTTCTTCTCGTCGACGTACCGCTCCGGCGGCACGAGGTACCAGGGCCTGGCGTAACTCGCCGCCGTCATGACGATGGCTGCGGTCCCGGGTGGGGAGAATTCGGGATCGGAGGCCGTGTAGCTCGTGAAGAGCATCCCCTTGGGAGGTTCCAGGGTGAAGGCCGTCTGCCAGGCCTCTTCGATCCGGTTGCCGAAATGGATGAAGTTCTCATGGGTCGTCGCCCCGACGGCGTCGGGGGGACAGTCGAGGCCGGCGTAGACGTTCACGGTGGAGAAGCCGATCTGGCGGCTGTTCACCTGACGGCTGTACGCCTCCGGGGCTTGCCCGACCCCGACCAGATCGCTCATGGTCGAGGGGATGCTGGCGTTGGAGACGACGACCTTTGTCTCCACTTCCTCTTCTTCGTCCGTGATCACCGCGCGGACGGCTCCATCCTTGAGAACGATGCGCCGGGCGCCGCAGCCCAGGCGGATCTCTCCGCCGCTCTCGGCGAAGGCCTCCAGGAAGGCGTTGGACAGGGCCTGGTTCCGGCCCCGAATGTGAACGGGATGCTGCTTGAGCAGGGCGTCCCAGCAGGAGGCCATCATGTGGAAGGGAACCTTGGAGGGAGGCAGGCCCAGGTAGGACCAGAACGGGGAGACGGCGCTCTTGAGGTCTTCGTCCCGGAAGAAATGATCCCTCGCCTCGCCGTAGGTTTTCATTCCCCAGCGCGAGAACGCGGGAAAACTCTCCGGGGTCAGGTCGGCGGCCCGCTTTTTCGCTGCCATGAAGACGCCCGAGAGATCGCGGGCCAGCTCTTTCATCAGGGCGAAGAAATCCCGGATCCCGTCGGCCTCCCGGGGGAACCGGCCGGCCAGGACGGCGATCGCCTCCTCCCAGTCGGGGGGGATGGTCACGTCGATCCGGTCGTCGATGACCCGGTAGAGCTCGTTGAGGGGGATGAATTCGACTCTGGAGGCGACGCCCAGGAAGTCGAGATATTCGAAAAGCCTGCCCCTCTTCCCGGGTACCCCGATCCCTGAGAGGACGTGGAGGGAGGCGTCGAACTCAAACCGACCGCGACGGAACGAACTGGCGTATCCCCCGGGGACGTAATGGCGCTCCAGGAGCAAAACCTTTTTCCCGCAGCGTGCCAGGAACGTGGCGGCCGACATCCCTCCAAGCCCGGCTCCGATGACGACGACGTCAAATTTCTTGTCCATGTGCATTCCCATTCCAGTACCGGCTTAAGGCCTGCATCCGGGAGACGAAACATCCCTCCGCAAATCCGGGAGGCTTTTGCGGCCCGGTGTGAAGTTGATTCCGCTCAACCACCCGGTTCGGGGCCACCGGACGGCGAGCCCGAAATCCTCGACTTTATAGCCGGAAGCATGCCAACGGCGGTGTCTTCCCGTTTGCGCGGATTGCCTCTTCACATTTTTTAATAATTTCTTATTGATGCGGAGGTATGGATGGGTGGTGCACCCCCTCGGCACGCATGCATCCCGACCGCCGCTCCCGGATGAATCCGGATCAAACTGGATAGACACAGCCGCCCGAGAGGGATATTCCGCAAGGAACATCCTGAAATAAATGAACAATTTGATATGGCTGAAACCGGACCAGGGGTGCGGACGATATTCATCCGGTTCCGGAAAGAACAGCGACGAGCGGATTTCAAGTCCCCCATAATATCCATCGGATATCCATCCTTTACACGGCGTGAGAATTTGTTTATCAAAAGGATCCATACGGCCGCGAATCGTCGGATTTCCCAAATCAACCAACACTTGCATAAGGAGGGCACGATGAACAGAGACGCGTATATCTGGGACTACAGGAATCCTTATGAGTGGATGGGGCGGACGGTGCAGGCAAAATTCCCGCCGATGATCATCACCTGCGCTATTACCGGCGGGGTGCAGGGCAAGGAAATGAACGAGAACCTGCCAGAGACCGCGGAAGAGCAGGCCGATGCAGTGTACGAGGCCTACAAGGCGGGGGCCGTCTCCGTCCACCTCCATGCCCGCGTTCCGGGCAACCAGTCTCTCACGACATCCGATCCGGCCGATTACTCGAAGATCAACCGTCTCATCCGGGAGCGCTGCCCGGACATCATCATCAACAACACCACCGGGGGAGGGCCATGGCTGACCACGGAGCAGCGCATGTGTTGCCTCTTTGCCGATCCGCCTCCGGACATGGCAAGCCTGAACCTGGGGCCTTTCATGCTCAAGATGCCCCTCAAGGATCGCAAGGAGCCCCTGCCCAATCCGCGTCCCGGATTTCTCTTCGATCAGTGCATCCCCGCCAGTTACGCCGATGTCAATCTCTATGCGAAAACCATGAAGGAGAAAGGGATCAAGCCGGAGGTCGAACTGTATCATCCTGGACAGTACTGGGTCCTGCAGGACCTGATCCGGGAAGGGAACCTGGATGTCCCCTACATGGTGCAGTTTGTCATGGGTTTTCAGACCTCTTCCTTTCCAACCCCGGCCAATCTTCTGGGCATGATCAGTGAACTTCCTCCTCAATCCATGTTTGCGGTCATCGGGGTGGGGCCTTTCCAGTTGCCCATGAATGTCATGGGAATCCTGCTGGGAGGGCACGTCCGGGTCGGCATGGAAGACAACATGTACTATCGAAAGGGGGAGAAACTGAAGGGCAACGCGCAACTTGTCGCCAGAATCAAGCGCATCGCCCTAGAGATGAACCGTGAGATTGCGACCGTTTCCCAAGCCAGGGAAATGCTCGGGTTGCCGCCAGCCGGGAAATGATCGGCCGGGAAACCTGGGAAAGGGACGATCGGCTCCCTTTCCCAGGAATTCTTCCCGCCGCTTTTCGATACGGCGGAGGTTATTCCTGCAGGCTTGTAATGATCTCCCGGATGAAGGCCATAGCCTTCCGTTGAGGCTCGGTTTCGATGCCTGCCATGATCGAGAGACCCATGGTGACCTGGTTCTTGTCGACGACCAGCGAACGAAGTTCCATGATCAGGGTTTGCCAGGTTTCTTCTCCAAGAAACCGGAACGAGACACGGAGGGGCTCACCCACCGTCAGGTTCACCAGACCCGGTTGATCGCTTGCCTTCGCCCGGAACCGGCATCCCCCCATGCTCATGTCGTTGATGAACCCTTTCCATTCTGTTCCTTCGGGGTGCCCCTCTGCTTGAATCGATGCCGGAATCAGGCAATCGAACCGCTCGTTTTTTCTTGTGTTGTGACTCTCTATGGATTCCGGGTAGGAAAGGAAGAAGAGGCGAACCGGCTCCTTGATTGCGCCGATGAGGGTCGATCGGAATCCGAAGACCTTCCCGGCATGGAGATAGCGGACGATGACATGGTTTTTCTGATAGAATTTCGATGCGAGGTCCGGAACATGAGGCAGCTTTGTGATGAGATAGCGGCCGTGTTCCGCACCGATCAGCATGCTCTTGAACGTCCCGATGCCTTCGATGGTCAATTGCATCGGCATTTCCGGGGCAACCCCCGGGCAAACCTCAAAACTGCCGCTCTCGTTCTTCATGCGGCAAAAGCTCCATGAATCGGCATGCCGCCCCCGTCAGGGCGAGATGGTACCGGTGCTGTTCACCGAGTAGGTCTTGCCTCCGCTCGCGTGGACGGACGTGATGGAAAGGCCGGACATGCTTCCGTTCACAACGGTGGTCGTTACGCCCGCCGTCGACTTGAAGCCGCTCGTTGAGAGGAGTGCGATATCCACCGTGGCTGTCGGTGAGTCGGTAAAAAACGTCTGGGATGCCGTAAAGGCATTCTTCGCGTCCGACTTTGCCGCTGCTTCGTAGCCCCTCGTGCGGTATGCTGAAAACTGCGGGATGGCGATGGCCGCCAGAATGCCGATGATGGCAATGACGATCATCAGTTCGATGAGGGTGAATCCTGCCTGTTCTTTGCGCTGACGGAATGCGTTCAACATTGCGGCCCTCCTTGATTCGATACGACCGGTTATGGTGTCCGGACGATTCACGTCCAGCTTCCGCTTCCCTGACTTGCGTTTCTTCATATCAAATCATATCCATGGAATCCAGCATCTTGCACCGGGCGGGCGGCCGGATTGGTTCATGCCTCCCGCTCTTCTTTTCTCTGCAGCGATGTCCGCCGGTTTGCGTCCAGCTCTGACTTCCGCAGGCGGATGCTTTGCGGCGTGATCTCCACCTGCTCGTCCACCGCGATAAACTCGATGGATTGATCCAGCGACAACGGGCGTGGCGGTCTCAGCGTCACGGTGGCCTCCGCTGTTGAGCTGCGGATGTTCGTCAGTTTCTTTTCCTTGGTGATGTTGACGGACAAATCCCCGGAGCGGTTTCGCTCACCGATGATCATCCCGTTGTAGACTTCGGTTCCCACTTCAACGAAAAGCTCTCCCCGGTCCACCATGGCCAGGCTCGCATAATTCGTCACCCGTCCGCTCCGGTCGGCCAGAATCGCTCCGCTGGCCCGTTGCGGGATTGATCCGAACCATGGCTGGTATTCCTCGAAGAGCGTGTTCATGACACCGGATCCCTTCGTGTCCGTCATGAAATGACTGCGGAAGCCGATGAGGCCGCGGGAGGGAACCAGGAATTCGAGGTTGACCCGTCCGCTTCCCTTGTTGATCAGTTGGACCATGCGCCCCTTCCGGGTCGACAGCTTCTCGGTCACGATGCCGACATACTCGTCCGGCACGTCGATAAAGATGCGTTCGACCGGTTCGCAGAGCTTTCCGTCCATGGTCTTCGTGATGACGTTCGGCTTGGACACCATCAACTCGTACCCTTCCCGCCGCATGGTCTCGATCAGAACGGCCATTTGCAGTTCTCCCCGCCCGCAGACCTCGAAGGCATCCCTGCGATCCAGGTGCTTCAGCTGCATCGCCACGTTCCTGAGACTTTCCTTCTCCAGGCGCTCCAGAAGATGCCTTGATGTCAGGTATTTTCCCTCTCTTCCCGCCAGGGGGCTGTTGTTGACGGAAAAGATCATCGAAACGGTGGGCTCGTCGACATGGATCCGGGGCAGCGGCAGAGGACTGTCCTGGGACGAGATGGTGTCGCCGATGGTGATGGACGGAACTCCGGCGATGGCGACGATGTCGCCTGCCTCGACGACGTCGACCGGCTTTTTTTGTAGTCCGTGAAACGTGTACAGGGCGGAAAACCGGATGCCGGTCGTGACGGTCTCCTCGCCGCAGAGGGCATAAAACTGATTCATCGCCAATGTCCCATGCTGCAGCCGCCCGATGGCAATCTGGCCCACGTAGGGGTCGTAATCCAGGTTTGTCACCAGAAACTGGGGGATCCGGTCATCATCCGCCTCTGGACCCGGGATGACTTCGCAGATGACATCCAGCAGGGGCTTAACGCTTTCCGACTCGTCGCCAAGCTTGCGGTAGGCAACTCCCTTCTTGGCATTCGTATAAAGGATGGGAAACTCGATCTGCTCCTCTCCCGCGTCGAGATCGATGAACATGTCGTATATTTCGTTGATGACTTCGTCGATCCGGATGTCGCCGCGATCAATCTTGTTGATGACGACAACAATGGGCAGACCTTTCGCGAGGGCCTTTTTGAGCACGAAGCGTGTCTGCGGGAGCGGGCCTTCGCTGGCATCGACAAGGAGAATCGCGCCGTCGACCATGTTCAGGCTTCGCTCCACCTCTCCCCCGAAATCGGCATGCCCCGGCGTGTCGACGATGTTGATTTTGATGTTTTCGTATGCAATGGCCGTATTTTTGGCCATGATGGTGATGCCTCGCTCCTTCTCGAGGTCCATCGAATCCATCACCCGTTCGGCGATTTCCTGGTGCTCCCGGAATGTCCCTGTCTGCTTGAGCATGGCGTCGACCAGGGTCGTCTTGCCGTGATCGACGTGGGCGATAATGGCGATATTTCGAATATTCTGTTTGCGCATGGCATTTCCTTCGTTTCCTTGCTGTGTTGCGAGTAGAGTCGGCGTGACCATAGCAGAGGAAAGGGCGTCGTGCAAAAGAAACAAACACGCAGCAGGCCGACGGGACAAGAATGTTTCCATGCGGCGTCGTTGTGGATGATGTATTCGATCATGGGTATCCGGGATTTCCTGCCTTTTCCGGATTAACCTTCTGATATCTCGGGCGTATTATTATCCGTGCCGGCCAAAAGGCTGCAGATGACCGGATCGGTGCCGTCGGATTTCTGTGTTGCTGATTGATTTCGGTGTGTTGTGCCTTATATGCGGACGCTCTTGACAACGGTATGCGTTCGGTCTATGGAAGAATCAACATAAAGGAAGATTCTGCGGTGCCCGTTATCGTTCCGGATGGCTGAACCAACACAGTAAGAGCGTCAGGGTCTTATTGGTGGATGCCACCCGAAGAAGACCGACTCGTTCAACAAAGGGGAATTCAGTCCCGTCCCAGCGAGACGGCAACCGCGGATCATATGACCCCCGACGGGTTTCCTGTCGGGGGTTTTTTGCGGGTGATCGTTTCGTTCAAGTCCATTGAACGAAGCATCTTCCGCATTCCTCCGAAAACGGTTTTCCCTTCGCCTCGGCTGAGTCCTGCCATAGAATAATTCTCAGCATTATCAATTGGTTGGCATCTTTGGGGGGCGTTGTTCTTCTCTTGGCACGCCTTTCGCAATAGTGAAAGTCAAACAAAACAAAACCC
>CAYNEJ010000024.1:0-28891 GCA_964396205.1 uncultured Syntrophaceae bacterium
AAAAGCGCCAGGAACATCGGCAGCAGGAACCACAGGAACGTTTTCTTCTTCATGGGAGACCTTCCTTGAGAAAGGGAAGCCCGCGAAAACCCCATCGCGGGCTTCCCGGCAGGAGGATGATGGTTATGCCTTGGCGGCAGTCTTTCCCGCCACGCGGCCGAACACCACGCAGTCGGGAATGGCGTTGCTGCCGAGACGGTTCGAGCCGTGGACGCCGCCGGCGACTTCACCGGCTGCATAGAGTTTGGGAATCACGGCCCCGAAGACGTCGACAACCTGGGCCTTCGGGTTGATCCGGAGTCCCCCCATGCAGTGGTGCACCGCCGGCCACTGGGCGACGGAGTAGAAGGGACCCTTCTTCATCGGCGTCATCGCTTTGGTGATGGGCTTGCCGAACTCGGGGTCCTTGCCCTCGGCCAGGTACCGGTTGTGCTTCTCGATCGTGTCGACGAGCGCATCCGCGGGAAGACCGGTCTTCCTGGCCAGCTCGGCAATTGTGTCGGCAACGACCAGTCGGCCTTTCTTCAATCCCGCCTCGACCTCTTCCCGGGTCCCGCCGAATTTCTCGACCATCTCGTCGCTGAAGATCGTATAGGTGGGTTTCCCCTGCGGACCGAGGGCGATCTGGGCAAAGCTCACATGGTCGCGCCGCGCAAGCTCGCTGATGAAGCGCTTGCCCTGCTTGGTGACATAGACGATGCCGTTTCCGGGACCGTTGAAGGGGTAGAGGGCCGGGGTGTCGAGGATGCCCGTGTCCGGAGCGGCATAGGGGTACAACTGGATGAAGTTCATCTGCAGTGTGTCCGCACCGACGCACTGGGCATAGCGGATCATCTCACCCGTGGCGCCCGGGTGGTTCGTGCAGTTCCAGTCTCCGCCGGCCAGGTAGGGATAGTGATCGGCGCGCATCTTCATGTCCCGGCTGAACCCGCCGGAGGCCAGGATCAGGCCCTTGCTGATCTTGATGTTCCGGACCCTCCGGCCCTGTTTCACTTCCACGCCCAGGACGGGGCTCTTGGGATCGGCATCCTTCCTCCAGATCCACTTCACCTCCGTGCCGAGCCTGAATTGAGCGCCGTTCTTTTCCGCGATCCTCTTGAGGGCGTCCACGTACACCTTTCCGATGCCGGCCGCGTGGGTCCGGTAGGCCGAATGGCCGCCGGCCCGGACCACGGTCGGACGAATCCTGGCGCCGCCCTCGTCGATCATCCAGTTCAGGGCGTCCGTCGCTCCCTCCGCCATGACCTTGACCAGATCCGGGATGCTGAAAAAGTCGCCGCCCTTGAGGGTGTCCTGCACGTGCAGGGCCACGCTGTCGTCGCCCAGGTTGAGCTTCTGGCGATAGTGGAACTTGTCGTCCCACGAAGCGTAAACCCCTCCGTTGATGATGGAGTTCCCGCCGTAGGTCGGCATCTTCTCCAGGACGACCACCTTTGCCCCTTCGGCCGTCGCCTGCGCGGCGGCGGAGCACCCTGCGAAACCGGAACCGACAACGACCACGTCCCATGTTTCATCCCACTTCGTGGGCAGCTTCCGGACCATGGCCTCCGCCGTGCCGGGTGTTGCAAGGTTCAAGGCCATCCCGCTGCCGGCAGCTAGGGCGCCCATGGCCAGGGCTCCCTTCAAAACCGAGCGGCGGCTCATCTCTTTAAGGGGGGGTGCTTCCGTATGCGTGCCGTCCATTCCATGTTCTTCTTTCATTCAATGCCTCCTGATCCATGTCGGATTATTTTTTCCGGACGGTCCGCGCAGCGTCCGTCTTTTGCTGCGATGCCCATCCGCGGTGGTTTTTTCGGTGGTTACGGCCTTCCTGGGGACCGATACTTTGAAACAGATATATCATGACGTGTATGGGTTAAGAAGGGGATATAAAGGGGAATAAACAGGTATAATAGCATACCCGTTTACGGAGATCCTCGGCGGGTGCCTCTTGGGGGTCATTGGAATGACTGCAGAGTGCTTGTTTGGTATTGTGAATGATATCGAGTATTAAGGTGATTTGGACCGCAAGGAAAGGGTGAGTTCCGTTTGTTTGCCAGGTGCAAGGACCCGTGAATGGCGTGGATCATCCATAAGCCGGTGGAGATCACCAAACGGGTAGTTATGCATACCCAATATGGACGATGGGCGGTTTATCCCCGATCAAGGTCATCTCGGTGACTCCAACGAAGCATTCCTGCCGGCAATGCGGCCAAAGACGAGACATTCCGTGATGGCGTTGCTTCCCAGGCGGCTGGCGCCGTGGATGCCGCCGGTGATTTCGCCGGCTGCGTAGAGCCGGTTAATGGGGCGACGGGACTCGATGTGAATCACCCTGGCCATTCGATCGATCTGAATGCCTCCCATGCAATGGTGAACCTTGGAGACCAAGCGGATGACATAATAGGGAGGCTGTGTGATCGGGGCGATATCCTTCTGAATGGGTTTCCCGAAATCGTCATCCCGTCCCTTTTCAACAAAAAGGTTATATGCCTGCAGGGTATCCTTGAGGGCCTGCAGCGGTATCCCGTGGGCCATGGCGATCATCTCCAGGGAGTCATATTTTTTGACGACCCCCCGCTTCAGGCACTGGCTCAACGTTGAGGCATGAAGAATGCCCAACCGGTCGACGATGGCGATTGCCTCACGTCCACTACTCAGCATGGCATCGACGAGCAGTTTGCGGTCGGACAGTTCGTTGACGAACCTCTTGCCGGTCTCCGTGTCGATCAAAATGCCGTAGGGAAGCCCCGCCAGGAGGGAAAACATGGATCCCACGCCGAAGCCCTCCTCGTCTCGCGAGGCCCAGGGGCCAAGCTGGATCATGGACAACTGAACGGGAGTGGCCCCCGCTTTCAGGGCCATCACCAGGCTTTCGGCCGTAGCACCCGGATGGTTTGTGCTCTCGATGTCTTCCGTCAGCATCGGACTCTGGATCATCCGGAATGCCTTGTCCTGGCTGAAACCGCCCGTGGCGAGAACGATCGCCCGGCGCGCGCGGATGCGCTTCGGATGACCGCTTTCCCTGTCGGGGAAGACATATCCCCCCAGAACCTCGACCCCTTCGATGCCGCCGATGTTGTCGCTGACGAATCCCGCCAGAAATGTTTTCAGGTGGATCGGGATGTTCCTCTCCCGGCATCGGATCAGCATGGGTCTGATGAGACCGGCGCCGGAAGTGGTCATTGTGTTGTAGGTTCTCGGTACGGAATGTCCTCCGAGATGATTCAGGTTTTTTTTGTATTCCACGCCCAGGTCTTCGATTGTCCAGCGCAGGGCTTCGGCGGAACCTTCCGCGACGGTGCGGGCCAGGTCGGCATAGTTGAAATTGAGCCCTGCACGGAGCATGTCTGCCAGCATCAGTTCCGGCGTATCTTCGATTCCCTCCGCTTTCTGAAGGGGCGAACCAGCTGCGGCGACCAATCCTCCACTGATGGCGGAATTCCCGCCGGGAACCCTCATCTTCTCCAGGACGACAACGGACGAAACGTTGTTGCTTGCCTCCAGAGCGGCGGAGAGACCGGCAAATCCCGATCCGATGACGACTACATCGTACTCTTCATCCCACATGATTTTCCTGTGCTCCCATGGGTCGCCGGCAATCGGCGACCGAAGCGAAAAAGATGTCTTCTTCTCTTGTCTCGGCCTGTTTCGATTTCCCCCGACCGAAATTCTCAGAGGCTTCGGTTGGCCAGGAAGGCATGGAGATTGACCTTCTCCCCGTTGAGGCTCAATTTTCTCCTGATGTTCTTGCGATGGGTCTGAATGGTTTCAAAGGAGAGATTCATGACCTCGCAGATTTCCTTGGTCGACCGGCCGACCTGGATGAAACGGCACACCTCGATCTCGGTCCGGCTCAGTCTCAGAAGATTCGGATCCAGTTCCTTCTTGAAGCCGGCGGTCAGGGAAAGAAGCTGTTCCCTGAACAACTGGATGTAGCTTCTTCGCACCGAGGCATCCGCTGCTTTGTCGATTTTGTCAAGAGCAGGAAGCAGGGTCATCCGAATTTTCGAGGCCACCCTGCTCTCGAGATCCTTCTGCTCGTTTTCAATGCTCTTCATGACGTTTTTCAACGTCAGGTTCATTTCTTCCGTCTGTCTCTTCTCTTCGTTCAATCTGTTTTCGAGGGATGTGCGATGGGAATTGTCGTGCACGATGATGGGCCAGCATCTCGTTTCGTTGAAGTCGATCCGGGTGGCCGTCAGGGTGGCCGGAAATGTTCTCCCGTCCACATAAACGCCGGTCAATTCCGTGCTCTGCCTCTGCCCCTCGATCAGGTCGTTGAAGAACCTGGTGAGCTGCTTCGCCCCCGCGGCGTCGGTCAGGGATCGGATGCCGGTTCCGATCAGGTTCTGTTCAAGAAGCCCGAAGATTTCACTGGCCCTGTGATTCGCCCTGACGATTTCGAAATCTTCGTCGACAAGCAGAATCCCCTCGCCCACGGCCATGAATATCGCGACCAGGATCTTCTCCGCCGCCGCCTGCGCGAGAGCCCTCTCCGTTGCCCGTCGTTCGAGAGCCAGTCTCTGATCCACCATGTGTGTTACATCGTTCATGAGAACCAGGGCCTGTCCGGGATGGCCGGCTTCCGGCTCCATGGGCAGGATTCGCATGTTGAAAACATAACGCGAGCCGGATTTGTTCACGGTGATCTCATGGACCTTGTCACCGGAGAATATTTGAAAGATTTCCCGGGGTGATGGTACGGGATGATCAAGCAACTGCGAAAGGGGACGTCCGACGATTCTCTGCTCTGCAAAAAAAGCCGTTGCCTCGGGATTGGCTTCGATCACAATCCCTTCCGGATTCGCGATCAGCACATAATCCGTTGTGCTCTTGAAGATGGTTTCGTATTTCTTTTTGTCGATGACGAGGGAGCGATAAGCCTGCTGAAGCAGCTGCGTCGTTTCCGTCTTGTCGGATCGCTCCCATTCCTCGACAAGCACCGTTTCGATGGAGTCGGCTGCCCGGCGCCAGCTCAAGAGTGCGGACAATTTGGCATTTTCTGGATATTCCATTTGCAGAATGCAGTCTTCGACCGCATAAGCCATCAACTTGATGGATCCGAGGATGTGTCCCGGTCGCACACCCCGGCTCCGATGAAGCCAGGTTTGTTCCAGCAGTGCTTTTGCCGGGGATGGCAATTCTTCGCCGGTATACAGAAGCGTTGAAAATGGAGGTTTCTTTTCTCCAAACGCCAGGATGGACAGGATCCCGTCCATTGCCGCGTCAAATTCTTCACGGGTGCATGGGATATAAAGCACATAGCCCCGTTGACGCATGAACTGCATCCATTGCTGGAAAATGATTTCCCTGTGTTCTCCAAGCCGGGTGAGAATCTTGCTTTTCACGCCTGCATCTCGATCCGTTCAATCCATTCCGCCGGTTTCCGGGCCCGGCTTCCTTCTGATCCAGGGTGACGGTTGATAAAGCCGTGCAATGAGGTGATCATTCCGGTGTGCACCGGTTTCCTGGATGTCCGCGTTTGTGTCCGGTTTCTGTGACCGGATCTTCCTGTTCCTCCGGCTGGCGGCCCCTGGAGTGCAATGGAAGTCCGAAACTGTGTCCGGATGTTGCGTACCGGAGATGACCAATGGTTGATGACGTCGGGAATCACATCCTTGAAAAACACGGAAACCGGGATTCGAAGACATCGACCGTGATGATGTGGAAAACAGGATCTCGGGAATCGATGTACAGAAGTCTTTCTTGATGACGGATCAGGCATTTTCCGATCGCGGTGGTTCCCCCATCCCGAGTCACGCGGTGTTCCGGCGATTGTTCAACGTGGCTCGGGATTTCGGGAACCTGCCGTCCGATCCTTTTCCGGGCGGTTTGTGAACATGGTTTCCTTGGCAATCCACGGATGCCTTGGCTGGAGGGAGCTTCCATTCTTCCCTCCGGCCGCAGGATCCGTCTGCCCCGGTGTCACTTGATCGGCCACTCACCCCGTTCTTTCAGGACCTCCCGGTAAACCTCCAGGGCTTCATTGACGGCAGGCATGCCGGCATAGGTGGCAACCTGAAAAAAAATCTCCGCCAGTTTCCGGGGATCGCAGCCCACATTCAGGGCGGCGTTGACGTGCAATTTCAACTCGCCCGTGGCCCGGAGGGCCGCCAGCATGGCGCAGGCCGCCATCTGCCGTTCCGGCAGGGTCAGGACTGTCCTGGAGTACAGGTTTCCCGTGATGAAGCGGGAAAAGTCGTTGGCCAGGTCCTTGTCGTACTGGCGCCACATCAGGTACGGGGGATCCATCTTGATCCCCTTGCCGAACAGCCTGGTTGCCGTCTCCTGGGTCTTCTTGTTGACGTCGTCGCTCACGCTTCCTCTCCTTTCTCCTTGAATGCAATTTCACCGGGTGCGGTTCCCGGCTTTCATCCATGCCATTCTTCTGCTCCCGGCAAGGGAACGGTATTGCGCTTCCTTCCGGTCCTCCCGGAAACCCGTATCAGGGGAGCCGCTATCTCGATTTGACTTGGAAATGATCCTTGTCCCTGTCCTGGAGATAGACATGGGAGTATTGCTGGACGGGAATCTTCCCGTAAAAATCTTCACCCTCCCGGCGGCAGGCGGGACAGGCGTGGCGCGGAATGATGACGGCGTAGATCCGGTTTCCCGTGTCCGCCTGGGAGTCGATCAGGACGAGACCGCCGCAATCCTCGCAGATGCGGACCGTTTCCTCCTGGTGTTCGGAGATGCCGTCCGTGTCATAGTAGATGCCCTTCCGCCGCCGGGCGTACCGGGAATCCCCAACCATCTTCTTTTTGAAGGAATGTCGATTTTTCCAGAGCTTGCGGATCTCCGCCACGTCCCGCTCGATTTTCCTCGTCAGCTCGTCGGACTGGCGGAGGGACTCGGCGTGGAAATCGGGCTCCCGGACGGAGTCGTAATCGAGGCCGGCCATGGCCAGGATGATGCCCATGTTTACATAGGGCAGGGCCTTCTCGATGGAGTACCCGCCCTCCAGAACGGCGATGTGGGGTGACAGCCGGTCGTTCAGAATGGCATACCCTCGGGCGCTGAAGCGCATGTTCGTGATCGGATCGCTGTAGTGATTGTCCTGTCCTGCGGAGTTGATGATCAGCTCGGGTTGGAAATCATCCAGGATCGGCAGGATGGCGTTTTCCAGGGTATAAAGAAATCCCTCGTCGGACGTCCGGGGCGGCAGGGGGATGTTGATCGTGTAGCCGAGGGCGTTCGGTCCCCCCATATCCTCCTGGAAGCCCGTGCCCGGATAGAGCGTTCGGCCGTCCTGGTGGATGGAGATGCACAGGGTATCCGGGTCGTTCCAGTAGATGTCCTGCGTTCCGTCGCCGTGATGGCAGTCCGTATCGACAATGGCGACTTTCCGGATGCCGTAATGCTTCCGGATGTATTCCACCATGACGGCCTCGATGTTGATGTTGCAGAATCCCCGGGCTCCGTGCACAACCAGCATGGCGTGATGACCCGGTGGGCGGACGAGAGCGAAGGCATTGTCCACTTCCTTGCGGAGCACCTTGTCGGCCGCGGTGATGGCTCCGCCGGCGGAGATCAGGTGGGATTCGGTGATGACGGAGCGGGCGTCGGGGACGCAGATGTGAGCCCGGTTGATGTCTTCGATGGTGGCCATGCCCGGTTTGAACTCGATAATATTCTCGAAGTCGAGGAGTCCCTCTTCGAATACCTGGTCCTGCGTGTAGAGGAGCCGTTCCTCCCGCTCCGGATGGGTGGGGGAAATGGCCCAATCGAAAGCGGGGAAAAAGATGAGCCCTGTTTTTCTCGGTTTCTTCGTCATGGCTTTCCCCCCGCGGTTAAGCCGGCGATCAGTCCCGGCTTGACCTGTACCTTCACACGGATATTCTTCCCGGTCGTATAGAACTGCTTGACCATGTTGAATTCCATGTCTTCGATCACTTCGATCTCCAGGTCCTCCTCCCGCGCTCCCATGGCCGTTACCTTTTCGCGCAGGCGATCTTGCCCGATCCGAATGGCATCCGCCTTGGTGAACCGGGCCGGAATGCTCTCCTGGTAACCGTCCTCCGCGATGGTCAGGATCCGCTGTTCCGTATCGGCCAGGAGCGTCATCTCGGCCGTAGTTCGGGCCAGCGCGGCGCCGATGGCATTGGCCACTTCCGCATGTTCGGGGATCTGCGCGGGGATACCCAGAAGTTCCGCAAGACGCGGAGCGATCGGTTCGGCGGGGCCTCCGACCACGAACAACGTCTTTGGGAGCAGTTTCTTTCCTTCCAGCATTTCATGGATCGTATAGACAGGCTTGTTGTTGACTTCCTCGATCATGGACGTGACAGCCGCCGATATGATCCGGCAGGTTTCCTCGTGGACGGCCCGGGCTGTATCTTCGATTCCCATGCCCATCTGCCGGCCCACGTCCTCCATGGCTTTTCGGGCCAGCGATGAATCACCGATGCCGGTCAGACCAAGGACGATCATGGCGTCCGTTGGGGTCGGGCAGGGTCCTCCACAGGCGTATGCCGGTCCTTCCCGGACGGGACCGATCTGCAGGCCGCCGTCTGTGACGCGGATCCGGCTGTCGCCTCCCAAGCCGATGGACCTGGTCTTCAGCCCGCGAATCAGGGTTTTGTGGCCCTCAATGGTTACACCGAAGGGTTCCAGGAGCGGTACCCCGTCGGCGAAAAGGGCGATGTCGGTTGTGGTCCCGCCTATATCGAGGGCGACCGCATCCCGGCGGCAGCGGGCCATGCTGAGAATGCCCATGATGCTGGCAGCCGGGCCGGAGAGAATCGTCTGAACAGGGAATTCACGCGAATGCTCGATGTCGAAGGTTCCTCCGTCCGCCTTGAGGATATAGATGGGAACATTGATTCCCTGGTCGCGCACGAAGCCCTGAATCTGCGAGATGAATGTGTTGTAGCGGCGCCAGATCGACTCGTTGAGGTAAGTGGTTGCGATCCGCCGGGGAAAGTTCAGGTGACCCGACAGGCGGTGGCCCATGGACACGTGTTGGAAGGATCCCTCCAGGAGATCCCGGACCGTCCCCTCCTGTTTCGGGTTCCGGGTAGAGAACTTACCGACCACTCCGATGTGCCGGATTTTATTTTCCTGAAACCGCCTCGATGCTTCACCGACTTCACCCGGATCGATGGCCGCCATTTCCGCACCGCGGTGGTTGGAATAACCGCGGATATGAACGCTGTCCTGCTGAACGGGAAGTAAGGAAGGGGGCAGCCCGGGACCGCTGATGAGGATCATGCCGACGCGGTCCGTTTTTTTCTGGACGATGGCGTTTGTGGAGAGGGTTGTGCTCAGGACGACGCGCTCGAGTTTTTCCGGCTGTTCGTCTTTCAGAAGATCGGTCGTGACGGCCAGGAGGGAATTCAGCAGGTTTTTCTCGTCGGTTGGTACTTTTGTCTTGCGTTTGACATCCAGGTTTTCGATCAGGACTGCATCTGTATGTGTCCCCCCGACATCGATGCCCAAGATCATGAGATGCCCCCCCGGGGAGTGAGCCCCGCATTTCAGTTTCGGCTGTATATACCGATAAAATTGACTTGACAAGGCAAAAAAAAAGCGTATCGTTCGTGCCCAATGACCTGTGACGATAAGGATCACAGAAAGATCGAAAGTCTTTAGAAAGGAGGTGAATAGGTAGATGAAGAGGGTCTTCGCTATCGTTCTTTCCCTGCTATTCTGCGTGTCGTTATCCTTCGCAGTGGTTGGCTGCAAGAAGGCAGAAGAGCCGAAACCCGCAGAGGTGAAGCAGGCAGCCCCGGCTCCGGCCCCGGCTCCGGCCCCGGCTCCGGCCCCTGGTGCGGCTCCCGCAGCCCCCGGCGCGGCTCCCGCAGCCCCCGGCGCAGCTCCGGCAGCCCCGGCAGCTCCGGCAAAGTAATTGCTACAGATCACGAGTGAATGAACGAACCGGGTATCCGCCCTGCGGATGCCCGGTTTTGTTTTTGCGTCGGGCGAAGGAAACATGCTCCTGTTTCTTTATCGCCCCGGCTGTCTCTTTCCTCCTTGTTTCCTTTCGTTTTCCTATGATAGACTCATGCCTCAACACGCAAGGGGCGGGTCAGACCCGGATTCAAACAATATGTCAGCAAAGAGAGGAGGGAGCGTCATGTCCAACAGAGCCACAGATTTCCTGGCGGGACTGCTCATCGGCGGTCTGATCGGCGCCGTTGCGGGCATACTCTATGCCCCGAAGAGCGGTAGGGAAACAAGAGAGGATATCGGTCGCAAGACGGAAGAATGGATGGCCAAGGCCAAAGACGAGTATGATGCGGCCGTGGAGCGGAGCAAGAAAATTTATGACGCCACGGTGAACCGATTGAAATCCATCGAGGAGGCGGCCAAAGATAAGGCCGGCGACGTAGAAGGGAAAGTCTCGGAACTGGCGGCGCAGGGAAAAGCCAGCCTGCAGGAAAATACCGGACGGCTGAAACGCGCCATTGATGCCGGTGTTGAGGCCTTCAAGGAGGAAAAAGGAAAGACCGTGTGATCGAATCGGGAGTTCGGAGTGTTATGAACATGCTGGAAATCAGTCTGGTTATCATCAGTTGTGCTTTTCTCCTGTTCCTCCTGTTCCTGATCCCCTTCCTTCTTCAGATTTGGAGGGCGGCGAAGAATATCACCCTGTCCCTTGAGATCCTGAACAGAAGTCTGCCGGGGATTCTGAAGAATCTTGAAGAGACAACCGAGAATGTCAACCGGTCAACCTTGCTGGTCAGTGCGCAGGTGGAAACACTTGCCACATTTGTTCAGAAACTTCAGGGAATCCTGGGCATCCTGGTGGAAGTGGAATCGATTCTGCGCGGACGCCTGAAACAACCGCTTGTCCGTTCGCTTGGGACTCTCATGGCGACGACGAAAGGTGTGCAGGCCTTCTGGAGCGTACTCCGTGCGCCGGAAGGTGGCCGAACCCACCGGGAATCCTCTCTACTCGATGAGAAACGCAGGACCCGCGCCTGATTGCGGATCCCTGGCTATCCCATGGCAAAAATTACCTATGGTCCGGGAACGGGCCGCTCCAGAAGTCACGTAGCGATAAAAAGCGGCGCGATGACGGGCCGTTCCCCTGAAGATCTCGTCCGGGAGTTGAAACGGGATACAGAACGGGCTCGGGACGAGGGATACCGTGAGCGATCCCTGGCCATCCATGGCTTGGTTTGTGCCAAATGCGGCCGGTCTTTTGATGCGGCCAACCGGCATTTGCTGACGGTTCACCATCGGGATGGAAATCATCACAACAATCCGGCCGACGGGAGCAATTGGGAGAATCTCTGTATTTATTGCCATGAGGATGCTCACAGCCGCGGTCTCCTCGGAGATTACCTGGAGGGACATTCCGGCGGTTCCGAGGCGGGACTGGTTTACAGGGATGAAGGACAACCGTCCGCAGGGTCCTTCGGCGTCCTCGGAGATCGTCTGAAGCAGGCCCTCCAGAAAACGAAAAAGTGAATAGGCGAAACTCGCATTCCCTTCGCAACCGGTCAACATTCCTGAATAATCATTGATCATATTTCCTTGCTTCGAGAACCGTCTTGTAGTATGTGCATCAACGTTCGGATTGCCGCAAAGCGTCCGGGCTTCCGCGTTTCTCCAAGATGGGCGAGTTGTCCGGTACGAGCAAATAAAATCAAGAAAGGGAGGTAGGCTTCAGTGGACGTGATTGCACAAGGAAGCGGAAAGATCTTCACGGATCCGGATGCGGACAAGGCGCGGGCGTTTTTCCGCACCAAAAACCGTAAGCTGGAAAGCAAGGTTATGACCGTGAAGGACGCGGTCGAGAAATTTACCAAGGACGGCGATTATCTTGTTCTCGGTGGTTTTGGAGCGAACAGGATCCCCGCAGCGGTGGCGCATGAGCTCCTTCGGCAGGGACGGAAAAACATGGGGTTTGCCGGACACACATCCACCCATGATTTCCAGATTCTGTGTGCCGGTGAGGTGTTCAACAAGCTGGACGTGGCCTATATCGTAGGCCTCGAAGCCCGCGGTCTCTCTCCCAACGCCAGGAAGTACATGGAGAGTGGCAAGGTGGACGTGAGCGAATGGACGAACTATTCCCTTTCCGTCCGGTTCAAGGCGGCCGCGGCGGGTGTGTCCTTCTATCCGGCCCGCAACGTCATGGGAACGGACACCTTCAAGTTCAGCGGCGGGAAGGTCATCGCCTGTCCCTATACGGGGACCAAGTACATTGCCCAGCCGGCCATTTATCCTGACGTCGCGGCCATTCATGTTCATGAGGCCGACATCTACGGGAACTGCCGCGTCCGGGGCATCACCGTGTCGGACTTCGACGTGGCCAGGGCGGCCAAGCGGCTCATCATCACCTGCGAGCGCCTGATCCCGAACGATGAAATCCGCCGGGATCCGAGTTACACGGTGATTCCCTACTGGTGTGTCGACGCGGTCTGTGAGGTTCCGTTCGGCAGCTACCCCGGGAACATGTACGGTGAATACTTCTCCGACGAAGAGCATCTGCGGGAGTGGATGAAGGTCGAACAGGATCCGGAGGAATTCAAGAAGTTCCTCGACAAGAACATCTACAGTTGCAAGGATCACTTCGACTACATCGACCGGAACGGTGGTATCCGGAAGATGCAGATGCTGCGCCAGAAAGAATTCATGTTCATCGGCGCAAGGGCTTAGGGAAAGGAGGAGACAGAGCAAATGGCTGACTACAATACCATGGAACTGATGATCTGCACCGCCGCCCGGGAGCTGGAAGACGGTGCTTCGGTCGGCGTCGGTACGGGTGCCCCCTGTGCGGCGGCGATGCTGTCCCAGAAGACGGGATCCCCCAACCTGACCATTCTGTTCGAGGCGGGTGGAGCGGCTCCCCTGATTCCCGAGATGCCCATCTCTGTGGGCGATTCCCGGACTACGTGGAAGGCACTCATGGCGAGCGGCATGTGCGAGATCATGGAAGCGGCCTGCCGTGGAATGCTGGACTACACATTCCTGGGCGGCGCCCAGATCGACATGTACGGAAACCTCAACTCCACACGCATCGGGCCGGACCACCAGAAGCCGAAGGTCCGCTTCCCCGGGAGCGGCGGCGCCAACGATTTCGCCTCCTTCTGCTGGCGGATGATGGTCATGACCCCGCAGGACCCCAAGCGGTTTGCCGAGAAGTGCTCCTTCATCACCACCCCCGGGTGGCTGGAAGGCGGCGATTCCCGCGCGAAGTCGGGTCTCCCCCTGGGAGCCGGTCCCTACAAGATCATTACGAACATGGCGGTCATGGATTTCGAGCCCGAGTCCAAACGGATGCGCATCATTGCAGTCAATCCCGGCTATTCCGAGAAGGATGTGCAGGACAACTGCGGGTTTGAGCTTCTGAAGGCTGCCAAGATCGTCGACAATCCGCCCCCGACGGCGGAAGAGCTCCACATCCTCCGGGATGTCATCGATCCCTACCGTTACGTCATCGGCCGGTAAGGAGAGATAGGCTCCAGCAAGGCAGGAAGAGAATTAAAAAAGGGCCATGACGGCGTGAGCTGTTATGGCCCTTTTGTTTGTGCAGGCAGTTGAAGGGGTCGTCTGCAGGGTTGTCTTCACCCTTGGCCGCTTGATGCGCCAGGCAGGACGACTTGCCATGGTTTCCGGCACCTTGCAGCCACACCCAGCCCATTGTGAAACAGCCTGCGGGGTTGAATTGCAGGCAATCTGTTGACAGGGGGCCCGTCCCCGGCGGGCAGTTCATCTCAGCGTTGCAGAATCCCGCTTTCCCTCTGCGTCTGCGTTGTGACGAGCTTGTCGCCCACGGAGGTCCCGCAGACGACGCAGGTATAGTCGTATTTTTCGCCTTCCGACAGGACCAGGAGCAGTCGTTTTCTTACGGGTACGGCCTTTCGGCAGACGGGGCAGTAGAGCTGTGTCGCGTCGAAATCCCGGAATTGTTCCTTAGCCATGGGGCACGCATTTCCTCCGGGTTGTCATTCCATATCCGGTATGCACCGGACGTTTTCCAGCCATGCCGTCGCTTCGCTGTCGCTTGGCGCACGGTAATCGCCCCGAGGGGACAGGGATCCGCCGGATCCGACCTTGGGGCTGTTGGGAATACAGGATCGCTTATACTGGCTCGTCTTGAAGAACCGCTGCAGGTAGACGGACAGCCATTTCTTGATTTCCCCGATGGAATAATCCCGCTGCTTCTCCGGGGGCACATCGGGCCAGAGCCCCCGGTTTTTGTCGTGCCACGTGCAGTAGGCCATGAAGGCCACCTTGGATGGCAGATAGCCGTAACGGGTGATGTAGAAATTGTTGAAGTCCTGGAGCTCGTAGGGACCGACAAACTCTTCCGTTTTCTGTGCCGGGCCGCCGTTTTCCTCGCCGGGAACGAGTTCCGGGCTGATCTCCGTGTTCAGGATGTCCAGCAGGATGCTGCTGGTTTCCGGGGAGAATTGCCCGGATTGGGCCACCCAGCGGATCAGGTACTGGATCAGCGTCTTGGGGACGCTGGCGTTCACGTTGTAGTGGGACATGTGATCGCCCACCCCGTAGGTGCACCATCCGAGGGCCAGTTCACTCAAGTCCCCCGTTCCCACAACCATGGCCTCCCGCATGTTGGCCAGGCGGAAGAGGTGGGATGTCCGTTCGCCTGCCTGGATATTCTCAAAAGTCACGTCGTAGACTTTCTTTCCTTCCGTAAAAGGATGACCGATATCCCGCAGCATCTGGAGACAGCTGGGACGGATGTCGATTTCGTTGGCTTCGACTCCAAGTGATTCCATCAGCTTGAGGGCGCTCCGGTACGTCCTTCCGGTCGTGGCGAATCCAGGCATCGTGTAGGCCTTGATGTTCGTGCGCGGCAGTTCCAGCAGATCCATCGTTCGGGCGGCGACGATCAGGGCGTGGGTGGAGTCCAGTCCGCCGGAAATCCCGATGACGACGTTCCGGATGTTCGAGGCCTTCAGACGCTTGGCCAATCCCTGGACCTGAATGTTGTATGCCTCGTAGCATCTTTGATCCCGCTTGCCAGGATCCGCGGGGATATAGGGATAGCGGGCAAAGGTGCGATCCAGGAGGATTCTCCCTTCCGGTGCCTCCAGCTGGAATGGAACGATGCGGAAATGCTGAATGCGATCCCGGTTCGCTCTGGCGTTCTGTCCGAACGTCGTCATGCGCATCCGGTCCTGGACCAGGCGGTCCATATCCACGTCGGCAAAGATGATCTGGGGATTCCTCGCGAACCGCTCCGATTCAGCCAGCAGGTTCCCGTTTTCATGAATCATGGCATGGCCGTCCCACGCCAGGTCCGTCGTCGATTCACCGGGACCCGCCGCGGCGTAGAGGTAGGCGGCGATGCAGCGGGCGGATTGGTTGGCGGCCAAGCTCTGACGGTACTCGGCCTTGCCGATGGTGATGTTCGAGGCGGAGAGGTTGCAGATGACCGTGGCGCCGGCCATGGCCGCGTAGCTCGAAGGGGGAACGGGGACCCATACGTCTTCGCAGAGTTCTGTGAAGAGTTGAACGTCCGGCGCGTTCACGGCCTGGAACAGGAGGTCGGCGCCGAAGGGGATTTCTTTCTGTCCGCACAGATCCACCGTCCGGGAGAGGGCCGTATCCGCCGGGGCGAACTGCCTGGCCTCATAGAATTCACGGTAGTTCGGAAGATAGGACTTGACGGCGATGCCCAGGATCCGGCCCCGCTGGAGCACGACGGCGCAATTGAAGAGACGGCAGTCCACCCGCAGAGGCATTCCGATGATGATGACCGGACAAAGCGCCTTCGTCTTATCCAGGACCCTCTGGAGAGCTGTCTTGGAGCTCGCGAGGAGTGCGTCCTGGTGGAAGAGATCCTCGTTGGAATACGCCGTCAGACCGAGCTCCGGGAATACAGCCAGGACGGCTCGTCCCTCGTGGGCCTTGCGGGCCATCTCGATGGTTTTCTCCGCATTGAAGGATGGATCGGCGACCTGAACCTCCGGGATGCAGACCGCCGTGCGGAGGAAGCCGTGCCGATACAGATTGAAGAAATGTTCCGGTGTATCCATTGTTGCCTTCCGGTGAGCACCTGGAGGTGTCGCGCCTCAGACATCCTTTTCCAGGTATGCATAGGCGCTGTGGTTGTGAATGCTCTCGAAGTTTTCCGCTTCCACACTGTACCAGGGGAAGTTGTCGATCCTGTTGAGCTGTATGGCCACGTTTCGGACCACGTCCTCCACGAACATGGGGTTTTCGTAAGCCTTTTCGGTCACGAATTTCTCGTCCGGCCTCTTCAGGAGGGAATACACCTCTCCACTTCCCGATTCCTCCACGATCCGGATCAGGTCTTCGATCCAGAAGAATTTCCGAAACCGCACCTTGACCGTCACCATGCTCCTCTGGTTGTGGGCGCCCCGGCTGCTGATCTCCTTGGAGCATGGGCAGACGGTGTTCACGGGCACCACGACGGAGACCAGGAAATCCGAGCGGCCGCCGCTGTTCTGTCCGCTAAACGTGCAGTTGTACTCCATCAGGCTCTTCGCCCCGGTCACAGGAGCTTCTTTCTCGACAAAATAAGGGAAGGATATTTCCATGTGGGCTGATTCTGCCCGCAGTTTCTCCCGCACCTTCTCCAGGATGACGTGCAACGTCCTGATGTTGATCTGCCCCCGGAACTCGTTGAGGATTTCCACGAAGCGGCTCATGTGGGTCCCCTTGAAGCGGTGCGGGAGGTTGACGTACATGCTGATGGTGGCGTTCACCGGCTGGGTGCCGAGGGCCCTGTCGAGGACGATGACGGGATACTTGATGCCCTTGACCCCCACCTTCCGGATGTCGATCTTCCTGTGATCATGCTGGCTCTGAACGTCGATCATGAATGCCGCCGGTCCGTCCCGCTCTGATATGTGGCCCGGGCGTCATCCGATTCCCAGACCGTGACCCGGGAGACGCAAACCCGGTCCGAATCGATTCTGCCTGCGAGGTGCTCATGAATCCATTTCGCCAGGTTCTCCGATGAGGGATTGATTCCTGAAAAATCATCAATTTCGTTGAGATGCCTGTGGTCCAGCGTCTCCAGTGTCTCGTCCGTCCATCGCTTGAGCAGCCGGAAGTCGATGAGCAGGCCTTCGCCGTCCAGTGATTCCCCTGCCACGGTTACGTCCACACGGAAGTTGTGTCCGTGGAGGGATTCGCACTTGCCCCCGATGTCCCGCAGCGTGTGGGCGGCGGAAAACGAACGGCTGATGGTCACTTCATACATGATCGGTCCTTCCCGGGACGGCATCCCCGCCGTGATCCCGAAGCGCGGTTGCTTCATGAACGTGTGGTTCCGGAGGGATGATCGCGATCATTACCGTAGATGGAATTTCCTTGTAAAGGAAAAGTTTGGTGATATCTGTAACATCGGTGCATTAAGCAAGATCCGTTTGCGACGGTTGCGGTGCCGTCTCAGTCGGGGGATCGGATCCATGGTGCCGTGACCGGCGCCGGTGAATTTCCCCGGTGATCCGGTAAAAAGGCGGGTAATTTGCCCCTTAGCCGGAAATTCAAAACAGGATCCGGAAAGGCCCGCCAGGGAGAGTGCACGGCATTTCTTGAGCTTTGTGCCTAGATGCGGCCGGCTTGCTCTATTGGTATACCCATTGCATAGCCATTTGCGGTCTTCAAAATTGACAATAACGGACAGCACAGATGAAAAGGAGGTGGTAGGGGGAGTCAGTTTGCAGTCATTCCATTCGGCATCAAGCATGAACCAAAAAATTCAAGAAAAGGAGAAGTGATATGCTGAAAGCGTTCCGCAAGAAGAATCAGAAAGGTTTCACCCTGATCGAGCTCATGATCGTCATCGCGATCATCGGCATCCTGGCAGCCATCGCCATCCCGCAGTTTACCGCCTACAGGACCAGGGGTTACGAGGCGTCGGCCAAGGCGGATGCGAAGAATGCCTACACGGCCGCCCAGGCGCTGTTCTCAGACTCGCCCGCCGCCACCGCGGACATCACGGCCCTTCAGTCCTACGGCTTCAAGTCCACGAACCTCGTCACCACCACGGTTGCCACCGGGACCCAGTCCGGCCTGAGCCTCACGTCCGTTCATGCCAGTGGCGGAAGGACCTACTCAGTGTCCGCTGACGGCGCGATTTCACCCTGATGTAACATCCACGTTCATGGAAAAGGGGTAGGGCATCTGCCTTACCCCTTTTTTTGTCGCATCTCCGGATTTCCCCCGTCATGCAGATATTCACGCAGAAATCGCTTCCTCTCATCCTCTGCCTTGTCCTGACACTGGCCGTCGTCGCCGTCTACAGCCAGGTGCAGACCTTCAAACTCATCCGATATGATGACACGGTCTACGTTGCTGAAAATCAGCAGGTTCTGGGCGGGTTGTCCTGGAAGGGCGTCCAGTGGGCCTTCCGGAACGACGAAGCCGGTTTCTGGCACCCCCTGACCTGGCTGTCTCTGATGACGGATGCCCAGCTCTACGGGCTCTGGGCCGGGGGATATCACAGGACGAACGCCCTCCTTCACCTGGGAAGTACGCTGCTTTTATTTTTATTTCTGTTGAGGGTGACGGATGCCCCCTGGCGGAGCGCCGTTGTGGCGGCACTGTTCGCCCTTCATCCCCTCAACGTGGAGCCGGTGGCTTGGGTCGCCCAGCGCAAGGACGTTCTCTCCATGTTCTTTGCCATGGCAACCCTGCTGGCTTACGGTTTCTACACAAAGCGCCCCTGCGCGTCTCTTTACCTCCCGGTCCTGGTTCTCTACCTCTTCGGACTGATGGCCAAGCCGATGGTTGTGACCCTGCCGTGTGCGATGCTCCTCCTGGACGTCTGGCCCCTCCGGCGCCTGAGGTTTTTCCGGCCGGTCGATCCCCAGGTCAACGCGGAGAACGGATTCCCGGAAGTCAGCCTTTTCCGGGCACTTATGGAAAAGCTGCCGCTCCTCGTTCTCGCGGCGGCGGCCTCGGTCCTCGTCATTTTCACGGAGCAGAAAATCGGAGCCCTGTCCTCCCTGGATGCCGTTCCCATGACCGCCCGGATCGCCAATGCCGCGGTCTCCTACGCCGTCTATCTGGGAAAGATGGTCTGGCCCGCCGACCTCGCCTTTTTCTATCCCCATCCGGTGACCATTTCCGCGGGTCCGCTCCTTCTTTCCCTGACCGTTCTGGCTGTGGTCAGTGCTTTTGTCGCTCTCAAAGGCCGACGTTTCCCCTATCTCCCGGTGGGGTGGCTGTGGTATCTGGGAACGCTGGTGCCGATGATCGGACTGATCCAGGTGGGGCCCCATGCTCTTGCCGACCGTTATGCGTATCTGCCGATGATTGGTATATATATGGCGATCGCCTGGGGCGCCGCGGACGCGGCGGTGGCATGGAATGTCCGCAGGCCGGTCTTGCTCACGGCCTGTCTGGTCCTGCTCGCCGCCCTGGCCGTCGGCTCCTGGCTCCAGCTCAGGCACTGGCAGAATAGTTTCACCCTCTTTGAACACGCCCTGCGGGTTACACAGGGAAACTACATTGCCGAAAACAATCTCGGCCTGGCCTGGTATCACGATGGAAAGATGGAAAAAGCGCTGCCCCATTTCCGGGCGGCCCTGGCGATCAATCCGGAGTATTCCCTTGTTTACAGCAACCTGGGGTCGACCCTGTTTCAGAAAGGAGAGTACGCGGAGGCGGAGAAGTATCTCCGCGAGGCGGTTCGCCGCACTCCTTCCGAGGGCGGTTATCACCACAACCTGGCCAGCACCCTCTATCTGCGTGGTTCCTACGGGGAGGCCGCCGCTGAATACCGGGAGGCCCTTCGGCTGGGTCATGAAAAGGCGGACACCTACTGCGGGCTCGGGTTGGCCCTTCTTCAGACAGGGCAGCGGGAGGAGGCAATCCGGATGTTCGGCGAGGCCCTCCAGGTCGATCCCCGCCATGGCCGGGCACTCGAACAGTGGAACCGGCTGAGGGAGCAATGAGTGTTCCGGTCCCGTTCACGCATTGGAAGACATGGGTTGTCCTCGGTCTGGCGGCGCTGGTGCTTCTTTCCTTTCAGGGAGTATTCCAGAGCGATTTCATTCACTACGATGATCATGTCTACGTCACGGACAATCCTCACGTGCGGGGGGGGCTGTCGGGTGAGGGGATTCAATGGGCCTTCACGGCGACCGATGCGGGGTTCTGGCATCCCCTGACGTGGCTCTCCCTCATGGCGGACGCCCAGCTCTTCCATCTCAACCCCGCCGGATATCATGGGACGAACCTTCTCCTGCACCTCCTGACGACCATTCTCCTGTTTGTCGTCTTATCCGGTATCACGGGTCAGGGCTGGCCGAGCGCCTTCGCGGCGGCTCTCTTCGGCCTCCATCCCCTCCATGTGGAGCCGGTGGCCTGGGTGGCGGCCCGCAGGGATGTACTGAGCGCGCTTTTCTGGGTTTCCTCCGTGGGTATTTACGGCTGGTATGCCCTTCGGCCGGGCCTTCTTCGGTATGCCGTTCTGGCGGCGGTCTTTTTCATGGGACTGATGGCAAAGCCCATGGTCGTGACCCTGCCCTTCGTTCTCCTCCTTCTCGATATCTGGCCGCTAAACCGCCTGGTTTTCGGGGGCGGAAGGGAAACCGTTGCCCGGGACGGTGCGCTTCGTTTTCGGCCCGCCACCTGGAAAGCGTTGCTCCTGGAGAAGCTCCCCCTGTTGGTGATGTCCGCCGGCATCGTTTCCGTCACTTTCTTTGCCGAGGCGAAGGCGGGCGCCCTGAAGCCCCTGGAGGCGTTTTCCCTCCCGGAGCGCCTTGGAAACGTGCTTGTCTCCTATGTGCGTTACCTGGGCAAGACGATCTGGCCGTCAGACCTGTCCATTCACTATGCCCATCCCGGAAGCTGGCCATTGTGGGTGGTCATCGGATCCGCCGTCCTTCTGGCGGCGATCACCCTGGCGGTCCTGGGCGCATTCCGGAAGCGCCCCTACCTGATGACGGGATGGTTCTGGTTCCTGGGCACCCTGCTTCCTGTCATCGGGATCGTGCAGATCGGCTCCCATGCCATGGCAGACCGTTATGCCTATCTCCCCTCCATTGGATTGTTCCTGATGGTCGCCTGGGGAGGGGCGGACTGCCTGAAGGCCCGGTTCCCTTCCCGTGCCCGCTTTTTATCCGCCGCGGTCGCTCTGCTTCTGCTGGCGACCTTTGCGGCGGTCAGCCGGAACCAGGTTTCCCACTGGCGGGACGCCGTCTCCATCTTCCGCCATGCCGCCCGGGTGGAGCCGAACAACTCCCTGGTGCAGAACAACCTGGGTGCCGCCCTGAGCCGGGCCGGGAAAAGCGACGACGCGATCGGTCCGTTGCGGGAAGCACTGAGAATCAGGCCGGACTACGCGGAGGCGGCCTTCAATCTGGGGTCCGTGCTGGCTGAAAAAGGGGACCGGGAAGAGGCGCTCCTCTGGTACGACCGAGCTTTGGCGCTTCAACCGGGATTTGCAGAGGTGTATAACAACAAGGGGATTCTGGCCGCGGAAAGCGGTCATTTCCGCGAAGCGGCCGAACTTTTTCAAAAAGCGCTGAAAATCAGACCGGATTACCGGGATGCCCGGTCGAACTGGGAGAGGGTGACGGCGGAGCACCGGCGTTGACCGGTTTGCCCTCCGTGCCGGAGCGGATTCTTGCATGAATGAAACACAAGATCTTCGTGGCGGCCTTTGGGAAAACTTTTCCTGGCGCCATGCATCCATCGTCTTCCTTGTCCTGACCGGTGTTCTGTTTGCCGACGTCCTCTTCACAGGCGAGGATATCCTTCTTTCTGCAAAATATCTGGACCTCTATGCCGGGGAGATGTCGGGACTGGAGTACCAGCTGCGGGAGCTGGCTCAAGGGCGTCTGCCGCTGTGGAACCCCCACGTCTTTTCGGGGACGCCGAACCTGTCCACACCGCTCTACCCCTCAAACCTCCTCGGCCTGGTTCTCCCGCTGGCCAAGGCCATCAACTGGCAGATCGCCCTGCATGTCTTCCTGATCGGCTTTTCCATGTACCTCTGGGCGTCCCGCCGGGGGCTGCATCCCCTGGCCTCGCTCGCGAGCGGCGTCATGGTCATGTTCTCCGGGTCCTTCTATCTGCACATTTTTGCGGGACACATGGGCAATCTCTTTGCCATGGCGTGGGTCCCCCTTCTTTTCCTGGCCGTGGACGCGATCCTGGACCGCCCCTCTCCGGGTATTGTGGCGGGAGGGGCTCTGGTCGCGGCCATGCAGATCCTCACCGGCCAGTACCAGTATGTCTACTATACGTCCCTGGCGGTCGCGGTTTACGTTGTTTTCCACATCCGCTTTGCTCCGGCGGGCGGGAGATGGAAAGCCCTCATTGCCCTCTGCGGGATCCCGGCGGGAGCGGCTGTCCTGACCGCATTCAATCTTTTCCCCGGTCTCTCGGCGGGCGCAGAGAGCGTCCGTTCAGCCGGGGTCTCCTACGAATTCGCCTCCATGTTCAGCCTCCCTCCGGAAAATCTGCTGACTCTGGCGATTCCTTTCCTCTTCGGCGACATGACCTCGGTGCCCTATTGGGGCCGCTGCTACCTCTGGGAAATGTGTCTTTTTACCGGAACCGCCGGGCTGGTGTTTGCGGTTTACGGGGCGGCATGCGGTGAGACGGAAAAGCGGCGGCATGCCCCGCTGATGGTACTGATCATGGGTGGCCTGGCTCTCGGGGTTCACACGCCTATCTTTCCAATTCTGTACGAATGGCTGCCCGGATTCGGCTCTTTTCGTGGAACCTCAAAATTTGCCTTCCAGGCCGTCATCTTTCTTGCCCTCCTGTCCGGGGTTGGTCTGGACCGCCTGATCCGTCGCCGAACATTTCCCAGGCGGGGCATTCTCCTGGTGATCCTGGCCGGTGCCGGGCTCCTGGCGGCCTCCTTCTGGCTGTTTCATGCATCTTCGGCCGGAGCCGGAGAAGGAGGGCTCTGGCTGCGCCTGGTTCAGGGCGTTGCCGGGACCGGGGAGTCCTATCTCCCGGCGCCGTTTTATCGGAACCCGGCGTTCGTGGCACGGGCAGCCGGATTCGCCGCCTGGAATGTCCTGATTGCGGCAATGGTCCTGCTGGCTGCAGCTCTTCTCATCCGGATCGCCATCAAGAATTTCCGGGCGGTTTATATCCTGCTCATCCTGATTCTGCTGGAGGGATTTGTCTTTGCCTGGATCAGCCGCCCGGTGTTTCACTACCGGGAGACACGCATCCCCGAGTTCAGGGAATTCTATGCCGCCAGGCCGGGGGATTACCGGGTGCTGAACCGGGTGCTGCCCAATTCGGCCATGTCAACGGAGAGCCGGGACATCTGGGGGTACGGGCCGATGGTCCTGAAGCGGTATGCCGAGTTCATGGCCGTCACCCAGCGGGTGGATCCCGACAAGACATCCACTTACCTTCCCCTTCACGCTTATCATCCGCTTTGGGATCTGCTGCGCGTCCGCTACATCATTATGCCGGCAGCGGAGGGGATGACCGTCCGGGAGATGGAAACCGGCATTCCGAGGGTCCGGCTGATGACGGACTGGAGGGTGGCGGAGACGAGAAACGAGGTGTTTGCACTCCTGACGGATCCCGCCTTCAACCCCGGGAACACCGTGATCCTGGAGGAATCCCCCGGAATTCCGGAGAGTTCTCCTTTGCCGGGGGGGACCTGCTCCATCCAGGATGACGGCAGTGATCGCTGGATTGTCAGGGCAAGGACCGACCAGCCAGCCATTCTGCTCATCGCGGAAAATTTCAGTTCGGGGTGGCGGATCGAGCCTCTCGGACAGGAACGGCAGGCCCCGTACAAACTCATGCCTGCCGATCATACCCTGATGGCGGTTCCCCTGACCCCGGGGGAGCACGCCTTTGCGGTCCGGTACCTGCCCCGCTCGTTTGTCGCGGGAGTCTGGTTTTCCGCTCCGGCATGGATCCTTCTGGTCGGATGGGGCCTGTTGGTGGGATTCCGCCGCCTCCGGAGGGGCCGGTCGGGAAGAGGAGCATGATGATGCGTCTCCGGGGTGATGGCGGGTTTCATGGCGCAGGTAGGATCGGGAGACGCATCGAGACCATCCTGGCTCTGTCGCTTTTCATCCTGGTCCTGATCGTTTTCGGCCAGACGGGCGGTTTCAGCTTTCTCCATTTTGACGACAACGTTTACGTAACCGCCAACGCCCATGTCCGCTCCGGATTGACCGGGTCATCCGTTGTGTGGGCATTTTCGACCCTCGATGAGGGGTTCTGGCACCCCTTGACTTGGCTTTCCCTGATGCTGGATGCCCGGCTCTTCGGCTCCTGGGCGGGCGGATTCCACTGGACGAATGTCCTGCTCCACGGGCTGTCCACGGTCATCCTTTTTCTGACGCTGTGTCGCATGACCGACGCTCCCTGGCGGAGCGCCTTCGTGGCGGGCCTCTTTGCCGTTCACCCGCTCCATGTCGAGTCCGTTGCCTGGGTGGCCGAGCGCAAGGAGGTCCTGAGCGGTTTTTTCTGGATGACCGCCCTGGCGGCCTATGCCTGGTATGCTGTCCGTCCCGGCATCTGGCGGTACGGCCTGGTTTTGGTCCTGTATCTGTTCGGGCTCATGGCCAAGCCCATGATCGTGACACTGCCCTTTGTCCTTCTTCTCCTGGACGTCTGGCCTCTTCGCCGCGACACCGCTCTCTCGGGTATCGTGGGCAGGAGGGAATTCAGCAAGGCCTCCCCGATGTGGCTGATCCTGGAGAAGGTGCCGCTGCTGGTCCTCTCCGCGGTGTTTTCCGTTCTGGCCTATTGGGCTGAATCCCAGGCGGGGGCCATCCGTTCGGGTGAACTGTACCCCATTGCCGACCGGGTGGCGAATGCGCTGGTTTCGTACACGTCCTATCTTTATCGCATGTTCTGGCCGGCCGGCCTGGCCCCCTTCTACCCGCATCCGGGCCAATGGCAGGGGGGTGAGGTTCTCCTCTCGGGGATTGTCCTGGCGGTGATCAGCATGGCCGTATTCATCCTGGCGAAGTCTCGCCCGTGGCTGGGCGTCGGCTGGCTCTGGTATCTGGGCACTCTGGTGCCCGTGAGCGGGATCGTCCAGATCGGGAATATCGCCATGGCGGACCGGTTCATGTACATTCCCCTGATCGGCCTGGCCGTCATGCTGGCCTGGGGCGTTCCAGACCTGATGGGACGCTCCGTTCCGGGTCGGAGGGCGGCGGGCCTGGCGGCGGGGATCCTCTTCCTGTCGCTCTTTGCCCTCGTGTCCTGGCGTCAGGCGGCATACTGGGAAAATACGGAGACGCTCTTCCGGCACACGCTGGAGGTGACGGAGCGAAATTACAAGGCCCATCACGCCCTTGGCCTGGCCCTTCACGAACGGGGCCTCTCCGTCGAGGCGATCCGTCACCTGAGGATCTCCCTCGAACTGCTGGAGGATTCCCGTGCCCGCAACGATCTGGGAGTGGCGCTGATGGGGGCTGGCCGGTTTGCGGATGCGGAGGAGCAATTCCGGAAAGCTGTCAACCTCAAACCCGCTGCGGCGAAATACTGGAACAACCTTGGCGCAGCCGTGGCCTCACAGGACCGGCCGGCCGAGGCGGTTCCCCTGTTCCGGGAAGCGCTCCGGCTTCAGCCGGGTTACGGGGAGGCGCGGCGTAACCTGACTCAGGCCCTGGGCTTGCCGCCAGGAGCTTCTCCCCCAGTCCGTCGGAAATAACTCAAATTCTTTATCCCCGGGGATTGAGAGGCGGTGAAACCGTCCGCCCTTTCCGAAAGAGGTGCCTGCCGGGAATAACGATTCCTCCGGAGAAGAGAAGCATCGGGAGCTGGCGTCGGCGATGGAGTGAAGGCGATATCTCCTTCAGGAAGCGGTTTCGGACGCTTTACGCCTTTCCTCAAGGCAGGCGAGGACCGTCCGGAGAACCTTCTCGACGGTGATGACCTGCATGCACCGGTTGTCGTTGCAGGGAGAGAACCGGTGGTTGAAGGCGTTCACGCAGGGGCTGCAGGCCAGCTCTCCGTAGATCGTGCGGGGGCGTCCCCCGATGGCGCCGAAGAGACGCGGGGTTTCCGGTCCGAAGAGGACGACATTGTCGATGTCCGTCATGGAAGCGAAGTGGCCGGGGCCGCTGTCATTGGTCACCAGGACGGCGGCGAGGGTGTACAGGACCAGGAGTTCCCGGAGGGTTGTCTTTCCGGCCAGCGATACGGCCCGGGGGGAACCGATCTGGTCGCAGAGCGTTTTCGCCGCAGGTGCCTCCGAGGGGGCACCGGTCACGATCAGCCGCGCATCCGGCCTTTCCTCCAGGATTTTCCGTCCGAGGGCGACGAATTTTTCCAGGGACCACTTCCGCAGGGGAAGAAGATCACTGGCGTTGGGATTCAGGAGGACAAGCGGAGTGCCGTCCGTATCTTCCCATATGTCCGACAGGCGCTTCTTCAGTTGCCCGGTTTCCTCCGCAGTCGGCCTGAAACGGGGGGCCGTCACGGCAAAGTCCTCTTCGGGAACCTTCGATAACGGAACTTCCCCCGGAAGCCTTGTCAGCGCGTCCACCAGGATCAGGTAAGCTTTGGCCGTATGCAGGTAAGGGTTGTACTGCACCCGGTGGGTCATCAGGTCACCCCGGTAGGGGGCCTCGCTGGTGAACCGATGCAGGCCCACCCGTCGTTCCGCACCGGTGAGGAAGGAGATGATGGCCGAGGCGCGGGCAAAAAATTCGAGGTCCACCGCCGCATCGATCCGAAGCCTCCGGATCCGGACCAGGGCGGTCAGGATGTCCCGGGTGAAGGTCAGGAAATCCCGGTTCCGCACGAGCAGCACATTCTCTTTCGGCAGGAGGTCCAGGATAAACAGGATCTCCCGGTTCTCCTCAAACACCAGGAAATAGACGTTTTCCCTGCCGACCTGCTCGATGGCCCGGCGGATGGCACTGTACGCCAATACGGTTGCCCCTTGCTCAATGAGCTTGATGAAGAGAATCTTCCGCACGGGTACAGGAGAGACGGGGCGGGAGGTGAACGCATCCTGCAAACGCCGCAGCGCCGTGAGGAAAAAACAGATTCCCTTTCCCGTCCAAACATCAATGATCCGTATCGTTTCCGCTTTCAAATCACTCTCCCTGTCCGGGGCAGAAGGGGAGACAAGGTGGGCGCCCCGGCGACTGCTTGCGCCTTTCATAAGGGAATCCTTGGGGAAATGCAATCGGGAACATTTTTTCTTGACAGCATCTGGTGAATCGGGTACACGTTCACGAACTGACCAATGGTCAGTTAATGACCGTCATTCATATTCATGACTTACGGTCATTGATATCCGGGGAACGAATGTGGGACTTGAAGAGAGGAGAAGGCGGGAGAAGGAAAACCGGAGGGCGGCCATCCTCCGGGCGGCCAGAAAGCTCTTTTTTGAAAAAGGTTTCAAGCCGGTAACGGTGGAGAGCATCGCCCAGAAGGCCGAACTCAGCAAGGGGTCCATCTATCTGTACTTCAACAGCAAGGAGGAGATCTATACCCAGATCCTCCTGAGCGACATCGACAAGTTTCACAAAGGCATCGCCAATCTGTTCCACACCGGGGAAACAGCGTCCGATCTTCTCGTCGAGCTTGCCAGAATCTACATCAATTTCTTCCTGGGTGACAAGGAGCTGTTCCGGATTCTCATGACATTCATGCTCCATACGGACCACATGAATCTTCCGGAAGAGCTCAATCGCCACGTTGTCAAGACCACCAACAAAACCATCAGCGTCATCGAGAAAATTTTCCAGTACGGTGTAGACCGGGGAGAATTCCCGCCTACGATGAACCTTCGCCTGAACCGTGACGTCATATGGGGTCTTCTCAACGGAATCATCTCCCTTCACCTCTTCACCGGGTTTGAAGCCCGGCGAGAGGAGCGCATCCGCGCCACGGTCGAGGAAGGGATCCGGGAGGTCATCCGTGGTCTGACGGCCCCGGAAGCCGTGGCGGAAGACCCAATGCAGATGGCGGCAGGCGGCAGGACGGACCGGTAGAAACGTCGCTGAATCCCCTGGATGTACAGAGAGGCAAAAGCGTCGGTTGTTGTCAGGAAACGTAACGGACATTTGGGAAGGAGGTTGTTATGAGCAAGCTGGTAAACGGGAGAGATCAGCATTTTGTACTCTTTGAACAGTTGGGGATTGAAAAACTGTTCGCCAACGAGAAATTTTCCGCTTTCTCCAAGGATGACATCCTGATGATCATCAAGGAAGCGGAGAAACTTTGTACCAACGTTATCGAGCCCACGTACAAGGAGGGGGATGAGGAAGGCTGTACGTTCAAGGACGGCAAGGTCTATGTACCGAAGTGTTTTCACGAGGCCTACAAGAAATACAACGAGGGCGGCTGGCTCGCCATGATTCGTTCCCCCGAGGTTGGGGGACAGGGGCTGCCCCATGTGGTGGGCAATGCCTGCGCCGAGATGATCTCGGCGGCCAATTTCGCCTTCTGGATGTATCCCGGCCTGACCAACGGGGCCGCCGCCCTGATCGATACGTTCGGAACGGAGGATCAGAAGAACAAGTACATGTACAAGATGTATGAAGGCAAGTGGGGCGGCACGATGTGCCTGACCGAGCCCGGTGCGGGCAGCGATGTCGGAGCCCTGAAGACCAGCGCCAAGCGCCTGCCCGACGGCAAGTTCCTCATTACCGGGACGAAGTGCTTCATCTCCTGCGGGGATCACGACCTGACGGACAACATCATTCACCCTGTCCTGGCGCGCATCGAAGGAGATCCCCCGGGGACGGCGGGCATTTCCATCTTCATCGTGCCCAAGTACAAGGTGAACGACGACGGTTCGCTGGGCGAGTTCAACGATGTCAAAACGGGAAACATCGAACACAAGATGGGCATCAAGGGCAGTGCCACCTGCACGCTGAATTTCGGCGAGGACGGAAAGTGCATCGGCGAGCTCCTCGGCAAGGAGCGCGAGGGAATGCGGGTCATGTTCCAGATGATGAACGAGGCCCGGATGGAAGTGGGCATGCAGTCCCTGGGGCACGCCACGGCCGCCTTCGAGAGCGCCCTCGCCTACACCCGGGAGCGC
>CAYNEJ010000025.1:0-28707 GCA_964396205.1 uncultured Syntrophaceae bacterium
GTTTCCGGACTCCTCACCGGCACGGGCGCCCTCTTCAGCGGCCGCTGGATGGTCGCGGGCAAATCGCCGCTGACCGGCGGCTGGGGTGATGCCAATTGCGGCGGCACCCTGTCTCCGGCTATGAAACGCTGCGGCTACGACGGGATCTTCTTCAAGGGGGTGAGCGAGCACCCCGTCTATCTGTTCGCCGACGGCGCCCGCGCCGAGCTGCGGGACGCCTCCGCCCTCTGGGGCAAGGACACGATCGAGACGGAAGAGGCGCTCCTGAAAGAGGGCGGGCCGGGGAGCCGCGTGGCGTGCATCGGGCCGGCCGGCGAAAAGCTGTCGCTCATCGCCGGGATCGCCAACGACGGCGGCCGCATGGCGGCCCGGTCGGGCCTGGGGGCGGTCATGGGATCCAAGCGCCTCAAGGCGGTCGTCCTGAACGGCAAGCGGCGCATCGGTCTGCACGACCGCGCGGAGATGAAGCGGCTGAGCCAGAAATGCAACCGCTGGGTGCAGTTCCAGCCGCCGCTCTTTACCGGCCCCATGTCCCCCTACGTGGGGGCCATGATGCGCGTCATGCCGACACAGATGGCCATGGACGGTCTCTTGTACAAGTTCTTCCTTAGGAAGTGGGGCACGGTCAGCATGAACCAGACCTCCATCGAGATGGGGGACTCGCCGATCAAGAACTGGAAGGGGACGAACAAGGACTTCGGCCCGGAACGGTCCCTGTCCATCAATCCGGATGCCATCACGAACCGGGAGTACGTGAAATACCACTGCTACGGGTGCCCTCTGGGGTGCGGGGGCAAATGCTCCCTCCCCGGCGGGAAGGGCGGGGAGACCCACAAGCCGGAGTATGAAACGGTCCTGGCCCTCGGGGGGCTCTGCATGAACGAGGATGCCGACAGCATCTTCCACATGAACGAGATGCTCAACCGGGCGGGCATGGATACGATCTCTACAGGGGGAACCGTGGCTTTCGCCCTGGAATGCTACGAGAAGGGAATCCTCACGAAGGAGGATACCGGCGGACTGGAGCTCACCTGGGGAAACGCCCCGGCGATCCTGGACCTGGTGGAGAAGATGATCCGCCGCGAAGGGATCGGCGACCTGCTGGCCGACGGGACGAAAGCGGCGGCCAAAAGAATCGGGAAAGGATCGGAGGCCTTCGCAATGCACATCGGAGGCCAGGAGGCGCCCATGCACGACGGCCGCAACGACCCGGGGTTCAACATCCATTACGCCGTGGAGGCGACACCGGGGCGCCACACCATCGGCGCCCAGCTGTATTACGAGATGTACCAGCTCTGGAAGGAGATCAAGGGAATCCCCCGGGCGAAACCCCTCTATTCGAAGGACAGGAAATACCTGGCCGACCGCGAGAAGGCGGTCATGGCGGCTGTGTGCAGCAAGTACATCAACGTGGCCAACGGGGCGGGGCTCTGCATGTTCGGCCTGCTCATGGGTATCACCCGGACGCCGGTGTTCGCCTGGATCAACGCCGCGACAGGGTGGCGGAAGACGCCCGAACAGTACCTGGACATCGGGGTGCGCATCCAGACTCTCAAGCAGGCCTTCAACATCAAGCACGGCGTGGAACCCCGCTCCATCCGGGTGTCCGACCGGATGCTGGGCAAACCGCCCCTGCCCGCGGGAGCGAACAGGGGCCGGACCATGGATTTTGAGAAAATGCGGAGCGACTACTGGACCCAGTTCAACTGGGATCCCGAGACGGGAATGCCCGCCCCGGAGGCGCTGGAGCACCTCGGGATCAAGGCTCCGTAAACCGGATCAGGAAGGAAGATCATGGCATACCGGATCACTTCAGAATGCAACGGCTGCACCGCCTGCGTCCGCCTCTGCCCCACGGGGGCCATCGCGGGGGAGAGAAAGGCTCTGCACGTCATCAACCCGTTCCTGTGCATCGAGTGCGGCGCCTGCGGGCGTATCTGTCCCCAGGAAGCCGTGCAGGACGCCTTCGGCATTGCCTGCCGGAGGATTTCGAAGCTGTCCCTGTGGCCGAAGCCGGTCATCGACGGGAAAACGTGCGTCTCCTGCCGGATCTGCATCGAGGGCTGTCCGGCGTCCTGCCTGTCAGGGCGGACAGACGGGGAGGGAAAGCACGAGATTGCCTTTCTGGCGGATCCGAAGTCCTGCATTTCCTGTGGCTTCTGCGAGGCTGATTGTCCCGTGGAGGCCATCCGCCTGGTCGTGCCCGAACAGCCGGCCGTGGAGGTGAAGCAGGGCTGAAACCGGTCGGAGCCGCCATCTCAGAAATGGCGTTGGACCGGAAATTGCGAGAAAACTTGATGGGGAAATATAAGAAAAGGAGGAACGGATCGGGATTGCAATGAACGATAAATTCATGAAGACGCTGTTGATGCTGGCCCTGATCATGATCTCACCCGTCCTGGCCCATGCCGGGGTAACGACCATCGAGGCAACCGGTGAGTACATCATGGGTGACAACGACACCGTGATTGAGGCGAAGAGACTGGCCCTTCAGGATGCCAAGAGGCTCGCCCTGGAGAGGGTTGGGACGTATGTGGAGAGCACGACGGAGGTGAAGGACAACGCCGTCACCCGGGACGAAATCCGGCAGTACACTGCGGGCATCGTGAAAGTTCATGAGATCCAGGAGGAAAGGAAGCTCCTGGACAACAAGGCGACGCAGATCCGGGTGCACGTCTCGGCAACAGTCGATCCGGCCGTCCTGGTGAAGCAGCTCCTGGCCCTCCGGGACCGCAAGGACGTGGAAGAAAAAGCAAGGAAGCTTTCTACGGAAAACGAGATGCTCCGGAAGGATATCGAGCAGTTGAATGCGCAGTTGAAGGGCGTGACGAGCGGAAAGCAATACCGGCAGCTCAGGCTGAAACGCGAGGCGGCCCTGGACAAGATCCTGGAAAACGATGAGGGCCTTACCATGCTGGTCAGCGGCGAGCAACTGGTCAAGGTCTCCCTCCTGGAAAGGCAGAAAAAGCAGGACGACCGGCAACTGGTCAAGCGCTTCCTGAAAGAAGTGGCCGCCGCCTATCAGATCGAAAGCCGCGATCCGGAGGTGGAGGACAACGGCGACGGAACCTCGAATATCTCGATTCACTATTCCATCCAGCTCCCCGGCCGCTACAGCCTGGAGAACTCCCTGATTGCCGTGCCCTGCAGCAGGGAATTCATGGCCCTCGGTTTCAAGATCCTGGCCTTTTCCAACGGCGGACTCTTTTTCAAATGCGCCGACGGCGACAACCGGAAATGCGACCGGCTGCTGACATACTTCGGCGAGGAAGTCCGCAGGTTCAGGATTATCACGAGGTTGGGGAAACGGACCCTGAAAGAGGTGATTGCCGTCTCGTCCATGTCCGAGGAAAAAACCGTGTACGGGTACAGGCGCGGGAGAGTCTACCGGCCTCCGACGCGGTCCCGGGTGAAACTCAGCACCCCGACCTTCGAGTATTATCCGCTGGTGAAAAGTGCGAGTTATGTGTCCAGGTTTGCGAATGTGCCGCACGGCGAACTGCGTGATGTCTCGGCCATCCGGATTCACGTCGTGTATGACTGATCCGGTTTGCCGGCATGTCCGTCCGGTACATCTTTTCAGGATGATGGGTGCAGGCTGTGATGATCGCATCGGAAGTCAGGCGTTTGTTTCATGAGCATGGCACGGAGATGATCCTGGAAACGGGAGACGTGCTGTTTCGCCAGGGCGATGCAAGCGATGCGGTGTACTATGTCATGAGCGGCAGCCTGACGGTGCACGCGGCGGAGGATCCTGCGAATGCCATGCTGCTCAACCGCGTCGAGGCCGGAGAAATGGTGGGGGAACTGGGGGCCATCACCCGGCATCCCCGAACCGCCACGCTGATCGCCGCCTCCCGGGTGGTGCTGCTGTGCATTTCGACGAGCCATTTCCGGGCTATGCTGGCAGGCACCCTGCCGTTGGTGGAGACGATGACGCTGACCAATCGCGAGCATCTCATTTCTGCAGACAGGGCACGGATTCAGTTTGGAAATGCCTATCAGCAAATGCAGAAGCGCCTCGACCGCCTGGGGGATGAGAAAGAGCAGTTGAAGGAGCTGCTGCGCCTCCGCGACGAGCTTGAGGCCATGGTGGTTCATGATTTGCGCAATCCGCTGAATACCGTCATGATTGCCCTGAACCTGCTGGAGCGCATGAAGGACCAGCTCAAAGACCCCGAAGCCTTCATTCGCATCACGGGATACGCAAAGGGCGCCACCCAGCGCATGGAGCGGCTGATCTCCACACTGCTGGATATTGCCCGGCTGGAGGCCGGGAAACTTGTCTTGAACATCAGCGACGTGGACCTCTCGACCCTGCTCGGGGACGTGGTCGAAATGCAGAAACCAATGGCGAAAGGGGCTGTCGAGATCGTTACTCACACGCTGCCGGGCCTGATGGTAAAAGCCGACCGCGATGTGCTCGGGCGCGTGGTGTCCAATCTTCTTGACAATGCCCTCAAGTTTGCACCCCCCTCAAGCCGGATCGAGATCACGGCGCATTCCCTGGACAACCGGGCCGTCCGCATCGATGTCATCGACGCCGGTCCGGGGGTTCCGTTCGAGGAGCGGGAACGCATTTTCGAGAAGTTTTCACGGGTGAGAGGTGCGGAGCACGAGAAGCGCAGCGGAACTGGCCTGGGGCTGACATTCTGCCGCATGGCCGTGGAGGCGCACGGCGGCTCAATCTGGGTCGACACCGGGCCTTCGGGTGTGGGGAGCTGCTTCAGCCTCCAGATCCCGCAGGAGTGACAGTGGAGGCCGCCTCTCTTCCATGATGACGGATCCGGCGGATGCCGCTGTCTGAAAAGAATCGAAGGGGTTCCGGGGTTGCATCCGGAACCCCTTCGCCTTTGCGGTCGTGATGAAATGCTCCGCCGCTCGGGTGGTCGACGAAAGCAGGTCGAATCCGTTTTTCAGAACCGGACCTGGTTCAGCCCCTTCAATTTGAGGATTTCCCTCGCTTCATCCGGCGTTGCCGGTTCGATTCCCAGTTCCCCGGCAATCCGGATGATCTTGGCAACCTGCTCGGCGCTGCTCTTGGCGAGCACGCCGCGGTCGAGGTACAGGTTGTCTTCCAGGCCGACCCGGGCATGGCCTCCCAGGAGGAGGGAGGCGTTGCACATCGGGATCTGGAAACGACCGGCAGCGCAGACGGAGAATTCGAACTCACCGATCTGCCGGCGGGCCGTCTCGACCAGGAACACCAGGTTTTCCACGGTGGCCGGGATCCCGCCGAGGATGCCCATGACGAACTGGAGGTAAATGGGCCTCCTGGCAATGCCCTTTTCCAGGAGAAAGGCCAGGTTGTTGATCATCGCCACGTCGTAGATTTCGAATTCCGGCTTGGCCCCGCTGGCGTGGATGATCTCCAGGTACTGGCGCATGGTCCGGAAGGTGTTCGGGAAGATGAAATCCTCCGTGTTCTCCAGGTAGGATTCCTCCCAGTCGTGCTTCCATTCCTGGACGTTGTCCTTGATGTGGAAGAGGGCGAAATTCAGCGAACCGGCGTTCAGCGAAGTCATTTCAGGCTGGAGGCTGGAAGCGACACGGACCCTGTTTTCCACCGGCTCGCCGAGTTTGCCGCCGGTGCTGAAGCACATGACGATGTTGCAGCGTTTTTTGACTTCCGTTGCGACCTGCCGGTATATGTCCTGGTCCGCGCAGGGCATTCCGGTTTTGGGGTCGCGGACATGGATGTGTGCGACTGCCGCTCCCGCCTCGAAAACGCGGACACTCTCCTCGATCAGCTCCTCCGGCGTCACCGGAAGGTAGGGTGACATGCTCGGTGTGTGGATGGAGCCCGTCAATGCGGCGGTAAAGATTCTCTTGCTCATGGATTGTTCTCTCCTGACAAATGTTACTCGTAATACGACCTGTGTTGTTCAAATTCCCCGATGAAATCCTCCACCATTGCCTCCAGCGGATAGGAGAGGCGCCAGCCCCACTCCCCGGAGGCGGCATCTTCGCGGATTGCCAGCGCCCCGATCTCCCGGAGCAGCTCCACGACGACGGGGTCCGGAACGAAAGAGAGGCGGGCGCCGGGTATTCTTCTTTCGACCAGAGCCACGAGTTCCGCCGCCGAGAAGGGCGGCGAAATACCTGCGATGTTGTAAATCCTGGTTGTGATCTTCTCAACATCCGCCCCGGAAAGGGACAAAAGGGCCGCTGCCGCGTCCTTGTAATACAGGACGGGACACCGGGTTTCCGGGGCGCAGGTGAGCGTGTAGGGGATGCCCCGGATGGGATACTCGATGGCCCAGGCGTTGTAGATGGACATGTGGGCCGTTTTGGCGCCGGGCCCCACGATGGAAGGCAACCGGACACCCCGGAAATCCAGGCCGTAGCGTCGGTGATAATACAGGCCCAGGTTTTCGCCGAAGGTCTTCGTGATTCCGTAGAGGCTGGACGGGCGCTGGATGGTGCGGTCGTCGATCGTGTCGCCGGGGATGTCCCGGCTGTAGGTGGCGATTGTGCTGCCGTAGATCACCTGCGGGATCTTCCGGATCCTGGCCGCCTCCAGGACATTCCAGGTTCCGATGACGTTGGCGTCGAACGCCGCCGGGGGATTGTCCTCCGCGGGGAGGGACAGCATGCCCCCGAGATGGAAGATCCGGTCGATCCCGTTCCGCTCGATGGCGTCCATCAGGACGGAGAGATGGGACAGGGTACCGCGTTCAAAGACATAGGACCCATCCCGTTCGCGCAGGGGGCCCCGGACGGGCGCGATGTCGAAGAGGACCGGCCTCTCGCCCGCCTCGATGAGCATCTCTGCAAGGCGGGAGCCGATAAATCCGGTGCCGCCCGTAATCATGACTGCCATGGAACCGCCTCCAAAAAGGATCGGGACGTCCCGATCGTGCCGAAATCCCTCCAGGACGTCCCGATATGCTTCATGATGCCGATAGGTTGCGGAATACTACTTCATCCGGCATCCCGTTTCCGCGCACGGCACTTCCACATCCTTGGCGGCGACCATGCCCGCGGGAGCCTCGAAGGCGTGCTTGAAGAAGGGGGTTTTCTTGACGATTTCCGTGTACCACAGGGGCAACTGAACCTGGTGGTCGCAGGCCCTCATGGTCCAGACGCCGGCGGGGCCTTCATAGGAGAGGCCTTCCCAGGCCTTGATGACGGCCGCCACGTCCGTCGTCCCCGCCTTCTTCACCGCCTCGGCCCAGAACATCGTTGAAATGAACGCCTTGCCGCGCAGCCAGGTCGGATAGTATCCCTTATCCTTTCTGAATTTGGCGACGAACTCCTTGTTCTTCTTGGTGGGGATGGAGAGGGTGTACACCTCGGCTCCCATGTTGCCGAGCATGATCCGGTCGTCGCCCATGGCCTGGATCGTGAACTCGTCATTGATGTAGTAGGAAAGCACCTTCTGCTTCATCCCCATGGGGCGTCCCTGCTTCAGGAGGAGAGTCAGGTCGTTGCCCCAGTTGGGCGTGAAGATGACGTCGGGTTTGGCCGCGATCAGCTGGCTCACATACGGTGCAAAGTCCTTCGTCCCGGCGGGGTGGTAGAGCTCGGCCACGATTTTCGCGGCGGGGTTCAGCTGGGCCAGCTTCTTTTTGAAGGCCGACAACGCTTCCTTGCCGAAGGAATAGTCCTGGGCAATGATGGCCACCCGCTTGTAGCCTTTCTTCGCAACGAGTGCGGCCAGTGCGAAGGAGTGCTGGTCCGTGTTGGCGCACGTCCGGAAGAAGTTCTTGCTGCACTTTGCTCCTGTCATGCTGGCCGCCGCCATCCCGTAGCTGATCATGATGACGTTCTGTCTTTCCGCGAGCTGTTCCATGGCCGCGCCCACGGAGCTTCCCGTACCGCCGGTGAAGAACTTCACGCCGTCCTTCAGGATCAGGTTCTGCGCCTTGCGGGTCGCCACGTCCGGCTTCAGCTCGGAGTCGACCGGGATGACCTCCACCTTCTTGCCCAGCAGGCCGCCGCTCTCATTGATGACCTTGGCGGCATAGACCACGCCGTCCAGGTAACGCTCGCCGATGTCCTTGAAGGTTCCGGAAAGCGGCTCCGTCGCCGCAATTTTGATGGTGTCCGCCGCCGCCGCGGGAAATGCCGCCAGCATGACAAGGACGGACATGACTACCGCGAGTCCCAACTTCTTTTTCATGACTGCCTCCTTTGTCTTTTGACCCAAGGGCCGCTCTCTGTTCATCCTGCAATAAGCCTTTCCGGCCGCCGGCATTTCCGTCCCGGCGCCGCCCTTCCTTTCCGGATTCCTGCAACCGATTTGCGGTTCCCCGCGCCTTACACCTCCAGGTAGTTCTGCCGGACGTCCTCTGCCGCCAGCAGGGCATCCGTGCCGCCCTCGAAGACCATTTGCCCCTTGCCCATGATGTAGAAGCGGTCGGCCACCTTGATGGATGCCTTGAAGTTCTGCTCCACCATCAGGACCGTCACGCCCGATTTGCGGACGGTGGCCAGCATCTCCAGCACCTCCGTCACGATCAGGGGGGCGAGGCCCTCCGTGGGCTCGTCAACCAGAATGAGCCGGGGATTGCCCATGAGGGTGCGCGCCACGGTGAGCATCTGCTGCTCGCCGCCGGAGAGATGCCCGCCCTTGTTGTCGCGCCGCTCCTTCAGCTTCGGAAACTTCTCGTAGATCGTTTCGATGCTCCATCCGTTTTCCCCGGCTGTGCTCCTGGTGGTCTTGACGCCCATGAGGAGGTTTTCATGCACGGTGAGGCTGCGGAAGATCCGCCTGTCCTCGGGCACGTAGCCCACTCCGAGCCGGGCGATCTCGAACGGCTGCAGGCCGATCAGCTCCCGGCCCTCGAAGCGGACGCTGCCCTCTCTGGGCTTCACGAGGCCCATGATGCTTTTCAGCGTCGTCGATTTCCCCACCCCGTTGCGCCCGAGGAGGCAAACCATTTCTCCCTCGTTCAGGGCCATGGAAACGCCCTGCAGAATGTGGCTCTTCCCGTAGTAGCTATGGATGTCCTTCACTTCCAGCATGGTTATCCGTCCCCCAGGTAGGCGTCTTTTACCCGCTGGTCGTTGCGGACCTCGTCGGGTGTTCCCGTGACAAGGATCGTGCCGTAGTGGAGCACGGAGATCCTGTCGGCAAGCGAGAAAACGACGTCCATGTCGTGCTCGATGATGATCAGGGTGCGGCCCGCCGTCACCCGGTCGATCATCCGGATGGCATGCCCCGTCTCCTCCCGCGTCATTCCCGCCGTCGGTTCGTCCAGCAGGATCAGCTCGGGCTCCGTGGAGAGCGTGATGCCGATTTCCAGCGCCCGCTGCTGGCCATAGGACAGGGCGCTGACGGGCATCTCCCTTACGTCCTTGAGACCGATCTCCTCGATAATGGCCAGCGTGCGCTCGTTGATCTCGCGGTTGTGGTCGGGCCGGCGGAAAAAGTGGTACCGCAGACCGTGGCGGGAGCGCACGCCGGAGCGGATGTTGTCGAAGACGGACAGCTCCTGGAAGACATTGGTGATCTGGAACGACCGGGACAGGCCGGCATGGTTCAGGGCGTGGGCGGACTTGCCGGAGATGTCCTGTCCCTTGAACAGGATCGCCCCCGAGGAGGCCTTGAAGTTCCCGCTGATGATGTTGAACAGCGTGGTCTTGCCCGCCCCGTTGGGGCCGATGACGGCATGGCGTTCCTTTTCCCCCACCGTGAAATTCACTCCGGTGAGGACTTTGAGTCCCGAAAAATCCTTATGGATGTCGTTGATTTGCAGGTATTCGCCCATGATCAGCCTTCCTTCGCGGCCAGAGGTGTGCCCGGACCCCGCTTCCCCGGGAGGATGTTCCTGATGGACTGGATGATCTGCGTCAGACCGCCGGGGATGAAGAGGACCAGGAAGACGAAGATCAGACCCATGAAAAGCGGCCAGCGGTCCGTGATGTCGCTCAGATAGTTCTGCAGGACTACGTAGACGAGCGCCCCCAGCATGGGTCCCCAGAAAGTTCCGGTCCCGCCCACGAAGGTCATGAGCAGCACCGTTGTCGTCATGTCGATGCTGATGGCCGACTGGGAGCAGAACTGGAAGTGCAGCGTGAAGAATCCACCGGCCAGCCCCGCCACCGCCCCCGTGAAGGTGAAGAGGATGAGGCGGCTGATGTTGGTGTTGTACCCGAGGAACTTCATCCGCTCCTCGTTCTCCCGCATCATCAGCACGGTCTGCCCCATGGCTGTTTGGGTGAAATACCAGCAGAAGATGATGGCCGCCCCGATGAAGACCAGGGTGAAGTAGTAGAAGTTTGTGAGGTCTCCCATGCCGATCGCGGCGAATCCGAAATCGAGATCGGGCCGCGTGATGCTGAGGCCGTCGTCGCCTCCCGTGACGCTGTGCCATTTCGTGGCCACGGCATAGAAGAGGGAATTGAAAGCCAGGGTGAGCAGCGCGAAGTAGGAACCTTTGTGCCGCAGCAGCAGTCCCCCCGTCAGGAAGCCGACCAGTGTCGTCATGGCCAGGCACAGGGCAAGGACGCCCCACATGGACAGCCCCGGGATGTGGATCAGCGAGACGGCCACGGTGAAGGCACCCATGCCGAAGAACATGGCGTGCCCGAAGGAGAGCAGCCCCGCGTAACCCAGGAGCAGGTTATAGCTGACGGCGTAGAGGGCGAAGATGATGATCTCCGTGAGCATGTTCAGCTGGTACTGCTTGAGCACCATCGGCATCAGGGCTCCGAGTACGAACAGGCCGGCAATGAACAGGTAGGTTGTGTTTTTCTGTTTCGTCATTGTTTCTCACCGAAGAGTCCGGAAGGTTTGATGATCAGGACGGCCGCCATGAGCAGATAGACCAGGGCGATGGAGAGCTTCGGGAACAGCAGAACCCCGAAGGACTGGAGCTCCCCGATGAGAAGCGAGGCGACGACGGCGCCTCCGAGGCTTCCGAACCCGCCGACGACGATGACGACAAACGCGTCGATCAGGATCTCGGCAGCCATGCCCGGGTAGGTCGAGAGCAGGGGCCCCGCGATCACGCCGGCGAAGCCTGAGAGAGCCGCGCCGAAAGCGAAGACACCCATGAAGACGAGCGGCACGTTGAATCCCAGGGCGTTTACCATCTCGCTGTCATTGACGGCTGCCCGGAGGATGATCCCGAGACGCGTTTTGTAAAGGATGAGCGCCATGACGGTGCCCACGAAAATGGCGCAGATGAAGATGAAAATCCGGTAAACGGGATAGGTGATGCCGAACAGATCGACGGTTTCTCCCAGGAATCCGCCGATGTTCACGGCCAGGGGGTAGTTTCCCCAGGTCCACTTCACGACTTCCGTAATGATGTAAGCCAGGCCGAAGGTCAGAAGCAGTTCGTGCACATGCCCGAAAGCATGGACCCGGCGAAGCAGGAAACGCTCGATCAGGGCGCCGATGACGAAAAGGAGCAGGGGGCAGACCACCAGGGAAAGCCAGAACTGCCCGGTTTCCTGCAGGAGGGTGTAGGAAAAGTACGCGCCCAGCATGTACATGGCGGCGTGGGCGAAGTTCAGGACGTTCATCATCCCGAAGACAAGGGTCAGGCCCGCCGAGACCAGGAAGAGAAGTCCGGCGTAAGCGAGACCGTGCAGGAAAAAGACGGCAAAGTCAGACATGTCGGTTACCCTTTCGGTTGCGGTCGGGTTTCAGGAAACCGGTTTCAACCGCGTTTTGCCTCTTCGACAATTTCATGCAGGATGCGGAGCAGAACGATATCGCGGCGAGCGATGATGTCCCTCACCTTTTCGGGTGTCCAGTCGTAGAACCCCCTGCCCGTCCTGACACCGGTCGCCCCTTCGGCTACCAGTTTTCCAAGGGCCGGTGAAGGGGCCGGGGATGCATTCAGATCGGGGAAGAGATACTTCTGTATGTCGTGCGTCAGGCCGAGCCCGGCCAGATCGGCCGTTTCCAGGGGGCCGATAAAGGACATGCGGACTCCGAACCCGTATTTTACAACCTTGTCGATGTCCTCGGCGGAGGCGATGTTCTTCTCCCTCAGGTAGATGGCCTCCCGCCACATGGCATGCTGGAGCCTGTTTCCCAGGAAGCCGGGGACGTCCTGGAGGACCCGGACGGGCACCTTGTTCACCTTTTCCATCAGGGCGTAGAACGTTTCGAAAACGTCCGTGGCGGTGAAGGCCCCCATGATGACCTCGACGCAGGGGATGATATGGGGGGGATTCCAGAAGTGGGAGCCCAGAAATCGCTCCCGGTGCCGGAGATCAGCGCCGATCTCGGTGATGCTGAGGGCAGACGTGTTGCTGGACAGGATCGTGTCGGGGGACGTGAGCGCTTCCATTTCCGCGTAGGCCTTTTTCTTGACGCCCGCATCTTCCGAAATGGCCTCGATGATCACCTGGGGGCCGTCGCACAGCTCCTTCATGGAACCGGACAGTATGACCCGCTCCAGGCACGTTTCCACATCCTCCGGCCCGGCGAGGTTGAGGCCGATGAACGGTTTGAAATTGTTGGCGATTCTGTCTTTCGCCGTCCTGAGGGAGGCGGTGTCGGCGTCGAAGAGATTGACCCGGAAGCCGGAGGAAGCGAATACTTGGGCAATACCGTGGCCCATGAGACCGGCTCCCAGGATGCCGATGTGATCGATATCCTGGCATTTCATGGCTGGGGGGTCCTTTCTTTGTCGGATTGGTTGCAGACGACCATGAAACACTTGACCTCTTTTTGTCCCACAGACTCGCCGAAATGCGGATAACTGGATTCGAAATAGATGCAGTCTCCCTCCTCGACGATGAACACCTCTCCTCCATGGAAGAACTTCATCGTTCCCTCCAGGACAAAAAGAATCTCATGCCCTTCGTGGCGATACATCGTTTTCTTTTTTGGATTGACCGGAAGCGTGAGCACGAACGGCTCCATGATCTTGTTCGGAAATTTGTGCGCCACGGCTTCATAGGAGTATCCGAATGCGGTTCCTCCCCGGGCGATGATGGGTCTTTCGTCCCTGCGGACAATGGAGATTGGAGTGGTGTTGTTCTCCTCTCCCAGAAGGGCGGAGATGGTCACGCCGAGGCTCCGGGCGATCATGCCCAGGGTGGAAACCGGCGGAGATTTCGATGATTTTTCAACCTTTGACAGATACCCCTTCGTGAATCCCACCTGCTGAGCAAGCTGCTCAAGGGTGATTCCTCTTTCCTTCCGGATGGACCGGATCCGATTTCCGATTTCCGATTCGATAATGGCTGGATTTTGTTTCATTATATGCTACTAAATTAGCTTCCTTGGTAAGGCGTTGCGATGTATGTTATTGTAATATCGTCATATATTTGTTGTGGCGTTTTTTCCTGTCAGGAAACTTCCTCTCAAATTGGGAAACTTTTGTCAAGTGAATATTTTGTCGGGCACGTGCACCGATTGATGGGAACCGTATGAACAGGTTCAGGCCGTTGCAAGCGGCATCAGGGGTGAAAATCCGGTCAGCCCGGTTGCTTCGTGCAAAAAAAAAGCCCCCGGCGAGGCCGGAGGCTTTTTCCCTTTGCTTCAACAGAAGGTAACGGGGAGGTTTCTTCTCAGAAATCCTTGAACTCGCCTTCTTCCAGGGGAATGATGTCTTTGGGTTTCATGCCCGTTGCCGGGGCCTTGCCGGCTGCCGGGGGACGCTTCAGAGTCGGGAGGCGGAGCTTTCGCGCGGGACCCTCCGACAGGCGGATCTCGGCTCCTCCGTTGGAACCGCCGCCGATGACGCTCTGGAGCTCCATGGACACCTGCTTCATCTGCTCCGCCTGGGCGTTCATCTCTTCGGAGGCGGAGGCGGACTCCTCGGCGTTCGCCGCCGTCTGCTGGGTGACCTTGTCCATCTCCGCGACGGCCTTGTTGATCTGGTCGATGCCCTGGGCCTGCTCGCTGGAGGCGGCGGAGATCTCCCCGACCAGCTCCCCGACCTTGGCGGAACTGACGGCGACCTCGTTGAAGGCCTCGCTCGTCTTCCCGACCAGCTCGGACCCTTCCCGGATCTTCTTGACGGTGCCCTCGATCAGCCCCGAGGTGTTCTTCGCGGCCTCCGCGGCCCGCATGGCCAGGTTCCGGACCTCCTCCGCCACGACGGCGAATCCCGCCCCGGCTTCCCCGGCCCGTGCCGCCTCCACGGCCGCGTTCAGGGCCAGGAGGTTGGTCTGGAAGGCGATCTCGTCGATCGTCTTGATGATCTTGGAGGTCTCCTCGCTCGCGGCGGTGATCTCCCGCATGGAGCTGGTGAGGTGTCCCATGGAATCGTTGGCCTTCTGCACGACGGTGTTGGCCTGCTTCATGAGGGCGTCCGCCTGGGAGGCATTGCCGGCGTTCTGCTTGGTCATGGAGGACATCTCTTCCAGGGAGGATGAGGTTTCCTCGAGGGCCGCCGCCTGCTCGGAGGCGCCTTCCGCCAGGGACTGGCTGGAGGCGGAGACCTCACCCGCCGCGGCGGAGACCTGCTGTGCCGCCTCGCCGAGCTGGTCGGCGGAGCGCATGATGGGCCGGCTGATGCTGCGGGCGAAGAAGAGGACGCCCACCACGGTCAGGGCCAGGAACCCCACGGCGATGATCAGGATGAAGTTCCGGATCAGATGGGCCGGCGCGAGAAACTCCTGCTGGTCCTGGGTGAAGCCGACGGCCCAGCCTGTCATTTCAACGGGGGCGAAGCCGGCGATCTTGGGGATGCCCTGGAACACATACCGTTCCGAGCCGTTTTCATGCGCCAGCATTCTCTTCATGATGCTTTCCATCCCCGCCTGCTTGCTCAGGTCCATCTCCAGGATGAATTCCTTCTTCGGGTGGGCGATGACGAGCCCCTGCTTGTCGACCACGAAGGGATAGCCGGTCTTGCCGACCTTGACGGCCACGATCTTCTCGATGAGGAAGTCGATCTTCAGAACGGCCGCGACCATTCCCCGGAACTCGCCGTTGCCTCCCAGAATGGGGGCGGCGACGACCGCGACGGGGGTGCCCGACTTCTTGGACTTGATGACGGATCCGACGTTCACTTTCCCGGCCTTGGCGTTGGCGAAGTAGTCCCGGTCGCTGACGTTGAGGCCCACGTAGCCGCCCCCGATGCCGTCCGCGCGGCCCACGCCGGAGGTATCGCTGACAAAAAGACCTTCGTAGTCATTGCCGATCTTCTTCATCATGGTCGTCAGGCGCTGGGTCGCCCCGTCGGTCTTGCCGGCTGCCGCCTCCGCGATGGCCGGATCGGCGGCCAGGCCGGCAATGAGCTTCATCTCCTCCGTGAGCGCCATGCCAATGAGACCGCTCACGTTCTTCGCGACGATCTCGGCCTGGTTCTCGGCGATGTCGGACAAGGCCTCGGAAGACTTCCAGGCGCTGAAGACACCGACCACGAGCAGCGGGATCAGCACGACCAAGATGCCGCCGGTCATCAGCTTGAAATTCAGGGATCTTTTCTTCATCTTTTTTCTCCTCCTTGAAGCGTTTCGACCTTTGCAGGTGCGGTTAGGGAATTATGTGTTCGGGCTGTCCGAAGCAATTTTGAGGCCATTTCATGTGCGGTCGCTGCGGGGCGAAACCCGGCTCTTTTTTTCCCTTGTCGCCGCAGGCAGACTGCGGCGGCATCTCGCGGTTCGGCAATGCCGCGTCGCGGGACCGGACCGCCTGCACGATGGTTTTTACGGACGGATCAGAAACGATGGATTGAAACCAACAAGCGGGAGGGGTGAAAAGATAATGATTCCGGTATCACAAAATACTTGACAATTCCTGTCATGAAATTGACAATCCGTCAAACCCTTGGAGTCGGAGGAAAAACCCCCATGGCGAAACGCTCCCGGATCCTGATTGCCGAAGACGATGATGTGAGCCGCCAGAATCTGAAAGAGCTTCTGGAAGAAAGCGGTTACGAAGCCGTCGCCTATCCCGACGGCAAGGAGGCCATGGATGCCTATGTCACGGACCGCTTCGACCTGATCCTGACGGACCTTCGGATGCCCCGTGTCGACGGCCTGGAGCTTCTGTCCTTTGTCAAGGAAATCAATCCGGATGCACTGGTCATCCTGATCACGGGTTACGGGACGGTGAACACGGCGGTGGACGCCATGAAAATGGGCGCTTTCGATTACATCACGAAGCCCATCCGGGAAGATCGCCTCAAGATTTCCGTTAACCGGGCTCTGTCCTTCCATAAACTAAAGGAAGAGAATGTGGTGCTCCGGGATCACCTGAAGGAGAAATTCGACCTGGGCAAGCTGATCGGTTACAGCGAGACCATGAAGAAGGTCTTTGAAAAGATCCAGAAGGTGTCCGCCACCGACAGCACCATCCTGATTCATGGAGAAAGCGGGACGGGGAAGGAACTGGCCGCCCGGGCGATCCATTTCAACAGCGACCGGAAGGAAGCGCCCCTGGTGCCCGTCAACTGCGGCGCCATTCCCGAGGACCTCCTGGAGAGCGAGCTGTTCGGTCACGAAAAGGGGGCCTTTACGGGGGCCATCCGGACGCGCATCGGGCGATTCGAGCTGGCCCAGGGGGGCACGATCTTCCTGGATGAAATCGGAGACATGAGCCAGGCGCTGCAGGTCAAGGTGCTTCGGGTCATCCAGGAGAAGCAGTACGAGCGCATCGGCGGCGTCCGGACATTCAACGCGGACGTCCGGATCATCGCCGCCACGAATCAGGATCTGGAACTGGCCGTTGCGGAAAAGCGTTTCCGGGAGGACCTCTTCTACCGCATCAACGTAATCCCGATCTACCTGCCCCCTCTCCGGGAGCGCGGCCTGGACGTCGCCATCCTGGCGAACTTCTTTCTCAAGAAATTCAACAAGCAGAACAAGAAGACGGTAAACCGTTTTTCTTCCGAAACCATTCAGGCACTCCTCGAATACCCCTGGCCGGGAAACGTCCGGGAGCTGGAGAACCTGGTTGAAATGCTCGTGGTCATGAAGGATTCCGGGGAGGTCCTGCTGAGCGATCTGCCGGAGAAAATCGCCACCCGCAGGGGGCGGATCGAGCAGGTCTACTCCGTCGACTTTCCGGACGAAGGCGTCAATTTTAACGACATGGTGATCCAGTTCGAGAAGGATCTTCTCCTGAAGGCCCTGGAAAAATCGGGGGGAGTCAAAAATCGGGCAGCCAAGCTTCTGAACCTCAACCGCACCACGCTTGTCGAGAAACTGAAACGATTATGAGTGCTTATCTCCATTGAACCGGAGACGCCCGCCCTCTGCCGCCAGGCACCGGGACCTCTTTTGGAATGGTCTCGATTTTGCATTCACGCATCCTGAAATGATTCCTCGCTCAGGATGACAAGGTGGATATCGTCGTTGGCATTTCCGATATAAAATGCAGCAACAGGAAAGAGGACGTCCTCGTGACCTATGCGCTGGGCTCCTGCATTGCCGTGGCCGTTCACGATCCCGTGGCCGGGGTGGCCGGGCTGCTTCATTTCATGCTTCCCGATTCCACCCTCGACCAGACAAAGGCCTCCCAGGCGCCGGCCATGTTCGCCGATACGGGAATCCCCCTTCTGTTCAAGTCCTGTTACCAGCTGGGGGCCGAAAAGCGGAGAATGACGGTGAAGGTGGCCGGCGGAGCCAGCATTCTGAACGACACGGATTACTTCCGGATCGGGAAGAAGAACATCACGGCCATGAGAAAGATTTTCTGGCGCAACAATGTCCTTATCAACGCGGAAGATACGGGGCAGAACTTTAACCGGACGGTGCGGCTCACCGTGGCCGACGGCAGGTGCCTCGTCAAGGTGTCGAACGGAACCCTGAAGGAAATATAATGGTCGAGAAAATTCTGCAATCCATCCGCAAGCTCCCCGCTTTTCCGGCCTCCATCCATAAGGTTTCGGAACTGCTGAGGGACGACGATTATTCGACCCAGGAATTGGTGAAGGTCATTCAGTATGACCAGGCCATCACCGCCAACATCATGAAGATGAGCAATTCTGCATACTTCGGGTCCAGGCAAAAGATCCGGACGATCCATGAGGCGGTCGTTTTCCTGGGACGCAGGCATCTTCAATCCGCCGTGTTCACCGCCGGCGCATCACGCTTCTTCCAGGGGGCCAAGAGCGGCTACGTGGAGAAGGGAAAAGCGCTCTGGGAACACTCCGTGGCTGTGGCCGTGATGTCCCAGATCCTGTCCCGGCATCTGCGCAAGGGTGAGGACCAGGTTCTCTACACGGCGGCCCTGATGCACGACATCGGAAAGCTGATCCTGGGCGAATTTGTGCAAGACGGCTACGAGAAGATCCAGGACCTGATGAACCGAAAAAACTGCTCATTCCTGGAGGCGGAGGAGGAGATCCTCGGAATCAACCATGCGGAGCTGGGGGGACGGATCGCCGACCAATGGAACTTCCCCCCGGCGATACGGGACGGGATCGCATTCCATCATCGTCCGGACCTCCTCGATGGGGAGGATTCCATTGCCGATCTGATCTATCTCTCCGATCAGTTCTGTCTGATGGCGGGCATTGACGGGGGTCTGGACGGCCTTGCCCATCGGGGCCTCGGCTCGGTCATGAAGCATTTCCAGCTCCGGGAGGTCGATCTGGAGCGGAATCTGATCGTGCTTCTCGACGAGCTCGACAAGGCGGCGGAAGTCCTGCAACTGGTTCATTAAACGACTGCATTCCGGAAGGAAGTATCATGAAGGAACGATTCGGGGAAATCGAGCAGCAGCTGGTCAGGGCCATCTTCGATGTCTTTGAGAAAATGTACTACCTGTACCTGGAGCCGCTGGACGGTGACGAGGTCGCCCATGAATGGCAGGCCTCGATCGGGTTCACGGGGGTTCTGAACGGACGGTTCGAGGCCCGGTTCAGCAGCGAGATCGCCACGGCGATGGTTGAAAACAGCCTGGTCCTGGACGGGGAAGAGGTGACGGACGCCCTGCGGGAAGACTGCCTCAAGGAGAGCGTCAATATGATCTGCGGCAGCTTTCTCAGGCTGGTTGACTCCGATCATATCACGCATCTGACGCTCCCGTCCTGCAGCAAGGCGGAAAAGGATCCCCCGCCGGGAGCGGCCGGAGATGCCGGCAAGATCCGTCTCCGGTTCGAGGCCGAAGGGATGCAGGTCGAATTCAGGGCCGAGATTGCATGATCGATAATGGATAGAAAGGGGCATCTATATGGATAAAGGATTGAAACTTCTGATTGTCGATGATTTTGCCACCATGAGGAAGGTGATTCGCAACATCCTCAAGCAGATCGGGTACGAGAACATCGTCGAGGCGGAAGACGGTTCGATTGCCTTGAGAGTGCTCAAGTCCCAGAAGATCGATTTGATCATCAGCGACTGGAACATGCCCAACATGACCGGCCTGGAGCTTCTCAAGGCGGTCCGGGCGGACGACGATCTCAAGACAACGCCCTTTCTCATGGTCACGGCCGAGGCCCTGCAGGAGAACGTGGTGGCGGCGGTCAAGGCGGGGGTGAGCAACTACATCGTGAAGCCCTTCACGGCGGAGGCCATGAACGAAAAGTTACAGAAGATCCTGGGCTAGGAAAACCGCATTCCCGGGTGGGGAGAAAAAATGGACGTTCGTTTTATCAATGCATTTCTGGCCGGCACCACGGATGTTCTGAAGATGATGGCGTTCGTGGAGCCAAGGGCGGGAAAGGCCTTTCTGAAAAGGGATAATGCCGCCAAAGGGGACGTCTCCGGCGTCATCGGTCTCACCGGTGCCGCCCGCGGTTCGCTGGCCCTCACGTTCAGCGAGTCCTGCATCCTGAAGGTCGTCTCGAACATGCTGGGTGAGGACCAGAGCTCCATCAACGGCGACGTCAAGGACGCCGTGGGAGAACTGACCAACATGGTTTCCGGAGCCGCCCGCAAGAAACTGGAGGCAGAGGGCCTGAGCGTTACGGCCGCCATCCCCACGGTGGTCTCGGGGGGCGGGCATTCCATTCGGCATGTTCTTGGCGGCCCCTCCATCATCATTCCTTTTGAGACGGATGACGGTCCCTTTTTTGTGGATGTCTGCCTGATCCTCGCCAACGGCTCCTGAAACAGAATCCGTTCCGGAAGGGTTTCGCCGGGCCGGATCGCCGGTCATCGCCGGGCCGGGCCGGAACGCTGATATCGGAGGAACCGTCATGGCGAGCCGGGAAGCGCTCTCGCGTCTCCGCTCTTTTTTCCAGCGTCCCCGCATATCCGGGGAGGACGATGTCCGCCGCGCGGCCGTCCTTCTCCATCACCTGACGAACGGCATCGTCTTCCTGTGCCTGCTGGACGTCCTGATCGTCATCCCCTTTTTCTACGAGCGGAAGGGGACCAGCGCCATATTCATGGCCGCCATTCTCCTCATCACCCTCGCCTGCCGGCATCTCCTGCACCGGGGAGCCGTCCGCAGGGGCGCAGCCCTGCTTCTTTCCTCCCTCTGGATCGTCGTTTTCCTGGTCATGATCGCCGGGAAGGGCCTCGGGGACGCGAACATCACATTCATCATCGCTCTGATCGTGATGACGGGGCTCCTCCTGGGGCAGCGAGCCGCCCTGGGCGCCACGGCCGCATCCATCGCGGCGCTCCTGGCCCTGACGCTGCTGGAAATCGGCGATGTTCTGCCCCTTCGCCACTTCCCCCAGCATCCGCTTTCGCAGTGGAGCCAGGCCACCTTCGCCATCCTGGTCACCGTCCTCATGCTGAACGACGCCCTGCGGACCCTGGACCGGTCTCTCCGGTCGGCCCGCCGGGAGAGCCGGGAGCGCCTGGCTGCCCTTGATTCCCTCCAGGAGAACCGGGAACTGTTCAGCCGCACGGTAAACACGATTCCCGATATCGTGATCCGGGTCAACGGGGAGGGTGTGATCGAATACGTGAATGACCATGCGCTGGAGGTCGGAGGCTACCGGCGGGAGGAAATGGTCGGGGCGGATATGCTGTCCTTCATCACCCCCGAGGACCGGGACCGGGCCTTCGTCAACATGATCCGGATGCAGGAAATGCCTTTGGGCCCGATCGAGTACGAGTTCATCCTGAAGAGCGGCGGGCGGCTCACCGCGGAGATCAACGGCGACGTCCTCCGCCGCGAGGACGGTTCCCCCTTCGGCGCCGTCTTTGTCTGCCGGGACATCACGGCCCGGAGGAGGGAGGAGGAGCAGCGCCGCATCACGCTGCACAATTCCCAGTCGGGAATCTTTATTGCCACGGGCGGACTTCTCCGCTACATAAACCCCAAGGCCGTCTTCCTTTCCGGATACGCGGAGGAAGAGCTTCTGGGCACGTCGAGCATTCATCACGTCCATCCGGAGGACCGGGAGACGGCGGGCCGGCAGGCCCGGGACATGCTGGCGGGCCGGCGGACCACGCCCTGCGAATACCGGATCCGGACGAAGGCGGGCGGTGTCCGGTGGCTCATGGGCACGTTCACCCCGGCAATGTACCAGGGACAGCGGGCCGTTCTCGGTGAAATGATGGACGTCACGGAATTGCGGGAGGCCCGGGAAGAGCTCGAACGGATGCAGGGGCAGCTCCTTCAGGCGCAGAAACTGGAGTCGCTGGGGACGCTGGCCGGCGGCATTGCCCACGATTTCAACAACCTGCTCATGGGCATCCAGGGCTACGCCTCCCTGATGCTCCTGGATACGGGAGAGAACCACCCGAACCGTGAAAAGCTGAAGGCAATCGAGTCGCAGGTCCGGAGCGGATCGGACCTGACCCGCCAGCTCCTGGGCTTTGCCCGGGGAGGGCGGTACGAGGTGAAGCCGACGGACCTGAACGAGCTGCTCCGGAAAACGGTGCTCCTCTTCGGCCGGACCAGGAAAGAGATTTGCCTGTATGAGAAGTATGCGGAAAGGCTCTGGGCGGTCGAGGCGGACCGGGGGCAGTTGGAGCAGGTCTTCCTGAACCTGTTCGTCAATGCGTGGCAGGCGATGCCCGGGGGCGGCGAGCTGCACGTGGAGACGTCCGGCGTGATGCTGGACGAGGAGGACGGCCGGGCCCACCTGGTTGCCCCGGGCCGGTACGTGAAGGCGGTGATCGCGGATACCGGCGTGGGGATGGACGAACGGACGCGTCAGCGGATCTTCGACCCGTTTTTCACGACTCGGGAGATGGGACGGGGGACCGGCCTGGGGCTGGCCTCCGCTTACGGGATCGTCAAGGGACACGGGGGATTCATCCAGGTGTCGAGCGAGCCTGGCCAAGGGACGACGTTCGAGGTTTTCCTCCCCGCCTCGGACCGGTTGTCGGCGGAGGAGCCGCAACCCGGTGACGATGCGTTGCAGAAAGGGTGTGAAACGGTCCTGGTGGTGGATGACGAGGACGTGGTCCGGGATGTGACGAATGAGATGCTGGAAGGCCTGGGGTACCGGGTTCTCACGGCGGGGAGCGGCGAGGAGGCCATTTCCCTGTTCCGCTCCAAGGGTGGGGGGATTGACGTGGTGATCCTGGACATGATCATGCCGGGAACGGGGGGCGGAGAGGTCTATGATGCCCTGCGGGCCTTGAATCCGGAGGTCCGGGTGATCCTCTCCAGCGGGTACAGCATTGACGGGAAGGCAAGGGAAATCATGGAGCGCGGCATTCGCGAGTTCCTCCAGAAACCCTTTCGCCTGGAAGATCTCTCCCGGAAAGTCCGCAGCGTCCTGGCGGAGTGAGCCGGCACGAACGGAAGACGGAGGCGGGGTGCCCCATGGATGATCGCCTGAAGCAGGTTGAGAGCTATATCGGCCGCATGCCGAGCCTCTCCACGACGGTTGCGAAGGTCCTGGACATCTGCAACCGGCCGGACACGTCTCCCAATGACCTGAACCGGGTGATTTCGCTCGATCCGGTCCTGACGGGAAGAGTCCTCCACCTGATCAATTCCGCGTACTATTCCCTTCCCGACGAAGTGACGTCCCTCACCCGGGCCATCATCGTCCTGGGCATCAACACCGTCAAGAACCTGGCCCTGAGCACGGCGATCCTGGAGGCCCTGGGGGCCGGCGGAGGTGACAAGGCGCTGTCCATGGACGACTTCTGGACCCACTCCATCGGGGTGGGGGTGATCGCCAAGTCCCTGGCGGCCGCCCAGGGCGTCCAGGTGATCCGGAGGGAGGAATATTTCGTGGCGGGCCTTCTCCATGACCTGGGGAAAATCCCCCTGAACGTCGTTTTCCCGGAAGATTACCGCCGGGTGGTTACGCTGCTGGAGGAGGGGGCGGCCGAGTCCAGCTCCGCGGCGGAAGAACGGATCCTTGGCCTGGATCACGGCCGGATCGGCGTCCTGATCGCCGACAAATGGAGGCAGGCGGAATCCATGCGGGAAGTGATGCGCTGTCACCACGATCCCCCGGCCGCGAAAGACGAGTGGCGGCCCATGGTGACGATCGTCAGGCTGGCGGACGACTGCCATCATCTTTTCCGGAAGGAGCGCGGCGAGGAGGGGCTTTCCTCCGGGGATCCCGTGATCGCCCGCCTGCGGGATGATGTCGGAATGGATGCGGATGCGATTGCGGCGCTCCGGGATACGGCCTTGGAGGAGATCGAGCGGGCGAAGATCTTCCTGACCATTGCAGGGAAGGGATGAGACGATGAGGATCCGGTTCTGGGGGGTCCGGGGATCCATTCCCTGCCCGGGACCCGATACCGTGAAATACGGGGGGAACACGCCCTGCATCGAGCTTCGGCTTGCCGGCTCCCGGCGGACGGTCATCATCGACGCCGGCTCGGGCATCCGGGAACTGGGGAACCGCATGATGGCCCGCGACCTCCCCGGGGGGCCGATCCGGGCCGATCTCTTTCTCACCCACACCCACTGGGACCACATCATGGGCTTTCCCTTTTTCACACCCGTCTATGTTCCCGGGACAAGGCTCAACATCTACGGGCCCGCGACCTATGAAGCGGAGACGATGCGCGATGTCATGGGCGGGCAGATGGCCTACCGGTACTTCCCGGTCCGCTGGACGGACCTCGCCGCGGAGATCCGGTATTTCGACCTGAAGGAAGAGCAGCTCGACCTGGGAGAGGATCTCCGGGTCTCAACCATCTATCTCAACCACCCGGTCCTGAGCCTGGGGTACCGGTTCGAACGGAAGGGTGTGGTCGTCTGCACCGTCTTCGACACGGAGCCGTTCCGGAACATCTTCTCCACGGATCCCCGGGATCCCTCCTACAGCGAGGAGATGGCCGCAGAGGGAGAAGCCGTTGCCAGGGAACGGAACGAACGCCTCGAGGCGTTTTTTCGCGGCGCCGACTGCCTGATCCATGACGCCCAGTACACCCGGGAAGAGTATGAAAACGGGAAAATCGGCTGGGGGCATTCGCCGATGGAGCACGCCATCGAGGTCGCCGGGCGGGCAGGCGTCAGGAAACTGGCCCTCTTCCATCACGAGCCGACGCGGACCGATGCCGAAATGGACGTCCTCCGCGATGCTCTCCGCTCCGCCGGGACGGAGGGATCTCCGGAGGTCGTGTTTGCCCGGGAGGGCCTGGAGCTGGATATCGGGTAACACTCTCGATTCTCAAATGGAAACCGCTGTCGCCCGCGGACCTGTCGCCGGGTCCGTGATGTCCTTCCGGGACGGGTACGGGTTGCAGGGCTGGAAAGGAGGCCTGTCGCATGCCGAAGGATGCTTTCACGACGCTCCGCTCCTGGTTCCGTCCCCCCGTTTTCCCGGACGACGATTTCCAGACCCGCGCGGCCGGGGTGCTGGCCACCATGCTGGCGTTCATGCTCGCGCTGGCGCTGTTCTCTCTGCTCATCGCCGTTCCCTTCATCTTCACTGAAAAACTGGCCAGCGCCGCCACCAGCCTGTTTGCCCTGCTCATCGTCCTGGGCGGCTACCTGCTGATGCATCGCGGGCGCATCCGTGCGGCCGGTGCGTTCGTGATCGCCGGGCTCTGGGTCCACTTCCTCGCGGTCGTCATCCTGGGCAGCGGCATGAAAGACTCGAACCTGGTCCAGTTCGTCGTCCTGCCGGCCGTGGCGGGCATCATCCTCGGCAGGCGGGCCGCCGTTGTCACGGTCGGGCTTGCCCTCCTGACCTTCCTGGTGCTGGCGATCCTGGAAATGTACGGAGTCCTGCCGCTGCTTTTCTTCCCCCAGCCGCCCCTGGCCCGCTGGATCACCCTCGCCTTCGGCGTCGTCCTCCTGGCGGCGACGCTCGTACAATCCTTCCGGGCGCAGGAGGATCTGCTGCAATCCGCCCGGGAGCAGATCCTGGAGCGTGAAAAGGCCGAGGAAGCCCTCCGGGAAAGCGAGAACCGGTTCCGGGTGCTGGCCGACGCGGCCCGGGAGGGAATCCTCATCCACAGGGAAGGCCTGATTCTCGATGCCAACGAATCGGCCTTTGCGATGTTCGGATACGAGCCCCGGGAGGCGATCGGCCGGAGCGTCGTGGATTTTCTGTCTCCCGAATCGGTGCCGGCGGCGGTTGCGAAGCTCGCCCGGGCCGACTCCCCGGAGCTCTTCCTGGAGGCCGTGGGGCTCCGGAAGGACGGGACGACCTTTCCCATCGAAATTTTCGGCAGGCCCATCACCTACCGGAACGTCCGGGGCCGGGTCCTGGCGATCCGCGATCTCTCCGCCCGCCGGGCGGCGGAAGAGGCGCTCAGGCGGACCGAGCAGCGCTACAGCACGATCCTCGAGGAAATCGAAGAAGGCTATGTCGAGTTCGACATTGGCGGGCACATCACCTTCTGCAACGAATCCTTCCGGCGGGCCATGGGTTATAAAGAGGGGGGGATCATCGGCTCCAGCTACAAGCGCTTCACGGCGGACGAAGACGTGCGCAGGCACATCGCCCGGGCCTATGGCGAGATGTTCCGCACCGGGACGCCCATCCGGAGATACGAGCTGGACCTCCTCTCCCGGAAGGGGGAGCGGCGCACCGTCGAACACTCGGCGTCTCTCATGCGGGACGCGGACGGCCGTCCCGCGGGTTTCCGGGGCGTTTTCCGCGACATCACGGAGCGGGTCCGCGCGGAGGAGCAGTACCGGATCATGGCGAACAACTCCCAGGCGGGGGAGTTCATTGCCATCGGCGGAGTGTTCCGGTTCGTAAACCGCCACGTGCTGCAGTACACGGGCCGCACGGAGAAGGAGCTGATCGGGATCCCCACCCTGGAGATCGTGCACCCGGAGGACCGGGACATGGTGAGGGCGAAGGCGCGGCGCATGCTGAGAGGGGAGGCGGGCCCGCCGTACGAGTACCGGATCGTGAACCGGGAAGGAGAGATCCGCTGGATTCTTGAATCGGTGGCATCGGTTGCCTACCAGGGGCAGGCGGCGGTCCTGGGGAACAACATGGACGTGACGGAGATCCGGGAGGCCCGGGAGAAGCTGGAGCACATGCAGGAGCAGCTTCTGCAGGCGCAGAAGCTGGAGTCGATGGGGACGCTGGCGGGAGGGATCGCACACGACTTCAACAATCTGCTGATGGGAATCCAGGGGTACGCATCGCTGATGATGCTGGACCTGGAGGAGGGCCACCCGCACTACGAGAAGCTGAAGGCGATCGAGTCGCAGGTGCAGAGCGGATCGGACCTGACGCGTCAGCTGCTTGGCTTTGCACGGGGGGGCCGTTACGAGGTGAAGCCGACGGACCTGAACGAGCTGGTGGGGAAAACGGCGCGGATGTTCGGGCGGACGAAGAAGGAGATCCGGATCGACGAGAAGTATGAACCGGGACTGTGGAGCGTGGAGGCGGACCGGGGCCAGCTGGAGCAGGTGTTTCTGAACCTGTTCGTGAATGCGTGGCAGGCGATGCCGGGCGGGGGGGACCTGAGCCTGGAGACGTCGAACGTGGAGCTGGACGAGGGCTTTTGCCGGATCTACGGGATCAAGCCGGGGTCCTACGTGAAGATGACCGTATCGGACACGGGGATGGGGATGGACGAGCGGACGCGCCAGCGGATCTTCGATCCTTTTTTCACGACGAAGGAGATGAGGCGGGGGACGGGGCTGGGTCTGGCCTCGGCATACGGGATCCTGAAGGGGCACGGCGGCGTCATCACGGTTTGGAGCGAGCCCGGTCAGGGGACGCGGTTCGAGATTTACCTGCCGGCATCGGGATGCGAAGGTGGTCCGGGAGGAGGCGTCACCGGGGGGGGTTGAGCGCGGACGCGGTGTGGTTCTGGTGGTGGACGACGAGCCGCTGGTGCGGGAAGTGACGGGGGAGATGCTTGCGGGGCTCGGTTACGAGGTTCTGAAGGCGGCGAGCGGCAAGGAGGCGCTGGAGGTTTACGGATCGCGGGGATCGGAGATCGACGTGGTGGTGCTGGACATGATCATGCCGGGGATGGGCGGAGGCGAGGTGAATGGTGCGCTTCAGGAGATGGATCCGTCGGTTCGGGTGATCCTGTCGAGCGGATACAGCGTGGACGGCCAGGCGTCGGAGATCCTGGAGAAGGGAATCCGGGGCTTTCTGCAGAAGCCGTTCCGGCTGGAAGAGCTGTCCCGGAGGATCCGCGAGGCCATGGAATCGTGAGCGGGGCGACCGGGAGCGGCTCCCGGACCGGTCCGCGCTCTTTCGGGGCGACGGATCTCCCCGGATGAACAGGAACGGCTGCTGCGGGACCCGCTCTCAGCGGCTCGGAGGAGCGGCACCCTGGGCCGGGCCCGGTGAAGAAGAGGCCGGTGCAGCCTGTGTTCCCGCTCCGACTTCGGATGCCGCCGGGATCGGCACCGTCGCCCCGGGGGGGATGGGTGCCGCCGCCGGCGCGGAAGCCGAGGCGCCGTCCTTCTGCAGGACAATCACGCTGATGCGGCGGTTCCGGGGATCCTTTGGATTTTCCTTGATATAGAGTTCCTGGTCCGCATAGCCGACGACCCGGGCGATCTTTCCGGGGTCGATGCCGTCGTTCTCCATCTCCCGGCGGGCCGCGGACGCGCGGGCCGTGGAGAGCTCCCAGTTCGTGATCTGGGAGCCCCGGAACGGGGCCGAGTCCGTGTGTCCCTCCACGGCGATCCGGTTCGGCAGGTCGCGCAGGTTTTCCGACACCAGGCTCAGGATGATCTTGGCCTTGTCCGTCAGCTCCGAGCTGCCGCTGTGGAACATGGTGCTGCCCTCCAGGTCGATGATCTGGATGCGGACCCCTCCCTCCAGGATGTCCACCTGAACCTGGTCCTTCAGGTTTCCCAGCTTTTCATCCACGGCTTTCTTGAGCTTCGCCGCCAGATCCTGCGGTCCCAGGCGGATGGCCTGGTTGGTCAGGGTCAATACCGCGGCGTTCTTGTCCATGAAGGAGCGGCCGCCCGCGGACTGCTCCTTGAAGACGTTGAAGTTCTTGAAGTATTCGGAAACGGCCACCTTTTTGTCCGGTGCAACCATGGTGATCAGCCACAGCAGAAGGAAAAACGCCATCATGGCCGTGACGAAATCGGCGTAGGCCACTTTCCAGGAGCCGCCGTGGTGCTCGGCATGCTTCTTTTTCTTGATCCTGCGGATGACAATGGGGGTGCGTTCTTCCATCCCGGTTTCCTCTGCCGCGGTCAGCGCTTTGCTTTCCGCAGGGCCGCCTCGACCTCCAGGAAGCTCGGCTTTTCGTGGGAGGGGATGACCCTCCGGCCGAATTCAATCGCCACCTTCGGGGCCGCCCCGCCGATGAAGGCGATCAGCGCGGCCTTGTAGACCTGGAGGTACTGGATCTCCTCCATGGCCATGTGCTCCATGTTCCGGCCCATGGGGCCCACGAAGCCGTAGCACAGCAGGACGCCGAGAAAGGTTCCCACCAGGGCGGCGCCGATGCTGTGCCCGAGGACCTCCGGCGGGGCGCCGATCTTCCCCATGGTCAGGACGACTCCCAGGACGGCGGCGACAATACCGAGACCGGGCAGGCCGTCGGCCACGAACGTCACGGTCTTGG
>CAYNEJ010000026.1:0-28248 GCA_964396205.1 uncultured Syntrophaceae bacterium
TCCGTCTTCACGTAGAGCCCGCCCATCTCGAAGGCCTCGTAACCGCCGTCATAGCCAAAGGTCCCTCCATCGTCGCCGATCATCTCCGAGGACTCCCGGGGCAGCCGGGCGAAGGACCGGCAGAGGGTGGTGGTCTTTCCTGTGGCGGTGAGGCCGGAAACGGCGGTGACGACCTCCGTCATATCCGGACGGTCCGTCTCGGGGCAGAAGACCCACAGCATGTCACGGCGAGCCCCGGCGTGCAGGAAGACACCCGTCCGATCGATGGCCTTGACCCGCCAGTTCTCGAAATGGAACACCCCCTTCTTCCCCTCTCCCAGGTACATGGTGTTGCGGCAGATCTTGACCTGTTCCCCCCGACGGCTGCCCATCATCAGGCGGACCGTCAGGTCTTTGTCGAGGAGCTTCCGGCAGCGATTGAGCCGGAAGGCCTCGTCGCTGAAAAAGAGGATCGTGTAGGTCGGATCCTCCACCTGCCGCGGCGCCGGGGAGTCGTCGAAAAGGAGCTTCAGGCCGTAGGCGATCTGGGCAAAGGGCTCCGGGACCAGGAAACGGCAGGACACACCGTCCCGGCCGTCGCCGACGAAGACGTCCAGGGAGACGATGCGCTCCTCTCGGAGACAGGAGACAGCCTGTTCGGCCAGGATCTCCTCTTCCTCTCCGAAGGCGTCGTCGACGCTGTTTTTCGTGTGCGGGGCCGACCGGTTCATGGGTTCCGAATCGGAGGCCAGGGAGCCGTAGGACGTGCGGATGACGCCCTCCTGGCGCGTGGCGATATCCTTGATCTCGGAGAGGGAGCGGCCCTCCAGAAGCCGGCCGTCCCGCCGGGCTTCTTCCATAATCCGCTTTGCCGCTTTTGTGAAAATGTTCATTGGCTGCCTCCCGGGTTGACAAGAGCCGGCAAACGGTCATACCGGTGCGGACGATGAAATCCTTCTTTTTTTTCTTTTCCAGGCTTCCGGTAAGGCCCTCCGTCCGGGCTTTTCTTGGGGAAGCGGCAACGGTGCGGGGGCGGATTCCCGGACTTCGCTCATGGGTGCGTATCCGGCCGGTGGCCTTCCCGGTGCGCCGGAAGCAGAGCCTGTGTCGATGGCTGCCCCACCGGGGCCCTGGCCCTGGTACGGGATCTCTCCGGTGCGATCCCCCGGGGATCCCCTGATGCGGTCAATTATACCGCCTTTTCAGGCTGTTTCCCACATTCTGCAGGCCTGGTCAAGGGGGACCCGGGGGGACAGGCAATTCGGGACTTCTTTGGTTTCCCTCGATGTGGTAGAATGTGCCATCCATGTCCGGAAAGGAGGATGAGTGATGGCGGAGAGCGACAAGCTGCCCGATACGTGGTGGAAATGCAGCAACTGCGGCAACACGGTTCAAATGGAAAAACCGCCGGTGGAATGCCCTGCGTGCCGCCAGAAATGCGAATTCCTGAATGTCACCTGCTATCAGCCCGATTGTGGTTTTACCGGCATCGATCCGCGGCTGAAGTGATCCCGGCGGAGGGACGGCCCGGTGAGGCGGAACTGATAACCAGACAAAGCAAAGAGGTGAACCGATGACCATTGAGCACGTGGAGGGAGAAAACCGGGGCAGCATCATGCTGTATGCCCTGAGCACCTGCGGCTGGTGCAAAAAGACCAAGGCGCTCCTGAATGAGATGAAGGTGGCCTATGATTACACGGATGTGGACCTCCTGGACAAAGAGGAGAAGCGGACAGCCATGGATGAAGTGAAGAAGTGGAATCCGGCCTGTTCTTTTCCGTCGATGGTTATCAATGATAGCCAGTGTATCATCGGCTTCAATGAGTCCAAGATAAAGGAAGCCTTGAAGAAATGAATCCTTCGATCGTCGAGCGGACGTGTGTGCGCCTGAAGCGGGAGGCCGAGGCGGGAGGGTATCATCTGAATGCTGACGAGGCCTTTGTCCGGGACCTCGTGGCGGGGCTGCTGACGAACGAAGAGCGTTACGGCTACTGGGCCTGTCCGTGCCGTCTTGCTTCCGGGGTGAGGGAGGAGGATTTGGACATTGTCTGTCCCTGTGACTACCGGGATCCGGACCTGAATGACTTCGGCGCCTGTTACTGTGCCCTGTACGTGTCCGACGAGATCCTCGACGGAACCCGTGAACTGGAATCGATTCCGGACCGCCGTCCGCCGGGAGGGCCTGGAGTTCCGTCTCCCGCTCCCGAGCCGACCGACGGTCCGGCTGGAGGAGGTCTGGCTTATCCCGTCTGGCGATGCCGCGTCTGTGGTTACCTGTGCGCCCGCGAGGAGCCGCCCGGTGTCTGTCCGATCTGCAAGGCCAGGAAGGACCGCTTCGAGAAATTCATGTAGAAGATGGTTCGCCCCTTTGTCGGAAACAATCGGAGAACCCGGCACCCGGGGTGGACAAGGACGGCAAAACCGTACACTGGAATCCTCAACAAAAACAAAGGAGGGGCGATCCCGGGACCGTCCCTCCTTTGTTGTCATGCCCTGAAAACCGGGTCTCAAACGCTCCCGTTTCCCGTCTTGGCCTGCTCCTTTTCCTTGCCCTTCAGCCGGACGGCTTTCACAAACCGCTTGCTGTAGTAAGGCTCATCCAGGTTGCTGATGCTGACCTCGCGTTTCTTTCCCGCTGCCGCGTGAATGAACTGGTTGTTGCCGATGTAGATGCCGACGTGGCCAAAGGCGCGACGGGTATTGAAGAAAACAAGGTCTCCCACATCCAGGTCTTCCTTGTCCACGTTCATCCCCACCCGGGACTGCTCGCGGGCCGTGCGGGGCAGGTTGATGTCGAAGAACTGGTAGATTTTGGCTACGAACCCGGAACAGTCGATGCCACGAACGGTGGATCCGCCGAATCGGTAGGGAGCGCCAAGGAAGCCCTTGACGACCTTGACGAACAGCCGCTGCTCCTCCGGATCTTTCCAGCTTCCCAGGAGCTCTGCGCTGGAGATGATGTCTTCCTCAATTTTGGCGAGATCCTCCGGGCCGGCCGTCGCGCCGTCTTCTTCGTCCATCTCGTCCCCTTCGCTCAGGGCGGCAGTCCGCAGGCGAGATTCATTCCGCACGGAATGTTGTGTTCCCGCTGCAACCCGCGCCAGAACGATCTTATCCCCGGTTTTCAGCCTGTTTGCGCGAAGATTGTTGAGTTTCTTGATCTGTGCCAGGGGAATGCCGGTTTTCTTGGAGATGCCGGAGAGGGTGTCGCCCGATTTAATCTTGTAGGTTCGTGTCTGGACGGTTGCCGTCCTGCCGGTGGAGGCGGCCTTGGCTCCCTTATGGGAGACCGCGGATGCGACTTTCGATCCTTTCGACGGGATGGTCAGGAGCTGGCCGGGCTTGAGACGGTCGGACGTCAGGTTGTTGGCCTTTTTGATGGCCTCGACGGAAACACCGTGTTTTTTCGCGATGCTATACAGGTTGCTGCCGGACTTGGCCCGGTACGTCGAGTCGGCAAGACACTCCGTATTGACGATCATCACGGAGAGCAGGACGATGAGTCCCAGTGGAACACAAAGCTGCCGTCTCATCATGGAAGTACCTCCTTCTTGGGAGTCGGGGGATGCCCCACTACGAGGCGGTGCACAGCTTTCGGCAGTGAATGAACTGTACACGTCATGAGATGTGGACACCTTTTATCCGAACACCTCCCCCAAGTCAATTTTTTTTTGCTCCAATCCACTCAATGGATTGAAAATCCACAGCTATCGAAGAATCCTGCTTTCCAAGCAGGATATCTTGATGTATGAAGGACCCCCCCGGCGATGCCAGCAGGCGTGCCGGGGAAATCGTTTCGGCCGGATCGGTGATCATGAAAAGAAAGAGAAAGAGGAGGTGGATCTGGATCCTCCTGCTGATTCCCGTGATATGGCTGGTCGGAAGCATCGGCCTCTCTTTCGTGTGGCCCGGTGTCTCAAACCTCCAGAAGACGAACCCCTTGAAGACGTCCTTCATGGAATACCGGGAAGATGAATGGAGGCGGGAGGGGAAGAGCATCCGGATCCGCCAGCGCTGGGTACCCCTGGCCAGGATTTCCCCGTATGTGATGAAGGCGGTGATCATTGCGGAGGATGACAAGTTCTGGCGCCACGAGGGATTCGATTACGCCGCGATCCAGAAGGCCGTCGAGAAAGACCTGAAACAGCGGAAGTTCAAGGTCGGCGGCAGCACCATCAGCCAGCAGCTGGCCAAAAACCTTTTTCTTACGCCATCCAAGAATCCCATCCGCAAGGTCCGGGAGGCCATTTACACGTGGCGGATGGAGGAGAACCTGTCAAAGAAGCGGATCCTTGAATTATATCTGAACGTTGCCGAATGGGGACAGGGAATCTTTGGAATCGAGATGGCCGCCCAGCATTATTTCGGAAAATCCGCGGCCTCGCTGTCCGCCATGGAGGCGGCCCGCCTCGCCGCGGTGCTCCCCAATCCCCGACTCTACAGTCCAACGGGGAACTCCCGGTATGTAACCTACCGATCTGAAAAAATATACGGAATCATGGTACGGCGGGGAATCGTTATCGAAGAATACGAGGAGGTCCTGCAGGGTCCCCGAGAGACGGGCGCCGATCCGTCGGCGGGAATCACCGTGACGATCGTCCCCGAAGAAAAGGCATCCTCTTCTTCCCCCTCGACCCCCGTTTCGGGGAATGCCGGAAACCCGCCGGCCCCCCTGGTGGAATCCCCACCACAGGGACCGAATCCGTCTCCGTCGCCACACCCCGGCGAACCGGAGACGCCTCGTCATCCGGGACCATGAGCCTTGCCGTCCGGGGGTGCCACGCGACCGTTCATGCCCTTGCCGGGGGGTGGAGAGGGGGCGGCTGTCGACCATCAATCTTTTGTGCATTGTTAAGATATCGAAATGGAAGGAAAATCGTTGTTGAGCATGGCGTGCCCCCCCCCTGTGACCGGTTGAATAAACCTTGACAAGGGGGGGTGATTATGGTTTATCACACGACCTATTTCGATTTCCGGGAAATGATACGATGAAAAAAACACTAACGAATACAACGAATAAGAAGCGAAAGAGGACCCATGGTTTCCGGGCTCGGATGTCCACCCGGGGGGGCCGGCAGGTCCTGAGCAGGAGGAGAGCCAAGGGCAGGAAGCGCCTGGCGGTTTGACACCGGAATACGGACGAGGAGAGCGGGGTGGCGGAGCCCGGCGGGTGAAATCATCCGCAGAGCATGACCAGACAATCCTTTCGCAGAAATGAGCGGATCCGCAGGAAGAAAGAGTACGATGCCATCTACCGCCAGGGGATTCGCCGCCACTCGGCCCACTTTACCGTCATAACCACCCGTTGTTCATCCGGTGTCAGCAGGCTGGGACTGACCGTCAGCAGGAAAGTTGGCAATGCGGTCAAACGGAACCGCATCAAACGGCTCTTGAGAGAATTTTTCAGGCTCAACCGATCCAGATTTCCCGTCCCCTTGGACATTGTTATCATTCCGAAGCGGAACCTGCCGCCGCTGACGTTCGCCGATGTGGCAAGGGAACTGGAGAGTCTGCTGATTTCGAGAACCGATGTCTGATCGCCCAATCAGGAACCTGCTGGCAAAGGTCTTCATCCTTGCCATCCGGTTCTATCAAAAGGCCATTTCACCCTTCCTGGCCCCTTCCTGCCGTTTCCATCCGAGCTGTTCCGACTATGCGCTCACGGCCATTGAGCGGTATGGGCCATATCGCGGAGTCTGGCTCGGCCTAAAGAGGCTGGCCCGTTGCCATCCATTTCACCCCGGCGGATTTGATCCCGTCCGGTAATCGCCTGTCGAGAGGCCGATCATGGACAAAAAAACCATCCTTGCTATTGTCTTATCCGTTCTGGTTGTTCTCATCTACCAGATATTTTTCATGAAACCGCCCGCCAAGACACCGGCGACACCGGCGGCGACAAAACAGGAAGAGCCGACGGCGGGCAGATCGACGGGGGCGGCCCCTGCCGCCGTCACGGCGGCCCCGCAGACGTCCCCGGTCCAGGCGGCGGTCTCTCCGCAACCGGTTACCGCCCCTGAAAAAGATGTGCACATCGAGACTCCTCTCTACTCCGCCGTTTTTTCAACCCGGGGTGCAGCGCTCAAATCATTGAAATTGAAGGGGTATCGTCAAACAATCAAGGAGGATTCGGAGCTCATCGAACTGGTGGATGTGAAAGCCGGAATGCCGCGTCCCCTGACCATGACGTTTCCCGAGTCGGATCTCAACGTGCCGGAGGGAAGCCTCTTCGATGTGAATGCCGCATCCTTGGACCTCACGGCCACCCAGGAAAGCCGTTCCCTGACCTTCAGCGTCACCTATCCGGGGGAGATCCGCATCGACAAGACCTTCACCTTTCATCCGACGAAGTATGTCATCGACCTGGAGGTGAAAACGACAAACCTGTCGGGGCGTCCCCTGACCCAGAACGGGTCCCTCAACTGGACCCAGTATGTCGACCCGAAAATGGAAACGGACAGCTACACGCATCTGGGCCCCATCACCATGGTGGGAAAGGACGTGGAGCTTCAGGAAATCAAAAAACTCGAGACAACCAAGGTCCTGGGGCCGAACGTTGCCTGGACGGGTTTTGAAAACAAGTACTTCATTGCCGCCATGGTTCCCCAGAATCCCTCCCTGTCCGCCGTGTCGCTCGGCAAGGACGGACGGGACATGACGACGGTGAGCCTCCGGGGACCCAAGAACCTCATCCCGCCGGGGCAGGCGGGATATTTCCTATATTCCACGTTTCTGGGACCCAAGGACCATGGGCTGCTGAAGGCCCAGGGGGTGGGGCTCGAGGATGCGGTGGATTTCGGTTCCTGGCTCAAATGGCTGGCCATGCCCATGCTCTGGGTCCTGAACTTCATCTACAAATACCTTCCCAATTACGGGATCGCCATCATCGTGCTCACGCTCATCATTAAAATTATTTTCTGGCCGCTGGGAAACATCAGTTACCGGTCCATGAAGGAGATGCAGAAGCTCCAGCCCCGGATGAAGGAAATCCAGGAGAAGTTCAAAAACGACCGGCAGCGCCTCAGCCAGGAAACCATGGCCCTCTACAAGGCCCACAAGGTCAACCCCATGAGCGGTTGTCTGCCCATGCTCATCCAGATTCCCGTTTTCTTCGGGCTTTACAAGGCGCTGATGTATGCCATCGAGCTGAGGCATTCGCCGCTCATCTGGTGGATCCAGGATCTCTCGGCAAAGGATCCTTATTACATCACCCCGGTCATCATGGGGGCGACCATGTGGCTGCAGCAGAAGATGACGCCCTCCACGGGAGACGCCATGCAGCAGAAGATCATGCTGTGGATGCCTGTGATCTTCACGTTCCTGTTCCTGAACTTCCCCTCGGGTCTGGTTATCTATTGGCTCTTCAACAACATCTTCAGCATCGGCCAGCAGTACTACATCAACAAAACGGTCGCGTAACGTGAGGTATCCATATGGAATCACTCGAAATCGAAGCAAAAACCATTGACGAGGCGATCGAGAAGGCCTGCCGGGAATTCGGTGTTGCCAGGGAAAAGCTGAACATCGAGATCATCTCCGAGGGGGTATCGGGCTTTCTCGGGTTCGGGCAGAAGAAGGCGAAAATCAGGGCGGGAATCCTGTCCATCGACGAGGCCCTGGAAGAGGCTCTCCCGGTCGAGAGACCGGAGCCGGTCCGCAGGGAAAAGCCGCGGGAGAAAACTCGTGTCCGGGAACCGGAGACTCCTGCCCCGCCGGTGAGGGCGGTAGAGGTTGAGAAACCGGCCGGCCGGCCGGCTCCGCCTCCCACAGCAGACCGGGAACCGCAGCCGGTACGACCCCCCATCGTTTATGATGCCGGATTTGCGGAGAAAGCCAGGGAACTCCTCGTGGGGATCCTTGTCCGGATGGATCTGGAATATCCCGTGACCGTCGAAGAAACGGAGGAGGCGGTCCGGCTCAACATCCAGGGCGAGTGCAGCGGCCTTCTCATCGGCAAGCACGGACAGAACCTGGACGCCATCCAGTACATCGTCAACAAGGCCCTTCACAAGGGAAGCAACGGGGGCAAACCCGTCGTCATTGACATCGAGGCCTACCGGAAGCGGCGAGAGGAGTCCCTCGTCACGCTGGCAGCCAAGCTGGGCGAGAAAGTCAAGAAGACCCGGAAGGCCGTCACGGTGAGCAATATGAATGCCCACGACCGGCGGATCATTCACCTTGCCCTGCAGAACGATTCGGCCCTGGTGACGAAGAGCCGGGGCGAGGGGGAATACCGCAAGATCGTCATCATGCCGTCCCGGAAAAGCCGTCCTGTCCGGAACGAGGGCTGATACCCGGACGGGACGCCGTGTCTGAAACCGATACCATCGTTGCGATTGCGACCCCGCCCGGGGTTGGAGCGATCGGCATCATCCGGCTCAGCGGACCCTCATCCGGGAGGATCGCCGGTCGCCTTTTTCATCCATCCTCCGCTTCCGGTGAATGGTCAAGCCACCACCTCATGCACGGTCATGTGCTTTCCGGTGCGGGAGATATTCTGGACGAGGTGCTCCTCTGCTGGATGCGAGGTCCCCATTCATTTACGGGGGAGGACGTGGTGGAAATTCACTGCCACGGCGGCCCCGTGATCCTGCAGTCCGTCCTGGCGGAGTCGATCCGGGCGGGCGCACGTCCCGCCGAGCCGGGAGAGTTCACGAAACGGGCCTTTCTGAACGGCCGCATCGACCTGGCCCAGGCGGAGGCCGTGGCAGACATGATCACCGCCCGGACCGGCGAGGCCCTGAAGGTTGCCTCCTCCCAGCTGAAGGGGGATTTGTCCCGCCGGATCGAGTCTCTCCGGAACGGATTGACGGAGGTGCTTGTCCATCTGGAGGCGGAGATCGATTTCAGCGACGAGGACCTGGCGCCGGTTCGGCCGGAGATGCTGACGGACCGGGTGATGGCTCTGCGGGATGAGGTCGGAGGACTGCTGGATACCTGGAACGAGGGCCGGCTGTACCGGAACGGGGCCTCCGTGGTGATCGCCGGGCGTTCCAATGTCGGGAAGTCCAGCCTCCTCAACCGGCTCCTGGGGCTGGAGCGGGCCATTGTGACCCCCGCGCCGGGAACGACCCGGGACTTCATCGAGGAATGGATCTCCCTGGAGGGGATTCCCGTGAAACTGGCCGATACGGCCGGGATCCGGGACACGGAAGACCCGGCCGAGCGGGAGGGCATCCGGCGTGTCTGGGAAAGGATCTCCGCCGCCGACCGGGTGATCGTGCTCCTGGACGGAAGTGAGGCCCTGACCGCGGAGGACCGCCGCATCGCTGAAGAGGTGGGCAGCCGGAAGGGCTTTCCCGTGATCAATAAGGCGGACCTGCCTGCCGCCATCGAGGCGGAAGATGTGCAGGCGCTCTTTGACGGGCAGGATCCCCTGTGGATCTCGGCAAAAAGGGGTGACGGCATTCCGGGTCTCCTGAAAACAATGCACCGTTTCCTCATGCAGGGCGATGGTTCCGGTGGATTTGAGGGACTCCTCTCGAATGCCCGTCACAAGGCCGCCCTGGAGGGTGCCCAGTATTTTCTTTCCCAGGCCGCATCGGGCCTGACGACCGGGTGTTCGCCCGAGGTTGCCGCCTGTGATATCCAGGATGCCCTGGACCGGCTCGGGGATGTCGTGGGAAAGACGACGGCGGAACAGGTTCTGGAGCGGATTTTCTCCACGTTCTGCATCGGAAAATAGGACCGCCCGGGGATGTGCACGAGGGCTCGGACCGGGAAATGAAACTGCCGCCGGCAGCGGTTGCCGGCAGTCACATGCAGCAGGAGCGGGTACAAGGAGATTTGGAAATGTCTTTGGATCGGGCACGGGGTCAGGAAGAGGATCATGTCCACCTGGAACTGGACCAGGAGTTTCAATTCATCAGCGGCTCCTATTCGCTGGTGGGGGAAGGCCGGATGCCCTACAAGGGGCGTGAGGTTCTGTATGCGATCGGGATCGCCCTGTTAGACCGGTCATGCTGCGGGAGCGGAGGATGCCGGTTTCTGAACATACCCGGTTACCTTCTCCGCTGGCAGTACCGGACCGGCGATGACGGCAGGCCGGTGAGCCGGGTCGAACCGGTGCGGGATGAAGGCGAGCGGGCGGAGATCCGGAGGATTCTGGAGCAGGACTTTCCCTATTCACAGGTGAACTTCCTTTCCTGAGGAGCGCTGCTTTCCGGGGAGTTGAATTTGCCGGCGAACATGGCGGGCGGCCGGCTGCGAAGGGTGCTTTCCGCAGGGCATCCTGATCCGGGCAGTCACCCGGACGGGCGCCTTGAAATAAACGGCGGGGGTATGCTAGGGTCCATGACCACGATCAAAGAGGAAAAACGATTGGAGTCCCTTCAAGACACGGCGCGAAACCTGCGCATCCGGATCCTGCGCATGCTCCATGAATCGAAATCGGGGCATACGGGAGGCTCCCTTTCCGCGGCGGACATCATCACCGCCCTGTACTTCTGCGTGATGAGGCACCGGCCGGAAGACCCGCAGTGGGAAGGGAGGGACCGCTTTGTCCTTTCCAAGGGCCATGCGGCACCGGCTCTTTACGCCGCCCTCGCAATGTCCGGCTACTTCGCGGAAGATCTTCTTTCCACCCTCCGCAAGGTTCACAGCTGCCTCCAGGGACATCCGAACGCCCGCTGCACCCCCGGGGTGGACGCCACCTCCGGCTCCCTGGGGCAGGGCCTGTCGGTGGCCAACGGCATCGCCTTGGGTCTGCGCCTCGACGGGAACGAGGCCTCCGTGTACGCACTCCTGGGAGACGGCGAGGTACAGGAGGGGCAGGTCTGGGAGGCCGCCATGACGGCGGCGCATCGCCGGCTCGGGAAGGTGCTGGCGATCGTCGACAACAACGGGCTGCAGATCGACGGCTTCGTCAAGGACGTGAAAGGGATCGAGCCGCTGGCCGACAAGTGGCGGTCCTTCGGATGGGATGTCCGGGTTGTGGACGGCCACGATTTCGGCTCCCTGCTCCCGGTCCTTGAATGGGTAAAGGAAAAACCCCTCGTGGACGTACCGACCATGGTGATCGCGCGGACCGTGAAGGGCAAGGGAGTCTCCATCTTCGAGAATCAGGCAAAATACCACGGCGTGGCGCCCTCCGACGACGAACTGGCGCGGGCGCTTCAGGAACTGGGGGCGGCATGACGGAAACCCTGGGTATACGGGAAGCATACGGCGAGGCCCTGGTGGAGCTGGGGAGAGAAAACCGGGACATCGTCGTTCTGGACGCGGATCTTTCCGGATCCACCATGACGAAGCTCTTCGCCCGGGAGTACCCGGAGCGCTTCTTCGACATGGGGGTGGCCGAGCAGGACATGATGGGAACCGCTGCCGGGCTCGCCCTGGCGGGGAAGACCGCCTTTGCCAGCACCTTCGCCGTCTTTGCCACCGGGCGTGCCTGGGAGCAGATCCGCCAAGCCGTTGCGTACCCGCAGCTCAACGTCAAGATCGTGGCCAGCCACGGTGGCGTTTCCGTGGGAGAAGACGGGGCGAGCCACCAGATGACGGAAGATCTCGCCCTCATGCGGGCCATGCCGAACATGCGGGTCATCGTGCCCGCCGACGCTCACGAGACGAAGGCAATCCTCCGGGTCGTCGCTGAAACCCCGGGGCCGTTCTATGTGCGGACCTCCCGGATGAAATTCCCCGTGATCTACAAACCCGACGTATCCTTCCGGCTCGGCCGGGGGGATGTGCTCCGCCCAGGCTCGGATATCTCGATCATCGCCTGCGGCTACATGGTGCATCAGGCGCTGCAGGCGGCGGATGCTCTCCAGGCGAAGGGAATCTCCGCCCGGGTCGTGAACATGCCGACCCTCAAACCGGTCGACGAGGAACTGATCCTGGCCTGCGCCCGGGAGACGAAGGGCATTGTCACCGCCGAGGAGCATTCCATCATCGGCGGACTGGGCAGCGCCGTCTGCGAGGTTCTCTCCGAAAACGGGCCGGCGCCGGTTCGGCGTGTCGGGGTGAGAGACCAGTTCTGCTCGTCCGGCCAGGCGGACGATCTGTTCAAGGAGTATGGACTGACGGCCGGGGATATCGCCCGGACCGCGGAGGAGATGCTCAGGACCGCATCCTGATTCCCGACATCCATCCCTCCTGCGGGAACCCGGCCGCAACCGGCAAGAATCCTCTTGATTCTCCCTTTCCGTTGTGGGAAATTCCCATCCTGTTCAAGGGGGAACACCATGACCGACACCACCGCTCATTCATCTGTCCGCCACCGCGTTTTCAGGCTCCTTCCCGTCATTCTTCCGGCATTTTTCCTGGGTCTTTTCCTGTCGGGATGCGCCACCAAAGTCAGGGTAAACATGCTGCAGCCCGCGGCTTATCACCAGGCGTCGCTGACCAAGTCGGTGGCCGTTGTCCCCTTCAACGGGCCCGACGGCGCCAACTTCGCCGCCGAGATCGAGGGAGTCCTCGGCAGCATCAACATCGACGACCGGCCCTATTTCTCTTTGGTGGACCGCCAGTCCCTCGACCGGGTCATCAGCGAGCAGAAGTTTTCCCAGAGCGGGCTTGTGGATCCGAACACCGCAGCCAGACTGGGCCGCATGGTGGGAGCCCAGGGAATTTACACGGGGACGGTGACGGCCTCGGACGTGAAAGAGCGGCGATACCGGGAGCAGCGCCGGGAATGCGTCGAGCGCGAGGCGAAAAAAAAGAATGCGGGCTTCTTCGACGTGCCCAAATGCCTGAGGTATCGCAATTACACCGTCAACTGCCTGAAACGGGACGTGACGTTTGCCGTGACGCCCAAGCTGATCGACGTATCGACGGGTCGCGTCCTGTATTCCCGGAACCTGGGCAATTCGACCAGCTCTTCCGGCTGTTCCGACGGGACGCAGCCCAAGAGCGGGGATGAGCTCCTGGAGGGTGTGAAGGCGACGGCGAAGGCCCAGTTCCGCAAGGATGTGGCTCCCTTCTACACCACGGTGGAAATCGGGCTCATGGACACGACTGATGGAATCCCCACCGCGGAGCCCAAGGACTCCCTGAAGAGGGGGCTCGAGTACGCCGCTCGCGGCCGGCTTGACGCGGCCTGCGAGTTGTGGGGCGCTGCGCGGATTCAGGCACCCGCCTCGCCGGCACTGCTTTACAATCTCGGTGTCTGCGCGGAGAGCCGCGGCGACGCCGATGCCGCCCTGTCCCTGTACCGACAGGCCGACAAGCTCCTGGGAAAACCCGATGACGACATCACGGCGGCCCTGAACCGGGTGTCTGCAGTGATCAAGAACCGGAAGAAACTGGAACAGCAGCTCCGCCCGCAGGGTTGAGCGAGCCTGTTTGAGAGACGAAGGAGGCCTGTATGCACAGTATACGTTGGTGGATGATCTGTTTCTGGATCTTGCTGTTGTTCCCGGGGATGAATGTCGAGGCCGCCACCCAGCAGAAATGCGTCCACTCCGAGGGGGAAGCCGTGGTTGTCAACAACGACCAGCCCTCGGCCCGGCTGGAGGCCATTGCCCGCGCCAAATGGGCCGCCATCGAAAAAACCGTGGCCATCGACGTGAAGGCATCGAGCTTCGTGTCCAATTTCGCCCTGGTTGAAGACGTCATGAAAACAAAGGTCGGCGGTTCCGTCAAGAGTTTCAAAGTTCTCGGACAGCATCGCCAGGGGGAGACCCTGACGGTTACGATCAATGCCTGCATCGAGTCGGCAAAGGCCCAGGAGGCCATCTCCTCGGAACTGGCCCTGAACAACGGAATCGCCCTGTTCATCCCGGCCCGGAAGCCCTCCGCCAGGGGCGGTGATGAGTTCGAGGAGACGAATATTCTCTCCGAGAAGCTGATCGGCAAGCTGACGGATCAGAACTTCAAGGTCATCGATGCGGCACCGTCCAACCCCTCGGACGCCGTGGCCATTGAGCGGATGGCGAGAAGCGGCAGCACCATGGCCGTCCGGAGCATGCTTTACAAGTATCTTTCCAATGTCGTCATCGTCGGCAAGATCGATTATACGATTTCGACAAAAAAGGGTGAGGATATCGGCTACGGCCTGTCCATGCCTTTCAACAACGTGACGGTGCGCCTCACGTATCGAATGCTGGCGAAAAACAACCGGACAGGGAACATGGAGATCCTGACGGCCGACGCCGTCTCCGGGAGAGGCCTGGCGAACAACGTTGAGGATGCCGCCGCCCGCGGCATGGAGGACCTGGTGGAGAAACTCTCTCCAAAAGTGCTCGACAAGGCGCACAAGTTCATCCTGGGAAACGTCAAGAAGGTGCGGGTGAAGGTGAACGGCGTCAAGGACATGGACACGAACATCGAGGTGAAGGGAGCCCTGCAGAACACCGTGTGGGTGACTGATGTCGAGGAGAATGAAATGGGCGAGTTCACCGTGAGCTATCCCGAGAACTCCCTCTATCTGGCCAACAGCCTTCGTCAGAAAGGGGCCTTCACCCTTGTGAACTTCACCCCCTATTCGCTGGTCTTCAACTACCGCCCGTGAAGGAGGTCCCGATGTTCGGGAGGGCAAGGACCGTTCTGCTCCTGGTGATTCTTCTGGCCGGTTGTGTCGCCGGGGGAGCCGCCGTGCAGATTGACTCCGCCTCGTTCCTTCCCGACCGGGGATCCAGGGAGATTGTGCCGGATTGCTGCAGGGCCCTTTACGACACAGCCTCGACACGGGTGGCCATCGCTCCCTTCTCGAACAACACCACCTTCGACTATGCCAGGGAGGTTCAGGTCCACGTGACCGGTGCGTCGGAGCGCCAGGTGCGGGGAGCCGCCGCCGGAAGGGCGACGCGGGGTGGGACCGGCGTTGTCTGGGGGACCGACGAGCGTCGCCGGTTTCAGCAGGACACCCGGATGACCCGGCAGGAGATGAACGCGAAGCTGAGCGAGTCCCTGGAGGACTCCGTTCTTGATCAGATCCGGGGAATCCCGGGAATCCGCGTCTATACGAGGAAGGAACTGGCCAAGGTTTTTGACGAGATGAAACTCCAGCAGTCGGGCATGGTGGAACAGTCCACGGCCGTGCAGCTCGGGAAACTGGTCGGGGCCAAGTACATTGTCACCGGCTCCTTCAACAACATCGCCCTCTCGTATCGGAGCACCCAGTCCATCCAGCAGGGCGGTCGCGACATCGGCCGGCGGGCGGCGGATCAGCGCAAGGGAGACGATGCCCTGTGGGCGGCCCTGGCGGGGCATGCCGTGGCGGCGGTTGCCGAGGCGGCGGAAGGCTGGAGTGTGGAGGCGGAGGTCCTGGTCCGGGTCCTCGACGTGGAGAGCGGGGAGGTGATCTTCTCCAAGCGGTTCTCCGGAAAGGAAAGCCTGGGAAGGATCCCGTATCCCGGCTTTGCCGAGGTCGTCGGTGGAGTCAAGAAGGCGGGAACGAAGAATCTGGAGGACCTGCGGCCGGCCCTCTCCAAAAATTTTTCCGCCCGCGGCTACATCATCCAGACGAAAACCAGCCCCGACGGAAATCGGCGCATCGCCCTTGTCAACCTGGGGGGCAAGGCGGGCATGACGGAAGACACGCGGCTTTCCGTTTACACATTCTCGGAAGTCGAAGACCCCATCAACGGCCGGAAGACCTGCGACCAGTCCCGGCTGCCGGTGGTTCTCCGGATTACCGACCAGATCCAGCAGGACAAGGCCTGGTGCACGATAGAGGGAGAGCCGCCGTGCGTGGCGCGGGTGAAGGCGGGGCAGCTCGTGGAGATGCGGTAAGCCCTGCGGATCGGCCCGTTATGCATTCCGGATGAAGTGGGGCATGTTTTCCGGCAGCGGCAGGATCAGCTCGAAAAACCCGGCGTATACACCGTCACGATACCAGGGGGCCTGGAAGATCAGTCTTCGGGTCCCCTTTTTTTCAACGGTGTAGACATTCCGCTGCTGCTTCTCCATGATCTCCCGCAGTCTTGTCCTGGCCGGCTCGGGGTGGCAATCCAGGATATCCGAGCCCACCCGGGCCTTTCCTCCCCAGGCTTCAAAAGAACGGTCCGCCCGGTCGTTCATGTAGAGGATCGTTCCCGCATCGTTACAGACCGTCAGGGAAAAGGGCAACCCGCAGAGCCACGGCTCCAGTTCGTTCAGGAATGCTTCCGGCACCGTGCAGGCCTCCCTTCCAGCCGGGAAAACGGGTTCACCGGGTGGTTTTCCCCGTGTTGTCAGCGGGGTCATGTTGCCGGCGGGCGGGCCCGTGCACTTTCGCCGACCACTCCGAATCGTCCCGGTCTGCCCCGGTGTTCAACGGCTCACAGTTCCGATGTGCAGTGGGGGCAGCGGACCGCCTTGACGGGGATCTCGGTGAAGCACTTCGGACATTCTTTTGTGACTGCTTCCGCCGGAGCTTCTCTTTTCATCCGGTTCATGCCCCTGATGACAAGAAACACCGAGAAGGCGACGATGAGGAAACTGATAATGGTGTTGATGAAAAGGCCGTAGTTGAGTGTCACCGCACCGGCCTTTTTCGCCTCTGCCAGCGCCGCGTAGGGCCCCGCCACGGCACCGTCCTTCAGGACCACGTACAGGTTCGAAAAGTCCACGTTGCCCAGGATCATCCCGATGGGGGGCATGATGACGTCGTCCACCAGGGATTTCACGATCGTCCCGAAGGCTGCCCCGATGATGATGCCCACGGCCATGTCCACCACGTTGCCGCGCATTGCGAACTCTTTGAATTCCTTCAGCATGTCCTCCTCCTTGCAAATGAATGCGTTCCGGCTGGCCGGACGGCTACAATTCCCCTTTCCGGCGTTTCATCAGGTCCGCTCCGGCTCCCCAAGCCCTTCCCGCCTCCGGGCCGACGGTCCAGTAACGGTTGTCCGGCATCGTCAGGAGGAGGGGATTCATCTTGCGGATGTCCGGCTTGCCATCCGTCAGGCAGGCATCCTCGATCCAGGCGGAGACGATCTCGCCGATAAACCAGTCATTGGTCGGCAGGTCGATGCTCTGAACCAGCCTGCATTCCAGGCAGAGAGGGCAGGCTGCGATCAGGGGTGCGGTCTTCAGGGTCCCAAAGAAGCACTCGAAGATGCCGGACTTATCCGCCTTGCTGCCTGACACGAGGCCGCAGTAATCCGTTTCCTGCATCATGTCGGCCGATGGGAAGTTCACGCTGAACGTTTCGTTTTCGTGGATCCCTTTTGTCGAGTGATGGCCCCTGTTGACGCCGATGCCGATCCAGGGGGGATCCACGTTCACCCGTGACACCCAGCCGAGCGGCATGAAGTTGATTTTTCCCTCCACCATCGTTCCCAGCAGGGTAACGGGGTTCGGGTACACGAACACGTTGGTGCCGATGGATATCTTTCCCATGACATGTCCCTCCTTGGGATTTTCGTGCTGCGGACATCAACCTTTTCGACGATGTTGCAATTATCCGGGAAATCCGTTAGAAGTCAAGAAATACCATGCCTTTACAGAATGATTCCTCCCGGTGGTGACGCCTTGTCCGACATTGTCCTTCGTACCGTCAACCTGACCAAGCGCTACGGGACCCGCCTGGCTGTAAACAGCCTGAACATCGAGGTCCGCCGCGGCGATGTCTTCGGGTTCCTGGGACCCAACGGGGCCGGCAAAAGCACGGCCATCCGGATGATTCTCCGCCTCGTCTTTCCCACAAACGGCGACGTGGAGCTGTTCGGCCGGTCCCTTGGCCGGGAGGGCCACCGGGTCCTCGACCGGGTCGGCGCCATCGTCGAGAAGCCCGCCTTCTACGGACACCTGTCGGCCTGCCGGAACCTGGAGATCCTGGGCGGACTCAGGCGACGCGTGCCTCGTTCCCTCATCCTGGAAGGCCTGGAGCGGGTGAGCCTGCTGGATCGGGCGGACGACCGGGTGAAGACCTTCTCCCACGGCATGAACCAGCGCCTGGGGCTGGCCCTGGCCCTGCTCTCCGAGCCCGAGCTGATCATCCTCGACGAGCCCACGACGGGACTCGATCCCCAGGGTGTGAAGGACGTCCGCGATCTGATCCGGGAACTGGCCCGGGAGCGGGGCATGACGGTTTTCCTGTCGTCCCATCTTCTCCACGAGGTGGAGATGACGGCGACGCGCATGGCCGTCATCCACCAGGGGGTCCTCCGGGTCGTGGGAGATGTGCGGGAGCTCCTGGGGGACGGCGAGGCGGTCGTGACGGTTCGCACGGATCGGCCGGATGAGGCCGCCCGCTGGATCGAGGCCCGGGGAGGCTATCCGCCGTCGGACCGCCGGAGCGACGGGTTCACGTTGAAAATGGACCTCCGGAGGGTCCCGGATCTGAACCGTGATCTGGTCCAGGCGGGGTTCCGGGTCCAGGCCCTGGTTCCGGAGCGCTCCCTGGAGACGTACTTCCTCAATCTGGTAGGAGAGTAGCCCATGGGACGGCTGGTCTGGTTCGAAGCCATCAAGACATTCACGAAGCTCCGGACCTACATCGGGTTCCTGGCTTTCGGCATCCTCGTTCCCCTGGTCGTGGCGGGCCTCCGCATGGGCGGCCAGAGGGCCTTCGAGCGCAATCTCCTGGCCCCCCTGGAGCAGGACTTCATCATCGGCGGGAACGTCCTCAACGGCTGGTTCTTCGGTTTTTTCTTCCTGGGCGCCCTGTGGGTTCACGTGCCCATCGTCCTGACCCTCGTGGCGGGGGACCAGATCGCCGGAGAAGGAAACGCCGGCACCTTCCGGTTCCTTCTGACCCGGGCGGTGTCGCGGAACCGGATCATCACGGCGAAGTTCCTGGTTACTCTCCTCTATACGGCGCTGATGGTCCTGTTCATCGGCATTCTAACCCTGGGGCTCTCCCTGGCCGTCTTCGGCGGAGGAGACCTTCTGGTGGTGAAGCGGGGAATCACGGTCCTTCCGGAAGCGGTCCTGCCGGTCCACTTCCTGCTGGCCTGGGGGCTCGCCATCCTGAGCATGTTCGTTGTCTCCGCCCTGTGTTTCCTCTTCTCCGCCTTCACGGACAACTCCATCGGCCCCATCGTGGCCACCATGGCCGTCATCATCATCAGCCTCATCATCATCACGCTTCCCTTCGAGCTGTTCCAGGCCATCCGGCCCTGGCTTTTCGTGAACTACTTCGATACCTGGCAGAAGGTCTTCGCCGATCCCGTCCCCTGGGATGAGATCATGAGAAACGTCTGGATCCTGCTGGGCTTCACGGCCCTCTTCTTCTCCGCGACCCTCGCCTGGTTCAGCCGCAAGGATATCCTGTCATGACGAATCCCGGAAAAACATCTCCCGCATTCATCGCGGTGCTTGCTCTGGCGGCCGGACTCGCGGCGGCATGGACGACGCAGCCGTTTGCCCGGGCCGCCGGGCCGGATCCGGCGAAGACCTTCAGCGAGGTTCTCCGTCCCTATGAAGGCATTCAGGACTATACCGTGCGGATCCAGGCGAAGGTCCGGATCCCCGATTTCCGGATCCCCGACTTTGCCGGCACGGTGTACTTCAAGCATCCCGACCGCTTCCACCTGGAGACGAAGAGCTTCGCCCCTCTGCCCCGGGAGGCCGCTCTCTTCGACCCGGCCCGCTTCCGGCCGGAGAAAAACCGCATCGCCTGGCTGGGCTCCGAGGCCGTGGATGGCGTTCCGGTGGATGTGTTCCGTGTTGAGCCTCTGGATGAGAAGGGGAAGGTCCGGTCGTACCGGGTCTGGATCGGCGGGAGTCCGAAGCGGATCCTCCAGGTGGAGAGCCTTTCGGTCCAGGGCGGGAAAGCCCGGGCCCGGATTCGCTATGCCCTGGTGCGGCAGGGTCGTGGAGCGCTCTGGCTGCCGCAGCGGGTGGATGTCCACCTGACCTTCCCGGAGCGGGGCGTCCGCACGCCGGGCAGCCCCTTGTACAGCCAGGACAGCCCTGTCTCCCGGGGCATGGCCCGCCTGGAGAGCATGCCGGCGGAGGGATCCGTCGCGATCACCTATGCCGGCTGGACCTGGAACACGGGCCTGGACGACGCGCGGTTCAGGAAGAAGTGACCGACTCCGGGCGGCCGGGTTGCGCCGGCGATCCCGCGCCTTTCGGATCCGCCTTCGGGAGACGGTCTGGCGTTCATTCAAAGAATGAAAAGGAGAAACCGATGAAAAGAGTGTGGCTGGCAGTGGCGGCATGGGTGGTTTTCTGGACGGGGGCGGCCCTGGCGGGCGATCAGATGATCATTACCTTTCAGGACGGCAGGACGCAGAGCATCGACACCGGCACCATTCTCCGGATCGAATTCCAGTCGGCCGGAACATCGGCCGTGACCCCGCCCGCAGCGACGGGTTGCTGGACGGGCCGCTTCCGGGGGACCGACAGCAGCGGCTATGCCATGGACATCAACCTGAGGGAAACAGACGGCCGGGTCGAAGGGGGATATGCATACTACCACCGGGGAAAGCAGAGACAAGTGACCGCGGTCATCACGGATGCCGCGATCACGGGTCGGGTTCTCCGGGGGACCTGGAGGCAGGTGTCGGGCATCCCCGCGGAGGGGCGCTTTGAATGGACATGGCTGCCGGGATCCGAGTGCCAGGCCTTCGAGGGGAGCTTCGACGGGATCCGTTACTGGCGGCGGATGACACGCCAGTAGGCGGGCCGCGGGAATTCCCGGTTCTCTTGAATCCGGGTTCGCGGTCCCGTTCAATCATGCAAGCATGGAAAGAAAGGACGATATGAATGGGAGCCGACAGGTCTTCCCACGCCCATTCCCACTTCGGAGCCCTGTCCTCCCGGACGTCCTCCCGCCTGTTTCTCTCCCTGGGCATCACGCTGGCGTTCGTGGCCGTCGAGGCGCTGGCGGGGCTCCGGGCGAACAGCCTCGCGCTCCTGTCCGACGCCGGACACAATCTGGCCGACGCCGTCGCCCTGGGCCTGAGCTGGTACGCCGTCCAGCTCGGCAACCGGCCTGCTCATGCGGGCAAGACCTTCGGCTACCACCGGGCGGGCATCCTCGTCGCCCTGTTCAACTCCACCACCCTGGCCGTCATTGCCCTGGGCATTTTCTACGAGGCCTGGCAGCGCTTCCTGTCGCCGCCACCAGTGCAGGCGGGCATTCTGATCGCCGTCGGTGCCGTGGCTTTCCTGGTCAATGCCGGAACGGCCTGGCTGGTCCGGGAGGGCAGTGAGCAGGACCTGAACCTGAAGAGCGCCTTTCTTCACCTGATGGGCGACGTCTTTTCGACGCTCGGCGCGGTGCTGGCGGGCGCCGTCATCGCCTTCACGGGCATGAACTGGCTGGATCCCCTGATCAGCGTGCTGATCGGTGCGCTGATCCTGTGGAGCGCCTGGGGCATTCTCCGCGACGTCCTGGACATCCTCCTGGAGGCCACCCCCCGGGACGTCGATATGAACGGAATGGTGGTTGATCTGCTGAACGTTGCCGGTGTGCGCGGAGTCCACGATCTGCATGTGTGGAGCATCACGCAGGGCATGCGCGCCCTTTCGGCGCATATCCTGACGGACGACATCTCCATCAGCGACGGAGCATCCATCCAGCGGGAAATCCGGGAAATGGCCGTCCGCAGGCACGGCATCGCCCACGTGACGCTCCAGCTGGAGTGCGAGGGTTGCGAGCCCGACCGGCTCTACTGCGACCTGAACGGATTGAATCATGCGTGCGGAAAGAGGGGCGGCGGACCGGAAGGGCATTCCGGGACCGAACCGGCATGACACGTTTTACGGAGATGCGGACTGGCGGAGTCAGCGGATGCGGACGGGATGCGGGACGATGGAAGACGGGCGGCCGGGTCCGGAGAGATAGCGATCATAGATGGAGCGGACGACGTCTTCCCCCAGGGACTTCAATTCGTTGGCGTGGAAGCCCACGGGATTGCGCTTCCGGTAGTCCCTGGCGGGATAGTCTTCCAGCACCTTCCGGCGGTTCAGGACCAGGATCTCCCTCTCCCCCTGCCGGCGGACCTCCAGCAGGTAACGGTTCCGGGAGCAATATTTCAGGAACCGGCTCACCTTTTCGAGGAGCCGGCGGCGGTCCAGGAGCTCCGCGTCGAGATGGGGCAGGACCTGGGCCTTGACCCGCTCGTGAATGTCCCGGGTGATCTCTTCCAGTGTCGCCAGAAACCGTTCCTTTTCCACGGTGATCGTCTCCGCGGCATCATCCTGGATCTCTGCCAGGCGCTTCAGGTAATAAGCGGCGATCTGGCTGAAGGTGATCGTGTGGAGGTGCTGGAGCGTGTCAAAGAGGATACGGTTGAATTCCTCTTTCGGCCTCCGGGCGAAGAAGGGGCGGCCCACCTGGATGAACACGTCCTTGGATCCCCGGACAAGCCGGTCCACCTTCACGTTGATCGGCAGGATATAGACCTTCTTCCGGGCGTTCTCGAAAGCGCCCTCCACCACCTGGAAGGCGGCGCTGCGGATCTTCTTGAGTCCCCCGAACCCCCAGGTCGTGCCTTCTGGGAAAATCAGCGTGGACAGCCCCCGGGCAGCCCCCTCCCGGAACCTTCCTACCTGTTCGTTGATGGCCTTGTGGAGCGCCTGTTTCTTCGTGCCGAGTTGCTCGATGAAGGGCCGCTCGATGGACGTGAGCTTCAATGTCCGGAAAACGGCAAGGGGCAGACCGGTCCTGTCCAGCAGGAGGAGAATGGAGCGCAGGAATCGGTTTCCCCTGGCGAAGTTTGTGGAGAGATAACGTCCGCCGAGGAAATCGTTCTTGGCCATGATGAGGAAATCCGGTTTGGGACGCAGGGCATAGTATACCCGCGAGAGGGACGGGATCTCGAAGTAACTGTCGTGGGTGACGGTGATCAGGGCGGGGGTCGGAATTTTCCTGAGGTTCTCTTTTCCCTCCAGGTGCGGCTTCTGGCGCATGAGCCTGGAAGCGAGGAAGAAGGCGAAGATGACGAAATTGTAGAAGAAGCCCCTGTGTTTCCTGGACATGATCTCTCTTCGAAAAGGCCCGCGCCGCATCCCGCATGCCCGGGGACCTGCCCGGCGTCAGCCCTCCTGCATTCCCTCGATGAACGCCAGGACATTGTGTCCCAGCACGCCGTGGTTGTAGCCGCCCTCGAGGATCCCGAAGCAGCCGCCGCCGTGTTCCCGGGCAGCCTGCCGGACCATCTTCCCCATTTTCCGGTAGTCCTCCGTGGCCAGCAGTCCGCCCCAGTCCTCCAGGTGGTTGTCGAAGCCGGCGGAGACCCCGATGATGTCCACCTTGCCGGCGAAAAGGTTCTTCTCCACTTCCTTGAGGTATTTCGTCCTCTCCGCAGCGGAGGGGTTGTGGATCGTTACGTATCCGCTTCCGCCCAGGATGTTGACCGTTCCATCGCCGAAGTGAAGATCGAAATCCAGGACGTGGGCCTTTTCAATGAGCCCCTCCCGCTTGAGCTTCTCCAGGGCGATGGCCATGTTGTTGAAGTAGCAGAAGCCCCAGGCGCTCCCGGCGGAGGCGTGGTGCCCCGGCGGCCGGATGAGGGCGAAGCAGGGTTCCGTGAGACCCGTCAGCGCCGCCTGAATGGCGCCGCCGGCCGCCAGGGCGGCGATGTCGTAGAGACGCTCCCGCCGCACTTCCTCGATGTGGGATGCGGTGTGGACGGCAGCGATGTCATCCATGGCTGCCGGGACGGCTTCGACAATCTCCGCTTTCCCGCGGATCGCCTTCAGGATGGCCTCCACGCGACCCGTGGCAGCCGCCGGATCCGCAACGTAGGAGTGATGAAAATCCTTGTGAAAGACAACCTTCATGACGATGCCTCCCCGGGGTCGGGCACAGGAGAAACGCCTCCTACGCCGCGCTGTCGCCGCCGGTCTCATCTTCAGACCGGCCCGGCGGGGTTGAATGACGTTTGGCCTCTTCCCACAGGCGGTCCATTTCTTCCAGGGTCGCCGATGCAAGGGGCCTTCCCCGGCGCTCCAGCTCCCGCTCGATGTATCGGAAGCGGTTCCTGAACTTTCCGACGGTGCCCTCCAGGGACGCCTCGGCGTCGATGGAGGCGTGGCGGGCCAGATTCACCACCGAGAACAGGAGATCGCCGATCTCTTCGCTCATCCGTGCCGGGGTGCCGTCGGCGATGGCCTGCTCCAGTTCCAGGGTCTCTTCGCGAATCTTGGCCAGCACGGCGCCCGCCTCGGTCCAGTCGAAACCGACCCGGGCGGCCCGCTTTCCCGCTTCCTGGGCCTTCCGCAGGGCCGGCATGGAGCGGGGGATTCCGTCGAGGAGTCCTCCCGGTTCACCTGCTCCGGCCTTTTCGCCCTTCTTGATTTCGTCCCAGTTGGCCTTCACCTCGGCGGCGTCCCGGACGGTGACGTCTCCGAATACATGGGGGTGGCGCCGGATCATCTTTTCATGGATCTCCGCCGTCACATCGGCCAGCCCGAAAGAGCCTTCCTCCTCCGCCAGAACGACGAGGAACAGGATCTGGAACAGCAGGTCCCCCAGCTCCTCCCGGAGCGCCCCCGGCTTGTCCTCGGCTATGGCGTCCAGGACCTCGTAGGCCTCGTTCAGGAGGCAGCGGCCGAGATCTTTTTTCCCCTGGGCACGGTCCCAGGGACATCCTTCCGGGGAGCGCAGGGTCCTGATCAGGGAAAGGAGTGTCTCGATGCCGTCCCGGTCTTCGCTCGGCAGCGTGTTGCTCCGTCCTTCGATTGTCTCGGTCATGAATGGAAATCTCCCGCCGGGGCCGGGTCGATCCGTGTCTCCAGTGAAGATCCGGACCCCGCAGAACCCTAGCATATCAACCCCCCGCTGACAACGGATCGTTTCCGGCCGCTGGATTCGGGGGAGGGGGGACGCAGGTCAAGGGCCGGTGAAAAGGTTCCGGGAACCGCAGAATCGGAGGGTGACGACAAGCGCGGGCGGTTTCCCTTGACACTCCCCGGACCTGTCTGTTAACCATCGTATCCATCGGGGCATTGAGCGGTCCGTGCCGCTCTCTTCTTCCCGTCCCTTTCCGGAATTGGAACCTGACCCATAAATCTGTGCGCCAGCGGCCCTTCCCGGAGGCTCTTCGATGGATATGAAACGGGACTACTACGAGGATATCCGGCTCTTCGGGAGCGGCGTGATCCTCTTCTGGTCCCTCGTTCTCCTTGCTTTTCTCTACACCCTTCCCCTCTATCTGCCGGGCTACCGCTTCTACCTGCTGAACCTGATCCTGGTCCACGTCATCCTTGCGGTGGGTCTGAACATCCTGGTGGGCTACACGGGCCAGATCTCTCTCGGGCATGCGGGTTTCTTCGCCATCGGCGCCTATGCGACAGCCCTTTTCATGGGCAGGCTGGAAGTGCCCTTTTTCCCCGCTCTCCTGGCGGCGGCCTTTATCGCCGCCGCATTCGGCTTCCTGGTAGGGCTGCCGGCCCTGCGCCTGGAGGGTCCCTATCTGTCCATCGCCACCCTCGGATTCGGACTTACCATCACGCACATCATCGGACACCTCGATGTCTTCGGAGGGCGGACGGGAATCCAGGCTCCGCCGCTGGATCTGGGGGTGCCCCAACTCGGGTGGAGCTTCATCCTGGAGACGGACCAGGGCAAGTATTACCTTATCCTGACGATCACGGTGCTGATGGTGACCGGGGCGGTCAACCTCATGAAAACCCGGGTGGGCCGATCCTTCGTGGCCATCCGGGACAGCGACATCGCCGCCGAGGTCATGGGGGTCAACCTGATGGTCTACAAGACCCTGTCTTTTGCCGTGAGCGCTTTCTATGCGGGGATTGCCGGGGGGCTCTTTGGATTCATCCTGGGGTTTTTCAACCCCGAGCCGTTCAACCTGATCCTGTCGATCGTTTTCCTCGTGATGGTCGTTGTCGGCGGGCTGGGGTCCATATTCGGCTCGATCGTGGGGGCGACGCTCATCACCTGGCTGCAGTTCGACCTCCTGAAGAACATCCCGGAGACGCCATTCGTGGGCCCCTTCCTTCTGTCCGTTTCGGATCGATGGTTCACGGTCGTCGGCCTGGAAAATTTCAACAGCATCATCCTCGGGCTCGTCATGATCGCCATCGTCCTCTTCGAGCCCCTGGGGATGTTCGGGGTGTGGATCCGCGTCAAGAAGTACTGGAAAACCTGGCCGTTTTGAGGACGCCATGATCGGACAGCTCATCGTTGAGGGACTTGCCATCGGCGCCTGTTACGGCCTCTTCGCCGTCGCCGTGGTGATCATCTACAAGACTTCGGAGGTGATCAACTTCGGCCAGGGCGAGATGGCCATGTTCGCCACATTCGTGGCCTACCACATCCTCACCTACTACGGCGTCCCGTTCTGGGTGGCCTTTCTGATGACCCTCGGATTCGCCGCGTTCCTCGGCGCGGTCGTGGAGTTTCTGTTTCTCCGGCCGGCGAAGAATCCCAGCATCCTGGGGCTCATCGTGATCACCCTCGGAGCGGAGATGCTGCTCATGGGGCTGGCGAGCTGGAAGTGGGGGGCGGAACAGAAGGCGTTCTCCCTGCCATGGTCCTACAGCTCGATCCACGAGCCCCTGCCGGGCGTCATCGTCAGCGACTGGGCCATCGCCGTTTTTCTGACCGCCGGTGTGATCGTGGCCCTGCTGTACGTTTTTTTCCGTTACACGCGGCTTGGGATCGCCATGAGGGCCACCCAGCAGAACAAGAACGCCGCCAAGATCATGGGCATCCGGACCGAGCGGGTGTTTGCCTTCGCCTGGGGGCTGAGTTCCGTCATCGGTACGGTTGCGGCCATGTTCTTCGCCGCCCGGGCCACCCTGGACCCGTCCTTCATGATGGATCCTTTCCTCCGGGCGTTCGCGGCGGCCGTTCTGGGGGGCCTGACGAGCATTCCGGGGGTTCTGGTGGGCGGCGAGATCCTCGGGCTGATCGAGAACCTCTTCGGTTACATGTGGCCCGAGTGGAAGCCCATCGTCGCCTTCGTCATCATCGTGCTTGTCCTTTGCATTCGCCCAAGCGGGCTTTTTGCCCGGCATTTCGTGAAGAAGGTCTAGGATGAGGATGTCCCGCGCAAGGACACGGCATCGGGAGGAACGGCCGTCCAGGGGGGCGGCACTGGGTGCCCTGCTGGTTCTGGCGGCGATCTGGGGTACCATTGCCGTCGCCGCGCCGGGGAGGCTGCCGGATGATGAGAGCAGGGCCGTGGAGCAGGCCGCCCGGGCGTATCTGGAGGCGGAGGTTCGGCGGGACTTTGAGGCCGTCTGGTCGATCCTGGCGCCTTCCTCGGTGTATTGCGAGACCCACGATTTTCAGGCGTACCGGGCGGAAGCGGACCTTTCTCCGGTCCGCGTCGAGCGGTTCGAAATCCTCCGCGTGGCGGACATCCGGCCGAATCATGACCCGGTGCGGTTCCCGAGGGTGGAGCGGTTCGCCGACGTGGAAGTGGACCTGGTGCTTCTCGACACCGATACCGGCACCCGGACGGAGGTGAATCACCGCTTCACGTTCATCCGCGAAGGGGGGAGGTGGTACAAGGGATAGCTGTTTGCGACGGCCTTCGCGCCGTCCTTGCGTTCAGGCGTGGAAGTGCCCCGCCGGGGCAGCATTTTTTTTCGAACTCTTCATGAAAAAAGGAGGGTGTCATGGGTTCGAAACGGTTCTGGATGGTTCTGGGAATGGCGGCCTGCGTGATGCTGATCTTGTCTCCGTCGGCCCTGGCGGCGAAGCCGGGCTTCGACGACAAGGAGATCCGGATTGCCCAGTGGGGTCCCCAGACGGGCCCGGCGGCCCCCTGGGGGAACGTGGCCAGGGGAAGCCGGCTCCTGTTCAACCTGGTAAACGAAGAGGGGGGAATCCACGGCCGGAAGATCAAGTATTTCATCCGCGACGATCAGTACAACCCGGCCCAGACGGTCGCAGTGGTCAAGGACGTCGTGGAGCGGGAAGGCATTTTCGCCTTCGTGGGAGGCACCTCCGGGGCGAGCGGCCTGGCGGTCAAGAACTACCTGGCGGCCAACAAGGTCATCTGGGTCTCGCCGGCGACGAGCATCAAGGAGTACGTCATGCCGGTGAATCCGTACATCTTCGCCACGATGCCTCTCTATGACGACGAGGCGAGCATCCTCACGCGGTACGTGGTGGAGAAGCTGAAGATGAAGAAGATCGGCATCCTCTACCAGAACGACCCCTACGGAAAGAACGGCCTGGAAGGGGTCAGGCAGCGCCTCACTCATCTGAAGATGAAACCCGTTGCGGAGGTTTCCGTCGAGGCCGGGGAGAAGGACCTGGCGTCCCAGATCATGAAGTTCAAGAACGCCGGGGCCGAGGCGGTCTATCTTCAGGTGAACCCGACATCGGCCGTCATCGCCCTCAAGACGGCCGCGGCGGTCGGCTTCAAGCCCCAGTGGGTGGCTTCCTCGACGCTGTCGGACTACGCCCTGATGCACAAGATTACCGGCGGCCTGTGGGAAGGGGTCATCACCGGGGCCTTCACCGAGCCCGTCGATTCG
>CAYNEJ010000027.1:0-1118 GCA_964396205.1 uncultured Syntrophaceae bacterium
CGTTTTCCCGATCTTATAGCAAGCGTCCCGGCCCCCTGGCAAGGGGAAACCCGGCTGGGGACCGCCAATGCCAGGGAACGGCTCCGGATTCAATCGGGCGGTCCCGGCTGCCCGGAATCCCGGAATCCGTCAGGGGGGCGTCCGGCCGGCCGCCGCGGCTCCGTCAAATGCCGGTGGAAAACCCTCAGGAGAAGATGGAAGAAAGCAGGAGGCCCGCCGAGAGAACGATCAACCCCGCCACGGCCGCCCAGGATATGATGTTCATCGCCCGGCCGTTGACGTGGTCCCCCATGATGCGCCGGTCGTTGACGAGAAGCAGCATGGCCACGAGGATCACCGGCAGGAGAATCCCGTTGATGACCTGGGAATAGTACATGATGGCGATGAGGGGAATGTCCGGCAGCAGGATGATCCCGGCTCCCAGGATGATCATCAGGGAATAGAGGCCGTAGAACTGGGGGGCGTCCATGAACTTGTGGTCGATCCCGGACTCCCAGCCGAAAGCCTCGCAGACCGTGTAGGCCGTGGAGAGCGGCAGGATGGACGCGGCAAAGAGGGACGCATTGAGGAGGCCGAAGGCGAAGAGCCAGGAACAGTAGACCCCGGCCAGTGGGGCAAGGGCCTGGGCGGCGTCCTTGGCGGTCTCGATTTTCACCCCGTTCGTGTACAGGGTGATGGCACACAGCATGATGATGAAGAACGCCACCAGGTTGACCATGACGGAACCGACGATGACGTCCATTCGGGCATAGGGGTAGTTCTCCGCCTTGAGGCCCTTGTCGACCACCGAGGACTGGAGATAGAACTGCATCCAGGGGGCAATGGTGGTCCCGATGAGGCCCATCGCCATGGTCAGGAACCCCGGGTCGAACCGGATGGTGGGCGTGACCAGTGCAGTCCCGACCTTACCCCAGTCCGGTTTTCCCATGAAGCCCGAAACGATGTAGGCCAGGTAGAACACGCAGGCGAAGAGAAAAACCTTCTCGACGGACTTGTAGCTGCCCTTCACCACGAGCCACCAGACGAACGCCGCCCCGAGGGGAACGGAAACATACTTGCTGACGCCGAAGATCTCCAGGCTCGCGGCGATGCCGGCGAATTCGGAAACCGTGTTCCCC
>CAYNEJ010000027.1:1128-28208 GCA_964396205.1 uncultured Syntrophaceae bacterium
ATGGGAATCAGGGTCCAGAGGAGGGAAAGGCCGTACTCCGCCCCGGCCAGCGAGTAGGTGGTGATCCCGCCGGCATCGTTGTCCACGTTGGACGTGATGATGCCGGGGCCGATGAGGGCGAAGAACACCGCAAAGCGCCGCCATGCGCCGCCGCGGGACAGGGTCGCGAAAACGCTCCCCGCCGACCTGCCGAACAGCCGTTCAAACACGCGTGGTCTCCGTCCTCTTCCATCGTTCTCACTTGCCCAGTTTCGGGGCCACCAGTTCCAGGAGGTTCCGGAACGGAATGACACCCTTCATCCGGTTTTCCCGGTCCATCACCGGGATGGCCATGACACCGTACTTGGCGAACTGCTCCGCAATCTCGTCGGGTTCCTCGTTCAGCCGGACCGTGACGAAGCGGGTATCCATCAGATCGGCGACCTGCACCTCCGGCGCGGCCGCCAGGAGTTCCCGGAGGCTCAGCATGCCCAGCAGGCGCTCCCGTGCATCCGTCACGTAGACATAATAGACAAAATCCATCTCCATCGCCTCCCGGCTCAGGATCTCCAGGACCTGCGCGGCGGTGGCTTCCGGGGGAACACTCAGAAAGGCCGTCGTCATGAGTCCGCCGGCCTCTTCCTCGGGATGGGCCAGCAGTTCCTTCACATCCTCGGCGATCTCATGCTCCATCTCCTTGAGGATGCCCTCCGCCTTGTCCTTCGGCAGGTCCCCCAGAAGATCGGCTGCTTCGCTCAGAGACATCTCCTCGATGATGTCCGAGGCCTTGTCCGCCGCCACCGTTTCAATGAGGCTGACCTGGATCTTCGGGTCCGTCTCCTCCAGGGTCTCCGCGGCGGTCTCCACATCCAGGGACTGAAAAACCGCCGCCCGCTGGTGGATGTCCAGGTCCTCGATGATGTCCGCCAGGTCCGCCGGGTGAAGCTGCGCCAGCCGGTTCTGGGTGATGGACAGCCGGAGCAGGTCCGGCGAGGAGACGGGCTGAACGTATTTCCAGGAGATGAACTGGTTCGGCAGTTCATAATCGAAAAGGGACTGGAGGAAAAGGTCCATGGCCCTTTCCAGCCCGACCCGGCGCATGAGTCCCCGAAAGCCGACGTCTACGTGAACCATGTGGAGGCGGTCGTGGGAACGCAGGAACTGGAGGTCGTTGACGCGCCGGACTTTCGCACCGTTCGTGTCGACGATCTGCTTGTCAAGGAGGGCATCGCGGAGAAACAGCTCGTTCTCGCCCAGGTTGGACGCCTCTTGCGGAGGGGTTTCGCTGCGGATCCAGCCGCCGGCCTGGGTAATGTCCTGCCACGGAATATAAAGGGGCTTTTTTTCTCCTTGCGGGCGAAGCCGGAGGGTGCCGACCGAGGGATACAATTCCGCCAGGTTCGCCGACAGGTCGGCGATCACTCCGATTTCCCGGCCCTGATGGTCCCGAACCGGCCTGCCCAGGATCTGGCTGAGATAGACGAACACTTCCGGTTCAAGAAAGGCTTGGTCGGCCATGCCGGGAATCCTCCCGCGGGGATATCCTCTCCCGGTTGCGAACGCGGCATGCCTCCCGCATCTGCGGGATTCCGCAGGCGGATCGATCTCCCTCCTGCCTGCCGTTCCGGGAAAAAATTTGCTATACTACATTTCAGAATAATGGCAATCATTTTATCCGTTCAGATCAATGGACCCCACGCCTCCGACGGGCGGACCGGTCCCCGGAGCCCCATTTGGCCAAACCAGACCTCTGGAAAAGCAGCAAGCGCTATTACGACCTGAAGAGCTACTGGACGAACCGGTTCGGCTGCCGGGTCTACAAGCTGCCCGTGGACGCTGGCTTCACCTGTCCGAACCGGGACGGGACCGTCGCTGCGGGCGGCTGCCTTTACTGCGACGGCCGCGGCTCCAGACTCCGCATGGAAGGTCCCCTGCCTTCCGTGACGGACCAGCTTCTCCGGGGAATGAGCTACTACCGGGAACACCGTCGCGCCTCCCGGTTCATTGCGTATTTCCAGACGTTCACGAACACCTACGCCCCGACGGACCGGTTGCGCCGCCTCTACCGGGAAGCCCTGGCCCTGCCGGACGTGGCCGGCCTGTCCATCGGAACCCGGCCCGACTGCCTTTCCGCTGAGACGCTGGACATGCTGGAAGAACTGGCACAGGACCGCCACGTGTGGATCGAGCTTGGCCTCCAGTCGATCCACGATCGAACCCTGGCCCGGATCAACCGCGGCCATTCGGCGGAGCGGTTCCTGGAGGCGGTGAGGATGGCCTCCGGGCGAAACCTTCACCTCTGCGTACACATCATTGCAGGCCTTCCCGGCGAGACCCGGGAGGATGTCCTCGAAACGGCCCGGACGCTCGCGGCCCTGCCTGTCGACGGGATCAAGATCCACTGCCTGCTGGTGCTGAAGGGCACACCCCTCGGAGCACTCTACGAAAGAGAGCCCTTCCCGTTGTGGAGCCGGGAAGAATATGCAGCGGCCGTCTGTGACGTCCTGGAAATGCTTCCGCCGCGGATGGTCATCCAGCGGTTGACCGCAGACGGGTACCGGGATATATTCCTCGCTCCTGAGTGGGCCGTCAACAAGATGGCCGTTCTAAACGCCATAGACAGTGAACTGGAGCGTCGGGACACCCACCAGGGAATCCGTTTCAAGGAAAGAAATACATGATCGGCATCGTGGACTACCGTGCCGGAAACCTTACCAGCGTGGCCCGGGCCCTGCACTCCCTGAACCTCTCTTGCGAGGTCACAAGCGATCCGGAAAGGCTGGACAGGGCGGAGCGCATCATCTTCCCGGGCGTGGGGGCCGCCGGCGAGGCCATGGCCAACCTGCGCGCATTGGGCCTGGACGAACGGATTCGCCGCTGGGTCCGGGAGGGTCGGCCGGTCCTGGGCATCTGCCTGGGTACCCAGGTGATCTTCGAGATGAGTGAAGAGGACGGCGGAACCCCCTGCCTGGAGATTCTCCCGGGCGCCGTCCGCCGCTTCCCCGCGGGCATGAGGGAAGGCGGAGAAAGGCTCAAGATCCCCCACATGGGATGGAACTCCCTGACTCTCCGCAAGAGCCACCCTGTGTTCGAGGGCATTCCACCGGAGGCGGAGTTCTATTTCGTCCACTCCTTCTATCCGGATCCGGCGGACCGGGAGTTCGTCGTCGGGGAGACCCGTTACGGATTCCCCTTCGCCGCCGCCGTGGCGCGCCGGAACCTCGTGGCCGTCCAGTTCCATCCGGAGAAGAGCGGCCGTCCGGGACTCCGGATCCTGGACAATTTCAGCCGGTGGAGGGGAAGCGATGCTGAGTAAGAGAATCATTCCCTGCCTTGACGTCCGCGACGGACTGCTGACCAAGGGGATCAAGTTCGAGGGAAACGTGGACATCGGAGACCCCGTGGAGGCCGCAAGGGAGTACTACGAGCAGGGCGCCGACGAGATCGTCTTCTACGACATCACCGCCTCTTCCGACGGCCGGAATATTCTCATCGACGTGGTCCGCCGGGTGGCCGAGACGATCTTCATTCCCTTCTCCGTGGGCGGAGGCATCCGGACCCTGGAAGACATGCGGGAGGTGATCCTGGCGGGAGCGGAGAAGGTAAGCGTCAACTCCGCCGCGGTGGAGAACCCTTCCCTGATCGCGGAGGGAGCACGCGCTTTCGGGAGCCAGTGCATCGTCCTGGGCATGGACGTGAAGAAAGTGAAACCTTCGGCGGCGATCCCCTCGGGATACGAAATCGTCATCCACGGCGGCCGCCGGTATACCGGCATCGACGCCCTGTGGTGGGCCCGGGAGTCAGAGCGCCTCGGTGCAGGCGAGATCTGCCTCAACTCCATCGACGCCGACGGTACGCAGGACGGCTACGAGCTGACCCTGACGGAGCTGGTTTCGACCCATGCCGGCATCCCCGTCATCGCCTCCGGCGGGGCCGGGACACCGCAGCACCTCGCAGACGTACTCACGACGGGAAAAGCCGATGCGGCCCTGATCGCCTCCATGGTCCACTACCGGACGTACACCATCGGGGGCATCAAGGACTACCTCGGCGAGCGCGGTGTGAAAACCCGGCGCTGCTGGTGAGAAACCGGCCGGAAAAACGCTTGACATCGCTTTATCCCGCTGTTAAGAGGGTCCTTCGTTTTCCTGAAAAAAAAGGGTTCGGCAGGTTCGAATTGAGGAGAAACGTAATCGGCATCATCGGCATAATTATCATCCCCATTCATATGGGGGCCGGGTAATGGTGCACTTGTAGGAAATCCTGAAACAAAAAAAAACCGTTACTCGGCTCCCGGGTAACGGTTTTTTTATTGCTTGAGTCCGCTGGTCAACGCACTTGTCAATCAACAGGAGGAACACCGTGAAACTGACAGGATCCCAGGTACTTCTGAGAACGCTTCGCCGGGAGAACGTGGATGTCATCTTCGGCTACCCCGGGGGCGTCGTGCTCCCCATCTATGACGATCTTTACAAGGAAGAATTCCGCCATCTCCTCGTCCGCCACGAGCAGGGAGCCATTCACGCGGCCGATGGGTACGCCCGGGCTTCCGGCAAGGTCGGGGTCTGCCTCGTCACTTCCGGTCCCGGCGCCACGAACACGGTGACGGGCATCGCCAATGCCTATATGGACTCCATCCCCGTGGTCATCTTCACGGGCCAGGTACCGACGGGCCTGATCGGAAGCGATGCCTTTCAGGAAGTGGACATCACCGGCATCACCCGTCCCTGCACGAAGCATAACTTTCTGGTCCGCAGGGTCGAGGATCTTGCCGCAACCATCCATGAGGCGTTTCACATCGCCCGCTCCGGACGGCCCGGCCCCGTGCTGGTGGACCTGCCCCGGGACGTGTCCCAGGCGACCATCGAAGAGGAGGACATCCGGGACGACTTCCAAAAGCTCAACGGGCTGGAAAAGCCGAAACAGGAGGACATCGCGGCGGCCGTGGAGATGATCCGAACCGCCCGGAAACCCGTGATCGTCTCCGGAGGAGGGGTGCTCCTGGGAAAGGCCTCGGAGGCTCTCCGGGAATTCGTCCGGCGGACCGGTTTTCCCATCACCTCCACCCTGATGGGCCTTGGAGCCTACCCGGGCGCGGATCCCCTCTGGCTGGGAATGCCCGGAATGCACGGAACATATTACGCAAACATGGCCATCACCGGCTGCGACCTGCTGATTGCCGTGGGCATGCGCTTCGATGACCGGGTGACTTCCAAGGTGGACACCTTCGCTCCGAATGCAAAGATCATCCACATTGATATCGATCCCGTCTCCATCGACCGGATCGTCCGCTCCCACCTGGCCATCGTCAGCGACGCCGAGACGGCCCTGAGCATGCTGAACGAGGCGCTGGCCGCCGGAGCACCCGTCCCGGCGGAACAGACACGAGGGTGGCTGGAACAGATCGACGCCTGGAAGAAGCGGTTCCCCCTGCGGTTCAACGAGGGGACGGACCGGATCAAGCCGCAGCAGGTTATCCGGAAGCTTTACGAACTGACGAAGGGAGAGGCGGTCATCACGACCGAGGTCGGTCAGAACCAGATGTGGGCGGCCCAGTATTACACCTACGACCACCCCCACACCTTCATCTCCTCCGGCGGCCTCGGGACCATGGGGTTCGGATTCCCTGCCGCGGTGGGCGCCCAGGTGGCGCGGCCGGACAAGACCGTGGTCGACATCGCCGGGGACGGCAGCATCCAGATGAACATCCAGGAGCTGGCCACGGCCGTGCAGTACAACATCCCCGTGAAGATCCTGATCCTGAACAACCAGTACCTGGGAATGGTCCGCCAGTGGCAGCAGATGTTCTACGGAAGGCGTTACTCCCACACGGACATGACCTACGCCCCCGACTTCGTGAAGATCGCCGAGGCCTACGGGGCCACGGGACTCCGGGCCAGCCGCCCGGAGGAGCTGGAAGCGGTTCTGAAGAAAGGGCTCGAAACCCCGGGCGTCGTGGTCATGGACATTCGTGTGGAGAAAGAGGAATGTGTCTACCCCATGGTCCGCCCCGGGGCCTCCATCGCGGACATGGACCTGGGAGCGGATGTCCCCGCCGAGGCGACGGCCGGAAACGGGGGCGAGGATCCCCAGACGCGCAGCTTCAACTGACGGGCAATCATAGACAACCGCCGGGAACAGACAGGGAAGGGGCAGACGGACCTTCCACCGGCGCTGTCCGGAATCCATTTCGAGAAAGGTTCAAGAGACCATGAAAGCAAAGGAAAACACCATCGCCCTCCTCGTGCGCAACCGGCCCGACGTCCTGGCGCGCATCGCCGGCACCTTCAGCGGGCGGGGATTCAACATCGAGAGCATCACGGCCAACATCACCAAGACCCCGGAGACGACCAAGATCATCATCACCACCAGGGGATCGGCCTCCACCATGGACAAGCTGAAAAAACAGCTGAACCGCATCGTGGACGTGCTCTCCGTGGACGACCTCACGGGAAGGATGGCCTCCCGGCGCGAGCTTGTTCTTTTCCGCATGCGATGGAACGACGAGACCCGCGTCCAGATCATGGCCGCCGTCGACCTGTACAACTGGAAGGTGGTCTGCATGGACGACAAGTACTGCGTCATCGAGGTATCGGGCCGGAAGGACAGCATCGACCGGGCGATCCAGCTTCTTGATCCCCTCGGACTCGAGGACTTCTCCCGATCGGGGATGGTGGCGCTGGAAAAATTCAAACCCGAATGAGCACGGAACCGCCCGGGCGGGCGGAGACGTACCATTCGAATATCCGAGAGAAAACAGGAGGAGTTTCATGGCAAAGATTGACTTCGGCGGCGTCCTGGAAGACGTGGTCACGGCGGATGAGTTTCCGCTGGAGAAGGCCCGGGAGGTTCTGAAAGACGAGACCGTCGCCGTCGTAGGCTACGGGGTCCAGGGACCGGGGCAGGCCCTGAACATGAGGGACAACGGCATCCGGGTCATCGTGGGCCAGCGCGAAGGAGGCGCTTCCTGGGAGAAGGCCCTCACGGACGGGTTCGTTCCCGGCGAGACCCTGTTTTCGCCGGAAGAGGCGGCCAAGCGGGGAACGGTCATCCAGTACCTGCTGTCCGATGCGGGACAGAAGACCATGTGGTCCGCCATCAAGGCCTGCCTGAACAAAGGCGACGCCCTGTACTTCTCCCACGGCTTCTCCATCGTGTACAAGGACCGGACGGGGGTCATCCCGCCGCCCGACGTGGACGTGATCCTGGTGGCCCCCAAAGGATCGGGCCGAACCGTCCGGACCAACTTTCTGGCGGGGAGCGGCATCAATTCCAGCTACGCCGTCTTCCAGGATTACACCGGCCGGGCGCTGGAGCGCACACTGGCCCTCGGGGTCGCCATCGGCTCCGGCTACCTCTTTCCCACCACTTTCGCCAACGAAGTCTACAGCGACCTCACGGGCGAGCGGGGGGTTCTCATGGGCGCCCTGGCGGGGATCATGGAGGCCCAGTACAACGTCCTCCGGAAACACGGCCACAGCCCCAGCGAAGCCTTCAACGAGACCGTGGAGGAGCTCACCCAGAGCCTGATCCGCCTGGTGGCGGACAACGGCATGGACTGGATGTACGGGAACTGCAGCACCACGGCCCAACGCGGCGCCCTGGACTGGAAGGGCCGTTTCCGCGAAGCCGTTGTGCCCGTTTTCGACGAGCTCTACGCACGGGTGCTCAGCGGCGAGGAGACGCAGATCGTGCTGGACGCCAACAGCGCCCCGGACTACCGCCGGCGACTGGACAAGGAGCTCGCCGAAATGCGGGATTCGGAGATGTGGCGTGCCGGCACGGCGGTGCGCTCCCTGCGCCCGGAAAACCGCAAGAAGTAGCCATTCCGATCCATCTGCAATTCCCGTCTCTCCCCGACCCCGAAAGGCCGGGGAGAGACTGCGGACACCGAGCTTCACACCATCCATCACGGGGGAGAGATTATGCGGAGCGATCTGATGAAAAAGGGCCTGGAACGGGCGCCCCACCGGTCCCTGTTCAAGGCCATGGGGTATACCGACGAGGAGCTTTCCCGACCGCTCATCGGCGTGGTGAATTCCTTCAACGAGATCATCCCGGGCCACGTCCATCTCCGGACGATCACCGAAGATGTCAAGGCGGGCATCCGCCTGGCCGGGGGCACTCCCGTCGAATTCCCCACCATCGGCGTCTGCGATGGAATCGCCATGGGACACACGGGTATGAAGTACTCCCTGGCCAGCCGGGAGCTGATCGCCGACTCCGTCGAGGTCATGGCCATGGCCCACCCCTTCGACGGACTGGTCCTCGTCCCCAACTGTGACAAGATCATCCCGGGTATGCTCATGGCGGCCCTGCGGCTGAACATCCCGTCCCTTTTCGTCAGCGGCGGCCCCATGCTGGCGGGCCGGCTGAACGACAAGCCGGTGGACCTGATCAGTGTCTTCGAGGGCGTCGGGGCCGTCAAGGCGGGCCGGATGACCCAAAAGACGCTCAAGGCCCTGGAAGAGTGCGCCTGCCCCGGCTGCGGATCCTGTTCGGGGATGTACACGGCCAACTCGATGAACTGCGTCACCGAGGCCCTGGGCCTCGGGCTCCCCGGCAACGGGACCATCCCGGCCGTGGAGGCGGCCCGGCGGCGGCTGGCCAAGGAGGCCGGCATGAAAGTCATGGAGCTCGTCAGGAAAGGGATCCGGCCTCGGGACGTGGCCACCCTGAAGGCCTTCCGGAACGCCATCGCCGTGGACATGGCCCTGGGGTGCTCCACCAACACGGTTCTGCACATCCCTGCCGTCGCCCATGAAGCGGGGATCCGGCTCGATCTGGATCTGTTCAACGAGATCAGCGCCCGGACACCGAATCTCTGCAAGCTCAGTCCCGCCGGCCCCCATCACATCGAGGACCTCCATGCAGCGGGGGGAATCCAGGCGGTCCTCCTGGCCGTAAGCGGCCTGGGAGTCGTTGAACTGGACGCATTGACGGTGACGGGAAAAAAGGTCGGCGCGAACCTGAAGGCGGCCCGCATTCTCAATCGCGACGTGATCCGCCCCCTGGAAAACCCTTACTACCCGGAAGGCGGCCTGGCCATCCTGAGGGGCAATCTGGCCCCCGACGGGGCGGTGGTGAAGCAGTCCGCCGTGGCGGAGGACATGCTCGCCAACGAGGGAACCGCCCGGGTCTTCGACAGCGAGGATGAGGCCATCACGGCCATCCTGGGCGGCAAAATCAAGGCGGGAGACATCGTCGTGATCCGTTACGAGGGCCCCCGGGGTGGTCCGGGAATGCGGGAGATGCTGGGCCCCACCTCCGCCATCGCCGGAATGGGACTGGACAAAACCGTGGCCCTCCTCACGGACGGCCGCTTCAGCGGCGGAACGCGGGGGGCCGCCATCGGGCACATCTCCCCGGAGGCGGCCGAAGGCGGCCCCCTCGCCCTTGTCCGGGAAGGCGACGGCATCGCCATCGACATCCCGAAAAAAACGATCACCCTGAAAGTCGGGAAGCAGGAACTGGAAAAACGGCGGAAGGCCCTGAAGCCTTTCCGGCCCCGCGTGACGGGGGGATACCTGGCCCGCTATGCCCGTCTCGTCACGTCCGCCAGCACCGGGGCGGTCTTCGGGGACTGATCTCCTTTCCAGGCTTCGTCCCGGCCGGAGGTTCCCGATTGACGGAGCCGGGGAAATCCTATATTCGTGCTCTCGGGAGAGCGGATCCGCTCTCCCGGGTTGCGGCAACCGGGGGGATCCCGGGAGATACGGTACGTCATCCGATCGCGGCGAAAACGGCAGGGCTTCATGGTCGACCCGGCAAAAGCGCGCAGGATCCTGTTCATCGCCTTGGCCGGCGTGGTCGCGGTGCTGTCGCTTTATCTCCTGAAGCCCTTCTTCTTCGCACTGTTCTGGGCCGTCGTCATCGCCGGTCTTTTTCAGCCTCTCTACCGCAGGTTCCAGGCAAAGCGCAACCTGCCTTCCCTGAACGCCGCCGTCACGCTGCTGCTGATTATCTTCATCCTCATTCTCCCGGCGGGGATCCTGGCGACACTCCTGGTAAACGAGACCATCGAGATCTACAATTCCATCGACGCAGACATCGCCAGCCTCGAATACAAGGCACGCGGATGGGTGGACCGTCTCGCCGCCCATCCGACAACGGCCCGGCTCCACCTGAACAGCGACACCCTGATCGAGCGCTTCACCGATGTGATCAAAAACCTGGCGAATGTCATCTTCAAGAGCTTCACAGACCTCACGCAGAACACCCTGATGTTCCTGGTCAAGTTCGCCGTCATGCTTTATGCCCTGTTTTTCTTCATCCGCGACGGGGACCGGATGCTCCAGAGAGCCAAGCACCTCTTCGCCCTGGGAAAAAACCGGGAGTCCGTGCTGTACGAGCGGTTCGTCACCACCGCCCGGGCAACGCTGAAAGTCACCTTCATCATCGGCGGCCTTCAGGGAATCCTGGGGGGAATCCTGTTCTACCTGGTGGGAATCAAGGGCGCTCTCACCTGGGGAGTCGTCATGGTCCTGACGTCCATCATTCCGGGGGTCGGATGCTCCATTGTCTGGGCTCCCGCCGGAATGCTTCTCCTGGCGACCGGACACATGTGGGAGGGAATTTCCGTGATTCTGGCGGGCGCGCTGGTCATCAGCATGGTGGACAATCTCTTCCGGCCCGTCCTCCTGGGGCGGGACGTACAGATGCATCCGCTCGTAATCTTCCTGTCCACCCTGGGTGGGATTGCCCTGTTCGGCATTTCGGGATTTGTCATCGGACCCATCCTGGCCTCGCTTCTCATGTCCATTTTGGACATGTACGAAGTCTCCATCCATTCATCGGAAAAACCTTGATCCCCGGCGGATATCCGCGGGGCATTCAGGATGTCTCTCTCTCCGGACGCTCCCCCTGCAGGACCTTGGCGTAGATCACCTTTCCGTCACCAGGCCCGAAGAAATCGGGCAGAAAAGCCTCACGGCGGTATCCGTTTGCCTCGTAGAAACGGCGGGCGGCTTCGTATCCGGGGAGGGAGGAGGTGTCCGCATAGATCCGTGTCGCTCCGGATCCGGCGGCGATTCTTTCCGTCTCGGCAAGCAGCCGGGCGCCCACCCCGCTGCTCTGGAACGACCGGATCACCACGATCCAGTACAGGTCAAAACTGGATAGGGTCCCGGGAATCCGGCCGAAACAGGTGTATCCGACCAGCCGCCCTTCCGCTTCGGCCTTCAGAAATTCGTAACCGCTGTCCTCGCCCCTGGCCAGGCGCTCATCCACCAGCTCCACGGCAATGTCCGTCTCCTCATCGGAAAACACCCCCGCGGAAACGACAAGCTCCCGGATCCGGACCCGGTCTGCCGGACCCACGTCGTGCCTCCACGTCAGCGAACGATCCTCCATTTGCACCTCCCACTTTTTCGGCCTTATCAAAATCCCGTCGTCAAGGCGAGACGAACTGTGCTACAGAGTTCATGCATCCTGAGGAAAGCAGGGCTCAACCATATGGGAATCATTCAGAAAAACACGCTGATCCTGGCGTCCGCCTCGCCACGCCGGATTGAATTGCTCGAAAGAGTGGGGCTGGCGTTCCAGGTTCTCCCAAGCGGCATAGAAGAAGAGGACCGGCCGGAGGAATCCCCGGAGGAGCATGTGCTCCGGCTCTCGGCGGCCAAGGCGGAAACCCTCGCCCGGAAGAATCCCGACGCCTGGGTGCTCGGCGCCGACACCATCGTCGTCATCGACGGGGACATCCTGGGAAAACCGGCGGACCGGGAGGAGGCAAAGGCGATGCTCCGGAAGCTCAGCGGACGGGAGCACACGGTCTACACGGGCTTTTCCGTCCTGTCCGGGGGCGGAAGCCGCGCAATCTCCCGGGCGATCTCCTCAGCCGTTCTGTTCAAGGACCTTTCAGACGAGGAAATGAACTGGTACGTTCTTTCGGACGAGCCCTACGACAAGGCGGGCGGGTATGCCGTCCAGGGAATGGGCGCCTTCTTCATTCAGGAAATCAGGGGCTCCTACACAAATGTCATGGGTCTTCCCCTCTGCGAAGTCATCGAGATCCTCCGCGAGGCGGGGGCCATTCGTTTTTCGACCAATGGAAACGATCGGATCGGTTAGCGAAAACATTGCCTTCGTCCGGGAGGAAATCGCCCGGGCGGTACGGAAGGCCGGGCGCTCGCCGGCAGAGGTCCGTCTCCTGGCGGTCACAAAGACCGTCGACGACGACCGGATTCGGGAGGCCATCGCCGCCGGTGTGGATCTGATCGGCGAGAATTACATCCAGGAGGCCAGGCGCAAGATCGACCTCCTCGGAAGGCCGCTCCCGTGGCACTTCATCGGCCACCTGCAGACGAACAAGGCGAAGTACGCCGTCCGGCTCTTCGACCTGATTCATTCGGTGGACCGGGTCGACCTGGCCCGGGAGCTGAACCGCCGGGCCGCCGCTCAGGAAATGATCCTGAAGATCCTCGTGGAGGTCAACGTGAGCGGCGAGGCCAGCAAAAGCGGGGTGCCTGCTTCCCAGGCCATCGCCCTTGTCCGCTCCCTGGCGGATTTTCCGCATCTCTCCATCCGGGGGCTGATGACCATGCCGCCCTGGTTCGACGATCCCGAGGAAGCCCGACCCCATTTCACGGCCCTGCGGAAGCTCGCGGAAGCCATCCGCCGGGAACATATGGAAGGCGTTCACATGGAGGAGCTCTCCATGGGCATGACAAACGATTATCAGGTGGCCGTGGAGGAAGGGGCCACCATTGTCCGGATCGGCCGGGCCATTTTCGGCGAGCGGCCGGTGTAGCGAAGGGGAAGGACCGTGGTAGAGGATCCGTACCGAGAGGCAAGGGAAATGGCCGAACGGTTCGCCGTCGAGGCCGGCGTGCCCATCTTCTACCTGGAGGGCGAAAAGGCCGTCGGGACATCCAGGGAGCTTCTGCTGTCCGAAGTCATGGCCAGGGATGCCGTCCGCATCATCTCCAGCCAGGATGATCCGATCGGACACGGGCTGATCCACGTACAGAAAGTGGCGGTGGACGCCGGAGCCATCGTCCTCCTGGAAGACCGCCGGTCCTGGAGCGATGAGGAGCTGCGGCGGATCACCCTCCTGGCCCATCTTGCAGGCATTCTGCACGACATCCGGCGGACGGAGCGGCACCACGCGCAGCGGGGGGCGGAAGAGGCGGAGCGGGTTCTCGGCACCTTTGCCCTTGATGAGAAGGAACGCGGGGCCATCACCCTGGCCATCCGGAATCACGAGGCTTTTCAGCCCCATGAGGTACCGGAAGACCCGGCGGCCCGGCTGATCTCCGACGCCCTGTACGACGCCGACAAGTTCCGCTGGGGACCGGACAATTTCACGGAAACCCTCTGGGCCATGCTCCTGCCGCGCCGGATCCCCCTGCAGGTTGTCCTCCCCCGATTTCTGCAGGGACTCGACAGTCTCCGGAGGATCCGGGAGACCTTCCGAACGGAGACGGGGCGCCGCTACGGGCCGGATTTCATCGACCGGGGACTCGTCATCGGCCACAAGCTCTATGCCGCCCTCAGGGCAACCGGCAATACGGAGGCGCCATGAACACCCTCAGCGTCAGGACCACCGCGCGGACCCAGATGATCGACATCACCCGCACCCTGCAGGACGTCGTTCAAGAGCGGGGCATGCAGGACGGCCTTTGTGTCGTCTTCATCCCCCACACGACCGCCGCAGTCACCATCAATGAAAACGCCGATCCGGACGTCATTCTGGATGTCCTTGCCGCCACGGGAAAGCTTGTTCCCGCCGATGGCTCCTACCGCCACCGGGAGGGCAACTCCGATGCCCACATCAAGGCCTCGCTCTTCGGAGCCTCGGAGACCGTGATCATCGAAGGGGGCCGCCTCGTGCTCGGTACATGGCAGTCCGTCTTCTTCTGCGAGTTCGACGGGCCGAGGACGCGGAAAGTCCTGGTGAAACTGGTCGCGGATCCCTGACGGGAAGCCCCGGCGCCGACACACATCAGGAATAAAGAAAGGGGAGCGGTTTTCAAATCCGCTCCCCCTTTTTTGCAGCTGTTTGTCTTCCTGAAAAAGAATGGAGGTTTTGAATACGGCGGCCGAAGCCCCGTGTTTCCGCGATCAGGCCGACTGGATGGGAATCTTCTTTCCCTTCGCCTTGGCCTGCTCCAGTTTGGGCAGGGTCACCGTCAGAACGCCGTTCCTGAAAAGGGCCTTCGCCTTGTTCAGATCGATCTCCCGGGGCAGGGGAATTCGCCGGTGAAAGGCACCGTAGCTCCGTTCCATGGTGTGGTAACCCTCTCCTTTGTCTTCCTTCTCAAACTTCTTCTCACCCTTGAGCACAAGGGACGATTCCTCCAGAAGGAGTTCCACATCCTTCTCTTCCATCCCGGGCAGTTCCACTTGAACGACGACTTCCTTCTCCCCTTCCTTCACATCCACGGAAGGATGGAACACAGCGGGGCTAATGCCGGCAGCCGGGAACGGAGAAACGGACGTCCCCTGGAAAAAATCGTCGAACATCCGGTTCATCTCCTGCTGGAGGGAGGAAAAGGGGTGAACGCTTTTCTGCCCTGCCGGAACCGGAGGCTCTCCCCACAGGGATGGCAAAAATCTGCGCATGGTCATGCCTGCCACCTCCTTTCTCACGCAGCCTTGATGGCGATCTTCCTGGCCTTGGATTTCTCCGCCTTCTGGAGAACGACGCGGAGAACCCCGTTTTTCACCATGGCCTCGATTTTGTTCTGGTCGATCTCTTCCGGCAGCGTGAAGGCCCGCTGATAATCCCCGGTGTCGTACTCGGCATACACGAGATTGTGACCCGGGAATCCGATGGGCTCCACCGTGCCGTTGATGGTCAGCACGTTCTTTTCCAGCATGATATCCACGGAGCTCTCGTCAACACCCGGCATATCGGCCAGAAGCACGATGGATTCCTTCGTTTCGTAGATGTCCACCCGGGGAATATACACCTTGCGGTTTCGAGTCCGTTCCATCTCCACCGGGTTCGAGGCCGCCTGTTTCTGCAGATCCTGTTCCTTCATCTTGGTCGTCCCCCCTTTCTACTCTGCCTTGATGCTGATTTTCCTGGGTTTGTCCGCTTCCGCCCTCGGCAGCGTGATCTGGAGGATACCCTTTTCAAAACGGGCGGCAACGTTCGCGGCGTTCACCCGAAACGGAAGCTGCAGGGTGCGGCTGAAGCGTCCGCTGCTCCTTTCCTGACGATGGTAATTCTCGCCTTCTTTCAGGGCCTCCGGATTCCGCACCCCGCTCAAGGTCATGCTTTCTCCCACGACCGAGATGTCCATGCCGTCGGGATCCGCTCCCGGCAACTCCGCGGATACAACAATCTCGTTTTCTCCACTCCAGACGTTGATCGCCGGGAAATCCTGGCTGAAAGGCTGACTGACACCCGAAAACAGCCGGTTCATTTCCCGCTGGAGGCGCTGTACCTCCGGCATGAGATCCACGATCCTGCCAAATCTCCAGACCGGTCCAAACATGTCCATTACCTCCTTTTCCGGTTTCATCGCCCTCCTCCTGCCGAGACCAAAGAGATCAAAACAAACGGTACCGACAAGCAGAGCGCACTCAACCTATTAATATTGTTCACTTCGTAGCTTTTGGCGCTAATATAAACACCGATTGGACATTGTCAAGGGACACGGTACCGGGAACCCCCGATCGCGGCAATCATGCACCCGTTCCCCATGACGGAACGATGCCCGGTTCCCCTGTCGGACGTTGCATGATCGGTCTGGTGGAATGGATGAAACGGGTGCCCTGTCTCCGGATCAGATTGGAGAGAAAGCAAAACGGAGGGCGGCGATCATGGATTCGTGGATCCGTCCGTTTGAGGCCAGGATATGGGGTGCATCGAGCACAAACGGAGTGCCCGACAGGCTCGTGACCTTCCCCCCGGCCTCGACGACCAAGAGCCATCCCGCCGCCGTGTCCCAGGGCATCAGGCGCAGTTCCCAGAAGCCGTCAAAGCGGCCGGCCGCCACGTAGGCCATGTCCAGCGCAGCCGACCCGGCCCGCCGGATCGCCTGGGCCTTCCTGGCCATCACGTTGAAATAATCCATGTTGTTATCGGGATTTTCCCGGATATCGTAAGGGAATCCCGTGGCCAGGAGTCCCTGGGAGAGATCCTCGACGCCTGAAACGTGAATGGGACGTCCATTGAGAAAGGCGCCCCCGCCGCGGCGGGCATAGAACATCTCCTCCAGCATTGGATTGTAAACCACGCCGTGCTGAATGACACGGTTCTCTTCGAAGGCAATCGATACGCAGAATACGGGGTAACCGTGGGCATAGTTCGTTGTTCCATCCAACGGGTCGATGATCCACCGGTAAGGGGATCCTTTGGAAGATCGGTCTTTCTCCTCCGCCAGGATGTCATGATCCGGATATCGGTCGAGAATCGTCGATACAATCATCTCTTCCGATTGGCGGTCCGCTTCCGTTACGATATTGATGACCCCCTTGTAATCGATGGTGTGCTCTTCGTCGAGTCTCCGTTTCAGCCATGTTCCGGCCTTCCGGGCGATCTCCATCATGAAGGAACCAAAAGAATCCATCGCTCTGCATCTCTCCATTCATTAATTGATCATCCCTGTTTGATTCCCGCTGCATCGAAAAGCCGACAGGCCGCGGCAGGCGGGCTCTTCGCAGAAACTCTACTATTTCCGGTTGCATGGATACTGTAGAGAATGGTAAGGTCCGACATCATTTCACCCTCGGGGGCAAAACGGCACATCCATGGAAAAGGACGAAATCATCAAGAACGCCGAACGGGAACCGTCATTTCCTGTCCAGGATCTGAAATCCCTCAGGGAATCGCAGGGGATTCAACTGAAGGATATTTTCGAGGCCACACGGATCACGGTGGTCAACCTGGAGGCAATCGAAAGCGGCCGTTTCGGGAAACTGCCGGCTCCTGTCATCGCCCGTTCCTTCATTCGGAGTTATGCCCGGGCAATCGGCGCCGACGAGGGAAAATTGCTGGAGCAGTACAACCGTTTCCTGGCGGATTCCCAGGAACCGCCTCCTGAAGAGGTACCCAAACCACCGCAAAGAACGTCCTTCAAAAAAATGATGGTCACAGCATCCTTCCTGGTGCTGGCTCTGCTCATAGCGGTAGCCGTTCTGATGCTGCGGGAGCCGGTCAAGACACCTTCGGTGCCATCCGTTCCTGCCGTGGCGGCCCCGCCCCTCAAGCCCGGGGAAACCTCTGCTCCCGCCGTTCCTGAACCGGCTCAGCCGCCGGTCCCGGCCGGCCCCGCGGCAACCGCTCCCGAGCCTACCGCTCCCACCCCTGCCCCGGCTTCGATGCAGCAGCCGTCGCCCCCCCAGCCACCATCCGCGCCTGCAGCCGCCGCGGCCGCGACAGACGGTTACTCCCTTGCCATCGAGGCCCGGGATTACACGTGGATTCGTATCAGTGAGGATCAGAGCCCGTCATATCAGGTCCTGCTGAAACCCGGGGAAAAGCTGGAGCGACGTGCGTCCCGCTCTTTCGACATCGATGTGGGAAACGCCGGGGGAACCCAGTTGATCTTCCAGGGAAAGCCCTTGGGCCCCCTGGGAAGCCCGGGCCAGGTCGTTCACCTCCGGCTCCCCTGAAGGCTCTCCGGAAAGATAGGTTTGACAAGCTCCATGCGATGATCTATGGAGATGGAAAAACGCTTCATGGAGTAAAATGACATGTTTGGTATCGGTATTCCAGAACTGCTGATCATTCTGGTGATCATCCTGATCATCTTCGGCGCCGGCAAGCTTCCGGAAATCGGCAATGCTCTGGGAAAGGGGATCCGCAACTTCAAGAAAGCCACCCGGGAACCCGACGAAATCGACGTGACCCCCCAGAACAAGAAGGTTGATCCGAAGTAATCTCCCTCTCCCACCTCAGAACGGCACGTCGTCTTCCGGATACCCGCCTTCCGGCCCGGATGGCTGCGAATCCTCGCCCTGGGCTGATTTTGCCTGGCCTCGTCCATCCAGCATCTGCATGTTCGCAGCGACAATCTCCGTCATGTACCGTTTCTGCCCTTCCTTGTCCTCCCACGAACGCGTCTGGATCCGTCCCTCCACGTAAACCAGCTTCCCCTTGTTGAGGTAGTTTCCGCAGATCTCCGCCAGCCGACCGAATGTGACGATCCGGTGCCATTCCGTCCGCTGGACCCGCTCGCCGCTTTTGTCCTTCCACTGTTCGTCCGTGGCCAGCCGGAATGTCGTGATCATGGCTCCATCCGGGGTGTAACGGACTTCAGGGTCCGCCCCCAGCCTTCCGATGAGCATCACTTTGTTGAGCATGCCGATCCCTCCCGTCGAGAAGATGGGCTTTTATACACAAGGGGGCAGCCGCGGGCAATAGAATTTTCAAGAAAAAACCCGCCGTTGCATCGTCATGGGACCCGGGACGCCTTGCGTACAGGCCACCGGCTCTTCAAACCGCATTCCTTCGGTGAACGATCTGCACCCATACCGGAACGGTCGTTTCAGCACCTCCGCCGAGGGTTCGCTCCGGAACGGCTATCCACGCCAAAGTGACTGAAAAATGGATTGATTAGGGTGTCGAAATACAGTATAAGGGGCTGTCCCATGGGATTATCATCTATAAGTGTTCGTTATTCCAAAGCAAACGACCAGGAGGTCCTGCCTTGCTGTTTGATTTTATTCTGGGGAAATTTTCCAACGATCTGGCCATAGATCTTGGTACAGCCAATACACTCGTTTACGTCAAGGGAGAAGGAATCGTCCTGAGCGAACCGTCCGTTGTGGCCGTTCATCGAGACTCGAGGGGAGCGAAGAAGGTACTCGCCGTGGGAGCGGAAGCGAAAAAAATGTTAGGCAGGACTCCCGGGAACATCGAGGCCGTTCGCCCTCTTCGGGATGGCGTTATCGCCGATTTCGACATCACCGAAGTGATGCTCCGGCATTTCATCCAGCGGGTTCACAACCGCCGGACCCTGATCCGTCCCCGCATCATCGTCTCCATCCCGTCGGGCATCACCCAGGTGGAACGACGAGCCGTGCGGGAAACCGTCGAGTCGGCGGGAGCCCGCGAGGTGTACCTGATCGAGGAACCCATGGCCGCCGCCATCGGCGCAGGGCTTCCCATCATGGATCCCATCAGTTCCATGGTCGTGGACATCGGCGGCGGGACAACGGAAGTGGCCGTCATCTCCCTGGCCGGCATCGTGTATGCCAAGTCCGTACGGTGCGCCGGCGACCGGATCGACGAGGAAATCGTCCAATACCTGAAGCGAAAATACAGCCTCCTCATTGGCGAGCGGTCCGGCGAAATCATCAAGACCACCATCGGCTCAGCCTTTCCGGACAACGAGATCCGCAAAGTGGACGTGAAGGGCAGGGATCTCATTTCCGGCATCCCCAAAATCATCGAGGCCAACTCGGAAGAAATCCGGGAAGCCATCATGGAACCAATCAGCCTCATCGTGGACGCCGTCAAGGACGCCCTCGAAAATGCTCCGCCCGAACTGGCCGGGGATATCGTGGACCGTGGCATCACGCTTACCGGCGGCGGTGCCCTCCTGAGAAACCTTGATCTCCTTCTGAAGGAGGAAACGGGGCTGCCCGTGACGGTGGCGGAGGACCCCCTGTCTACCGTCGTCCGTGGCGCCGGCATGGCCCTGGACCACATGAATCTGCTGAAGGAGGTGGCCGTCCAGCCTTAGGTGACGGCTTTCCCGGCAAATTCGGGTCCCCTGACGGAAGAGGCCTCGGCGAAACCGATTCCCGCCCCGATCCGGCAGACCTCCGGGCAAGCACAATTCACAGACTTCAACCTCTGCCAAAGGCACCGGACGGTTTTTCCAGGCATCTTCTTCCGCTTCTGCCGGGACTGAGGCGGGATTTGTTCTCGCATCAAGGCCGGCATGAACCGGTCGTCGCGATGCATGGCACCTCCATTCCGCCGTAATTGTGGGATGGACATGAGCGCACCGAAACGAAAAAAAGACCTGATCGTTCTGGCCGGCTTTATCCTGCTGACGCTGGTCACAATCTCCTACCACCTTCGGTACCCCGAAAGCCCCGGACCTGTCCGCATTGTCATCCTGGAAATCACCAGCCCTGTTCAGGCAGCCCTGACCGCTTCCTTCCAGGCGTTGCGCAACACTTGGGCAGACTACCTGCACCTTGTCGGCCTGCGGCAGGAAAACCGGGTGCTGGGAAAAAAGATCGACGAACTGACAAATGAGCTATCCAGCTACCGGGAGGGTTATCTGGAAAGTCAGCGGCTCCAGGCTTTGTTGACCCTGAAGCAGGAGTTGAAAATCCCATCTATTGCTGCGAGGGTGATCGACAAGAGCCAAGCCACCCTGTTCAAAACCATTCTGCTGAACAAGGGAACCTCCGGCGGCGTCCGGACGGGTCAGCCCGTACTATCCAGCAAGGGAGTGGTGGGACGGGTCATCGAGGCATCCCCCAACGTTTCCAGGGTTCTTCTCATTACGGACGAGAAAAGCAACATCGATGCCTTGATCCAGAGGACCCGGGCGGAAGGCATTCTCCAGGGCGACGGATCCGGCGGCGGACGCCTGAAATACATATCCAACCTGGAGGACATTCAGGCCGGAGACCTCATCATCACCTCCGGTCTCTCCGGCATGTATCCAAAGGGGCTTGTCCTGGGCTCCGTCACGGCCTTCGACAAGAAGGCAGACAGCCTTTTCCAGAAGATAGCAGTGATTCCGGCATCAGACTTCAGCAGGCTGGAAGAAGTCCTGATCCTGGAATACAGACGGCAGAAATGATTCGCTACCTTGTCCTTCCGCCGCTTGCCCTGGGCCTCGTCATCCTCCAGACGTCTCTCGTGGAACTCTTCACGGCAGAGCGGCTCAGCCTGGAGTTCTCCACCGTGGTGGTGATCTATGCGGGTCTGTTCATGGAGAGGTGGAGGGGAGCCGTCCTGACCTTTCTGATGGGGTACTTCATGGATACCCTGGTCACTCCTTTCCCGGGCCTCTATATTCTGTCATACGGGCTTATCTTCTTCACCCTCTCTACCGTCTCCGCCCGGGTCTATTCGACGAAGACCTTGTTCCTGATTTCCGTTACTTTCCTTTCCGTTCTCGCCGAGGGAATCATTCTTGTCTCCGCCTACTATATAATATATGAGATGAACGTCCTGCTGACAGGACTGAAAATTTATCTTCCCCAGGCGTGCATTCTCAGCGGGCTCTCCCCGACAATTTTCCATTTCTGCCGCCGACTGGAGGGATATGGGAATGGCAAGTCGGCACAACAGGCTCAATGGCCATGACCCTGCCGAATTCCACCAGCGATTCAGGCTGCTGCTTCTGGTCGTCATCTGCGCCCTGTCGGTCCTTGTGGTGCGGCTGTGGTACCTCCAGGTCATCAAGGGGAGCGAGCTCTATCATCGCTCCGAAAGCAACAGCATGCGCAACCGAACCATCCGGGCCGTCCGGGGTGTCATTCTCGACACGAACCGCAAGGTTCTGGTCGACAATCAGGCCGCCTTCGACATTCTGTTTTATCCCCAACGGGCGGGAAATGTCCGGGATGTGACGCAGCGTTTCGCGAGCCTTTGCACGGAGCGATCCCTCTCCTACCCCGATGAAATCCTTGAGATCCGCAAGACTCGATCCGTTGATCCCGTGAGGATTGAACGGAACATCAGCCGCGAAAAACTGGCCCTCGTGGAATCCCACACCCTGGAGCTACCGGGAATGGTCTCCGAGGTCGTACCCGTCCGCCAGTACCTGCAGGGCGAACAGATGGCCCATGTCATCGGGTATATGGGTGAGGTCAGCCCCGATGACCTGGGAAGGGAAGGAATGCGCTACAGCAGCGGCGACATGGTCGGCAAGTTCGGCATCGAGAAATACCTTGATGCTCCCCTGCGGGGAATCAACGGCGCCGAGAACGTGGTCGTCAATGTCGTGGGCAAGGAAGTGCGCATCCTGGGGCGGCTCTCGCCCGTCGCGGGGCAGAATGTGGTCTTGACCATCGATTCCGTACTCCAGGAAGCCGCCTGGAACGCCCTGGAGGGAAAGCCGGGGGCGGTCGTCGCCCTGGACCCCCGCGATGGAGCCGTTCTGGCCATGGTCAGTTCCCCTTCTTTCGATCCGAATCTGTTTCGGGGAGGGATTTCCGCAAGGGACTGGAAGAAGCTCAGCCAGGATCCGGCCCACCCGCTTGAGAACCGGGCCATCTCCGGTCAATATCCGCCGGGGTCCACTTACAAACTGGTGGTTGCGGCGGCAGCCCTCGAGGAGGGACTTGTCACCCCGGATACCTCCTTCCATTGCAACGGATCCTTCACGCTGGGAAACAGGACGTTCCGCTGCTGGAAGAAGGAGGGCCACGGCCGCATTTCGCTCCACCGGGCCATCGTGGAATCGTGCGACGTCTATTTCTACAACGCGGGCAAGCTGCTCGGCGTCGACAAGATCGCCCAGTATGCCCGCGCCTTCGGATTCGGTGAAATCACGGGCATCGACCTCCCCCGGGAAAAAGGGGGCATCATCCCGACCCGGGAGTGGAAGATCCGCCGCTTCAAGAAACCCTGGCAGCAGGGGGAAACCATCTCCATTTCCATCGGCCAGGGTTTCAACACCGTAACGCCGCTTCAGCTTGCCTCGGCCTATGCCGCCCTGGCGAACGGCGGCACTCTCTGGCGCCCTCACGTCATCCGCCAGATCGAATCCATCGACGGCAAGGTCGTCCAAGCCTTTGCGCCGGAGAAAAAAGGCGTCCTTCCGATCAGCGAAAAGAACCGCCTTTTCCTCCGGGATGCCTTCTGGGGAGTCGTGAACGAACCGGGTGGAACCGGAGGTGCGCTCCGCCGGAAGGAAGCCGATGTGGCCGGGAAAACGGGTACCGCCCAGGTCGTGGGACTCCCTGCGGCTGGAAAAGCCGGGGGCCTCTCGAGCCGATTCCGCGATCATGCCCTGTTTGTCTGCTTCGCACCGTCCAAACAGCCTGAAATTGTCGTCGCCGTCATTGCGGAAAATGCGGGACATGGCGGATCCGTTGCGGCACCCGTCGCCCGGAAAGTCATTGATGCCTATTTCGGGAAGAAGAACCGGAACGTGGAGGAACAGACGGTCCGCCAGGATCCGTCTCCCCGGACAAAGCCGCCCCTGGCGGCAGTCAAGCCGGATCCGGTCCGAAAGGAGGATCCGTGAAGTTCGATCGCAGGCTCCTGCTGAATTTTGACTGGACACTGTTCGGCATGGTTCTGATCATCTGTTTCATCGGCGTCATGAACATCTACAGCACGGGTCACAGTCTGGCCGATGCCCGCCATACACCTCTTTACATCAAGCAGATGCAGTCGCTGACCATCGGCATCCTGGCCATGTTTGTCGCCTTCTCCGTGGATTATCGATTCATCGCCCGCCATGCTTATGTCATTTACGGATTCTCCATCGTCCTCCTGATTGCCGTCTTCTTTCTCGGAACCGCCGTCAAAGGCTCGCAACGGTGGATCAACCTGGGCGGCTTTTCATTTCAACCGTCGGAACTGATGAAGCTCACCCTCATCCTGGCTCTGGCCCGTTATTTCAACGAACATCGTCTCCCGCGGCCCTATCTTCTGCGCGAACTGGCGGTCCCGTTCCTGATCATTTTCCTTCCCTTCGTCATCATTCTCAAACAACCGGATCTGGGAACCGCCCTGATGCTCCTGATCATATTCATTTCGCTGGTCTTTTTTGTCGGCGTGCGTCTGAAATCCGTCCTGCCCGCAGCCGCAGGGGTGCTGACCCTGCTTCCGGCGGCCTGGTTTTTTCTGAAAGACTATCAGAAACAGCGGCTCCTGACGTTTCTGAATCCGGACGAGGATCCCCTGGGGACGGGCTATCATATTCTCCAGTCCATGATCGCCGTCGGCTCCGGAGGCTTTCTCGGGAAGGGCTTCCTGAAGGGAACCCAGACCCAGCTCAAGTTCCTTCCGGAACAGCAGACGGATTTCATCTTCTCCGTGTTTGCCGAAGAGTGGGGATTTCTGGGCGGCATGGTATTGGTATTGCTCTTTCTGGCCCTCATTCTCTGGGGGATCAATATCGCCCGCCATTCCCGGGATTATGCAGGGATGCTGATTGCCGCAGGAATCACGATGCTCATTTTCTGGGAAGTTTTCATCAACATCGGCATGGTGCTGGGGCTTCTCCCTGTCGTGGGCATTCCCCTGCCCTTCCTGAGTTACGGGGGGTCCTCCCTGGTGGTCATGATGACCGCCGTCGGACTGCTCCTGAATATCAGTGTTCGTCGTTACATCCTCCAGCCCTGATCATGGCCGGGGAGACTCCTCAGGCAATCCGGGGCGGGCGGTATTCCATCGGCAGGAGGGACCATGTTCGGGAAAAAAAAGACGGATGACATCCGGGCATTTCTGGGCAAAGGCTCGTCCTTTCAGGGAAATATGACCTTTCATGGATCCATTCGGATCGATGGCGACGTATCCGGCAGCATCACCGGTGACGGCTTGCTGGTGATCGGCGAGGGCGCGCGGATCGAGGCCGACATCAACGCCCCCTCGGTCCGGATCAGTGGAACCGTCCTGGGGGCGATCGAGGCATGCGAGTCGATCCACGTGACCCCGGCGGGGAGCCTCCGGGGCGACATTCGTACCGCAGTTTTTGTCTGTGAAGCGGGCGGTTTCTTCACCGGCCATTGCCAGATGCAGAAGGGCAACGACGGCTCCTCGGATAATGCCTGATTACTATATAATATCATGCTGTTACTCTTGTTCCGGCCGAAGACTGACCGGGAGTCAGAAACGGCAAAAACTGCTTGACAAGCCCTCACAGGTGTGATTAGAAGTCCGCGCTTTACTAACATGGGCTTTCACGCAGGGGTGTTGGGTGACTGTATTCGTGGACATGCAATACAGGGTAAAGCTTGTTGAGGTCGTTACTTTCCATTATCGACTCGCCAGATCGTTAAGAAAAAAGTAGCCGGGTGCAGAAGTTTTTTCACTCGGCTTTTTTTATGTTTTCTGAGAGGTAAGACGCCGTGATTGATATCGATTCCACCCTTTGGATCCAGTTGGTCAATTTCCTCATCCTCGTTTTCATCCTGAAAATTCTTCTCTACAAACCCATTCTCGGGATCATGGAAAAGCGCAAGCAGCAGTTCGATGGGGCCCGGGACGAAGTGCGCGGTCTTCACGAGGCCGTGGAGAAGAAAATGGCCGAATACGAGGAGGCCGTCCGCAAGGCCAAGCAGGCCGCCATGGAACAGAAGTCGGAATTTGTAAAGGAAGGCGCCGAGGAGGCACGGAAGATCGTCGACGCGGTACGGGGCGTCATTCCGAAGATGATGGAAGAGTTCCAGGGAAAAATGAACCGCGAGATCGACGAGGCCCGCGGGGTCCTGAAAAATCAGTCTCAGCGCCTGTCCTTGGAGATCGCAGAGAAAGTGTTGGGAAGGAGTCTCCAGTAATGAAGGTTCGGTTCACTGAAATGATGCGCTCGCGTGGAATGTACCTCACCCTGGCTCTTGCGGGGCTCCTGATCCTCGTCTGGTCGCCCGCCCTGCTCGCCTCGAGCGGTGGAGAGCACGGAGAGGGTGGCGCCAACATGAAAGAATTCGCATTCAAGGTCGTCAATTTCTCCATTCTCGTGGGCCTGCTCTGGTGGCTGCTGGCCAAGAAGGTCAAGGAATTCTTCGCGGGGAGACGCGCCGGAATCCAGGCGGAGATCGATGAAACGGAGGCCCAGAAGGCAGAGGCCCGGAAGAAGTTCGATGAATATTCATCCCGTTTAACCAAGATGACCGATGAGATCAGCGGGATATCCGAGATCATAAAGGCCCAGGGACAGGCGGAGAAGGAAAAAATCATTGCCGACGCCAAGAAGGCGGCGGAAAAGATGCAGGAAGACACGAAGGCCCGGATGGAGCAGGAATTCCAGAAGGGTAGCGCGGCGCTCCGGCTGGAAGCGTCCCAGCTTGCCGTGGAGATGGCCGAAGAGATCCTCAAGAAGAATATTACCGCCCAGGACCACAATGACATGGTGCGGGACTACTTAGACAAGGTGGTGACCAAACATTGATCGGCAGCGAGATTTCCAAGCGATATGCCAAGGCGTTCTTTGAACTCGCCGGCGAGGAAAGCAAGTACGAGGTGTTTTACGAGGACTTGAACCGCTTCTCCGGGGTTCTGGCCTCCAGTAAAGATCTCAAAGACTTCTTCGCCAATCCCGTCTTCAATCATGTCGAAAAGAAGCAGATCATGGATTATCTGCTCGGGCGGATCGAGCTGTCCCCCCTGACGGCCAACTTTCTCGGCCTCCTGGTGGACAAGGGCCGGATCGGTCTTCTGGACGAGATCGTCGCCAGTTACCGGGACATGATGGACAAGACCCTTCAGAGGGTCCAGGTATCCGTTCGGACGGCTTATCCGCTGAGTGCGGAACAGCAGGCCAGTCTCCTGAAGCAGTTGGAGGAGATGACGAACAAGAAGGCGGACATGTCCGTAACGGAGGAGCCTTCCCTCCTGGCCGGTATCGTGGTACGGGTCGGCGATACGGTCTATGACGGGAGCATCCGGACGCAGCTGAACAATATCAGGAATCTCTTAGGGGAGGAAATATAAGGCATGGAGAGCATCAAAGCAGAAGAAATCAGTCAGATCATATCCCAGCAGATCAAAGACTACCAGAAGAAGCTGGATATCAGCGAAACCGGCACGGTCCTCTCCGTGGGAGACGGTATTGCCAGAGTGTACGGCGTTCAGAATGCCATGGCCATGGAACTGCTGGAGTTCCCCGGCGGGATCCTCGGCATGGTTCTGAACCTGGAGCGGGACAACGTCGGTGTCGCCGTCCTCGGGGAAGTGACCCACATCAAAGAAGGGGACATTGTCAAGCGGACCGGCAAAATCGCTCAGGTCCCCGTCGGCGAGGCCGTCCTCGGCCGGGTCATCGACGGAACAGGCGCCCCCATTGACGGCAAGGGTCCCATCGATACGACGGAATTCCGCCGGATCGAGATGGTCGCCCCCGGCGTCATTCAGCGCCAGCCGGTCAACCAGCCGATGTATACGGGACTCAAGGCCATCGACGCCATGACCCCCATCGGCCGCGGCCAGCGCGAACTGATCATCGGTGACCGCCAGATCGGCAAGACGGCCATTTGCGTGGATGCCATCATTCGCCAGAAAG
>CAYNEJ010000028.1:0-27810 GCA_964396205.1 uncultured Syntrophaceae bacterium
GCGGCGCACGGGAAAAAACCGTCATCTGTGCAACTCTGCATCTCGGGACGCTTCCGTTCCATGCGGCGCCGGAACACTCGCAAGACTCCGTCCGGGCGGCATCTCCCTGTCGGGACCGCCCGGACGCCGGCATATCAGCGGCCGTTCCTTCTTTGTAACGGCCGTGGCCGCGCCAATACGGAAAAGCGGCTCCTCTCTCCGCAAACAGAGGAGGGGCTTGCATTCAACAATACAGGGGGGTGCGTCGGGTCAAAATGGGGGAGGGACATTCGGAAGCGCTTTGCAGGAGCTCGTGAGAAAGTTCGGAATGCCACCATGAACTCCGCCGTAGACCGGCGGAGTCCATGCCTGTTCGTGCCGTCTTCACCCGGTATTTCGAACGCGGGATTGTGAAACAGAGTCGGACCCGGTTGATTTCGGATCCAACGATGGCGTGGATACTACATCATGGCGTATCGATCCGCAAGGACAGACTTCGCTTCCTGAACGATTCGCTCCATGAGCTCGGCCACGGTCGGCTCGTCCTGGATCATGCCCGTCACCTGTCCCATGGGCAGGAGCCCCCCTTCCGTGTCTCCCTGCTCCGTTGCCGCCAGGATCAGCTTGTAGGCATTGGCGAAGTAGGCGAGCTGGCGTGCGCTTTTCCATCCCGAGAGCAGGACGCCGAAGAACAGTTTCCAGTAAGGGAGGTGCAACTGTTTGGCGATGATCTGCGAATTGAAAAAGGCCGCCGGCAGGTTCAGCCTCTTTTTCAGCATCGCCCGGGAGATCCTGTTATCCATGACCCGGCAGGGGATGCCGTCAAAACGGGTGGAGTAGAGTGTTCCGTAGATATCCTTTTCGATGGATTTCCTCTTGTAGTTGGGATGCAGGGCACTCTCCCGGGTCGTCATGAAGCGGGTGCCCATGGCGATGGCGGATGCACCGAGGGACAGGGCGGCCGCCAGGCCGCGCCCGTCGGCGAAACCGCCGGCGGCGATGACGGGAATCTTCAGCATGTCCACCAGGTGGGGAACCAGAATCAGGGTCGTGGCGTCCCCTCCATGGCCCGCGGCCTCGTGACCCGTCGCGATGACCGCATCCGCCCCCTGGTCCTGGGCCCGCAGGGCATGATGGTCGTTCACGACCGTGGAGATCACCTTGCCCCCGTAGGCGTGGACCTCGCGAATCAGCCAGTCCCCCTTGCCCAGGGCATAGTTGATCACGGGGACCCGCTCCTCGATCAGGACCCGGGCGTTGTCCCGGGCACCGGGCAGAACCAGCGAGGTGTTGGCGCCGAAGGGTTTGTCCGTCAGGCTGCGGATCTCCCGGATCGCCGCCCTTGCCTGATCGGGATCCAGGGGCCCCGTCGCGAGGATTCCCAGGCCGCCGGCGTTGCACACGGCGGCGACCATCTTTGGAACGCTGATCCAGCTCATGCCGGACAGGACAATGGGATACTCGATCCCGAACATCTCCGTGATTTTCGTCTTCATGATCGAACTTCTCCTGAATATGGAATAGCCCCGGCATAGCGCCGGGGCTTCGTTCCGAAATGGATGAACCGATTTTTTACTTCCCCTTGAAGACGGGGAATCGTTTTTCCACGAACGCGCCCGCGCCCTCCCGGAGGTCTTCCGTCAGGAACAGGTCCCCCACCAGGCCGGCCTCAAAAACCAGACCGTCCTCCAGGGACATCTCGACGCCCTGGTTGATGGCCTTCTTGCCGGCCTCCACGGCGAGCGGCGCATTGGAGAGAATCGAGCCGGCCAGTTTCTTCGCCTCGGCCAGGATATCCTTCGCCGGGACCACTTTCTCCAGGAGACCGAGCTGGAAGGCATCCTGGGCCGTGAAGAAATCTCCCGACAGCACCATGAGCTTGGCGCGGCCCTTCCCCAGCAGCCTCCCCAGGCGCTGCGTTCCGCCGGCGCCGGGGATCAGTCCCAGCTTGACTTCCGGGACCCCGATGATGGCCGTGTCCGCGGCGATCCGGAGGTCGCAGGCCGCCGCCAGCTCGCAGCCGCCGCCCAGTGCCAGGCCGTTGATGGCGGCGATGACGACCAGCCGCGATTTCTCGATTTTCGTGAAGCAGGCCTGCATTTTTCTCGCACTGTTGAAGGCAATGTCCTTCTGGCCGAAGACGTCCTTGAATCCCTTGATATCCGCGCCCGCAACAAACGCCCTCTCCCCGGCACCGGTGATGATGGCAACTCCGATATCCTTCCGGCCTTCCAGCTCATCGAACACGGCCTCGAGATCCGCCACCACGGGCATGCCCAGGGCGTTCATCTTCGGATTGTCGATGGTCACGACCGCCAGGCGGCCTTCCACTTCATACCGTACATACTTTCTGTCCACGTTTTGCCTCCTCTTGCGTATTTTTCCGGATCGCGCGATCCCTGTATTGCCGTTTTCAGGGCACTGAGGGAAAGAGCGGCTTTCGTCATGCTCCGCCCTTTCGGATCAGTTCCTGGGCGATGATGAGCTTCTGGATCTGGGTCGTCCCGGCGCCGAACTCGATCCCCTTCATGTCGCGATACATTCTCTCCACGGGAAACTCGCTGATGAAACCATAGCCTCCGAGAATCTGAACGGCCTTGTCCACCGTGCGCATTCCCACCTGGGAGCAGAACAGCTTGGCATAGGAGGCTTCCAGGCGGACCCGCCCACCCTGATCGGCGGTGGTGGCGGCCCAGTAGGCCATGAGACGGGCCGCATGGATCTCCGTTGCCATCTCCGCCAGCATCTCCTGGATCATCTGGAAGCTGATGATGGGAAGCCCGAACTGGATCCGCTCCCGGGCATAGCGGAAGGCCACGTCAAAGGCCCCCTGGGCGACGCCGATGGGGCAGATGGAGTAGACGATCCGCTCCCGGTCGAGGCCGTTCATGAGGACCCGGATGCCGCCGTTTTCCTCCCCGACGAGATTTTCCGCGGGCACCTCGCAATCCTCGAAGACAAGCTCTCCCGTCGGCGATCCCTTCACGCCCATCTTCTTCAGCGTCTTCCCGCTGGAGAACCCCTTGAAGCCGCGCTCGACGATGAACGCCGAGATGCCCTTCGGACCCGCATCCGGGTTCGTCTTGGCATAGACGAGCACGACGTCGCACACGGGACCGTTGGTGATGAACATCTTCGTCCCGTTGAGGACGTAGCGGTCGCCCTTCCGGACAGCCCTCGTCTTCATGGACAGGGCGTCCGAACCGGCCTCCGGCTCGGTGATGGCGATGGCGCCGATCTTTTTGCCCTCGATCAGGCCGGGCAGATATTTCTGCTTCTGCGCGTCGTTTCCGTTGCGGCAGATGTTCTCCGTGCAGAGTATCGCGTGGGATCCGAAGGTGTTCGCCGTGGAGGCGCACCCCCGCCCGAGCTCTTCCATGGCCAGAACGCAGGACATGATGCCCTCTCCGCTCCCGCCGTGCTCCTGGGGAATGGAGATGCCGAACAGGCCGAGGTCCGCCATGGCCTTGAAATTTTCCGTCGGGAAAATCCCGTCCTGGTCCACTTCCGGCGCCCGCGGGATGATCACTTCGTCGACGAACTTGTGGAGGGTCGCCTTGAAAATCTTCTGGTCTTCGTTCAGCTGGAAATCCATATTCTCCCATCCTTTCTTTGCGTGCTTCCGGCCCGAGACCGGGACGGGGAGTCTACTGTCCCTTGTAGACGGGCGCCCGCTTTTCCATGAATGCCATGGCGGCCTCGATCATGTCCTCGGAGGGGACGACGGCGGCGTTCTTCTGGGCGGTATATTCCAGGCCGGCCTGAATGCCCTTGTCCCGGCTGTACAGAAGGACGTCTTTCGTTCCCTGCACGGCCAGGGGTGAGTAGGATGCAATCTGCCCGGCCAGCTTTTTCGCCCCTGCGACCAGGGCCTCCCGATCGTCGTAAATCCCGGTGATGAACCCCATCTGCAGGGCCTCCCCGGCCCCGAAATCCCGACCCGTCAGGGCGAGGTCGCGGAACCAGCCGTGGCCGATGATGTGGGGAAGCCGCTGCAGGGTCCCCACATCGGCAATGAAGGCCACCCGCACCTCCCGGACGCTGAAAACGGCGTCACTGGAGGCGATGCGGATGTCGCAGGCGGACAGGAGATCGACGCCGCCGCCGAGACAGTGCCCGTGAACCGCGGCGATGACGGGCTTCCGGCAGCGCTCGACCCAGTTCATGCCCTCCTGGGCATTGCGGATCGTGAGGCGGAGGTCTTCCCGCTGCCCCGCGTTCTTCTGGCCGTAGAATGTCGCCAGTTCGCCCAGGTCGGTTCCCGAGGTGAAGCATTTCCCCTCCGCCCGGATCACCACGACGCGCACGTCGGGATCTTCGTCGAAAGCCCTGAAATGCCCCCCCAGCTCGTCATAGAAATTCAATCCCATGGAATTGCGCTTTTCCGGGCGGTCCAGGATCAGCCAGGCAATATGGCCCTCGCGCTCAACCCGGAAAGGATTTTTCTTTTCCATCATCCCCCTCCTTGTCTCGAATTATGTGGAACCGAACGCATTTCGTGCAGCAAAAGACATGCCCGCCCCCGGATCCACGGGGCGGAGAACCCGCCGCAAAGCCGGAAAGTCTCTGCATTACCGGGCCTTGCCGGAAAGCGGGAATGAAGACAGCGGATGGTCCGCCGAAGCGGAGCGGCATCCCGGACCCCAAACTGGATGAGGACCATCCAATGCGTACCGGGACGGGGGGGCTGGCCAAGCAATATACAAATGAAATCGAATGCATGCAAGTGGATGAAATCGAATCGGCCAGTGGTTCGATTCAATCCGGCAGGGACTTCAGAATCCTGCGCAGCCTCTGCCTGGTGATGCCCAGGACTTCCGACGCCTTCGTCCGGTTGTTCCTGTAGCGGGTCAGGATGCTCTCGGTGTAGTTCTTGATGAGCAGATCCAGGGGCATATCTTCGATATATTTGACGTTTGATCCTTCCAGGCCGTTGTGTCGCCCCGAGATCTCCAGGGGAACATCCTGCACGCCGATCTCCGGATCGTCACTCAGGAGCACGGCCCGCTCGATCACGTTCCTCAGCTCGCGGACGTTTCCCGGCCAGGGATAGCGGTTCAGGGATTCCATCGCCTCCCGGCTGAAGCGGCGGCCGCTTTTCCCCAGCAGCCGGCCGTACAGATCCAGGAAATGGTCGGTCAGGAGGGGGATGTCCTCCCTGCGCTCACGCAGCGGAGGGATGTGAAAGGCGATGACGTTCAGGCGGTAGTAGAGATCTTCCCGGAAGCGGCCCTCTTCGACCCTCTTCAACAGGTTTCGGTTCGTGGCGGCAATGATCCGCACGTCCACGTTGATCTTCTTGGTCCCGCCCACCCGCTGCAGCTCCCGCTCCTCCAGGAAGCGCAGAAGCTTGATCTGGGTCGCCGGGCTGATTTCGCCGATCTCGTCGAGAAAGAGGGTTCCCTGGTCGGCCAGCTCGAAGACTCCCTTTTTCTGTTTGACCGCGCCCGTGAAGGCCCCCTTCTCATGCCCGAAGAGCTCGCTCTCCAGAACCCCTTCCGAGAGCATGGCGCAGTTCACGGCCACCAGCGGAGAATTCGCCCTCTGCCCGCTGTAGTGAATCGCGTTGGCGAACAGCTCCTTGCCGGTCCCGCTTTCTCCCTGGATGAGTACCGTGGAGCGGCTGCCGATGGCCACCCGCTGGCTCATGTCGATGATCGGCTTCATCATCGGGCTGCGGGTGATGATCTTGCTGAAGCTGTAGAGTTCCTTCTTCGTCGACCGCATGTGGTCGACTTCGGCCTCGACCTTGCGGGAGGCCAGGCAGCGTGCAACGATGATCTTCAGCTCGTCGATGTCGAAGGGCTTGGCAACGTAGTCGTACGCCCCCGACTTCATGGCCTCCACGGCCCCCTTGATCCCGCTGTAGGCCGTCATCACGATGATGGGGGTCTTGGCGTCCACCTGCCTGATCTTCTGCAGAACCTGGATGCCGTCGATATCCGGCAGCTTCACGTCCAGCAGGATCAGGTCCGGGCCGTTTTCCTCATAGGACTGGAGGGCCTCCCTTCCCGTGGCTGCGGTCAGGATGTCATATCCTTCCCGGGAAAGGGCCTTCTTGAGGGATTCGGCGATCAACTGCGTGTCATCGACGATGAGAATGGTTGACTTCATGACGACTCCTGGTCATCGGATGCCTGTCCTCCCGGACAGGGCGGCGCCGCTCACGGGAAAAGCGAAGGGCCCGGGGTCTCCATCCCGGCACTCGGCAGTCTCTCCGGCTTTACGACCACGACACCGATATCGTCGAGCCCGCGCCCGATCCGGCGGGCCGACTCGCATATGCTGTCCATCATGTCCCGGGGCGTTGCGCAGTCCCTCAGGAGGCCGCCGATGAACGCGGCCGTGCCCTGGCCGGAAGATCGGGCCAGGGAGCCCAGCCCGTCGGAAGCGACGAGAAACAGGTCATCCTCCCGGAAGGACGCCTCCTGGGCCTGGAACAGGCCCGCCGTCCGGCCGACCAGGCAGTGGTTGGTCCGGCTCAACTGGACGGCTTCCCCCGTCGACGGCCGGAGCAGAAAAATCAGGCTGTCTCCCGCATGCAGGACGGCATACCGGTTGTCCTGTCCGAGAACCACGGCGGAGAACGTCGTCCCGTCATGGTAGGACGTCTCGCGGATCAGGAGGTTGGTGGCGGAAACCAGGTTTTCGAAGCCGCTGTCCAGAAACGACCAGGACTTCCCCGCTTCGATCAGGTCCGACATTCCCGTCAGAAAACGCCTCAGGAAGGCGGAGGACGCCGCGGGATTGCGCTCCGGCCCGTCGGCGACGGCCACGATGCGTCTCCCCCGGTCCACCAGGACGGCGTCCCCGATCCCTTCCCAGTCGGCCTTCTCCGTTCCCGGAATCAGCAGAACCGACAGGACGTCGGGAACATCGTATTTCACCAGTCCATTCCCGCCGGTTTTCGCCATTATATGTTCAGAGCCTCTTCATAGCCTTCGGCGATGGCATCGCTGAATTTCCTGGGCGATTTCGCGTCGCCGATCACGATCACCCGGGCATCCAGGGGACGGAGTTCCTCCGCCAGACCATTCACGGACCTGGAACCAACGGCCATCACGACCGTATCCGCCTCGATGCGCTCTTTTCCCGCGCCCGTCTCCACGACGACCGCGTCGTCGCCGATCTCGACGAGCCTTGTCCCCGTGCGAAGGTCCACCCGGTGTTGCCTCAGGTTCTTCATGAGCACCCAGCGGGTCGAGGGCCCCACGTTGGCCCCGATGCGGTCCACCATGTCGATGACGGTGATCCGGCGGCCGTTGCAGGTGCCGAGGGCCTTCAGCTTCTCCTCGTTCTCCGCATTGTGGCAAGCAAGAAACATGAACGTCTCCGGGTCCGGGAGCCCGTCCGCGGCGATCCATTCCGCCGTCTCGCACCCGACCGCGTTGCCGCCGACGACGACGACCTTTTCCCCGATATGGGCGACATCCCCCTTGAGCACGTCCCAGGCATCCACCACGTGTGGTTTGTCCACGCCGGGAACGCGGATGCAGATCGGCTCCGCACCCGTGGCGACAACCACCACGTCGGGACGCTCCCGCTTCACGTCGTCGGCCGTCAGGGAGCGGCCGCACCGGATCTCCACATTCGTCCGCCCGAGGCGTCTCGTCATGCCGTCGCGGATGTGGAGGAGCTCCCCCTTGGCCGGCGGCCCGGCGGCAATGGGGATCTGCCCGCCCAGGCTTTCCGCCTTTTCGAAAAGGGTCACCGTGTGGCCGAGACCGGACGCGGTCAGGGCAAACTGCATCCCCGCCGGACCCCCTCCGGCAACGAACACCTTCTTCGGCCGGGAAGGACCGGCAACGGGCTCCGCCCCCTCGCGCCCGACAGTCGGATTCACGGCGCAGAAAATCCCCCTGCCCAGGAAGATGCTGTCGAAGCAACCCTGATTGCAGGAGACGCAGCGAATGATCTCGTCGAACCGGCCCTCTCTGACCTTGCGGGGCAAATCGGGATCGGCGATCAACGGCCGTCCCCAGCAGATCATGTCGGCGGCACCGGACCGGAGGACCCGCTCCGCGACATCGGGGTCGCCCAGGCGGTTGGAGGCGAACACGGGTACGGAGACCTTTTCCCGGATGCCCCGGGCCAGGTAGGCGTAGGCACCGGGCGGGACACCCTGTGTCAGCTGGGGGACCAGCGTCTCATGCCAGCCGCCCGTCACGTTGATCGCGTCAATGCCCGCCTTTTCGGCCTCCGCGCAAAAGAGGGCCGATTCGGTATTCGTGTTGCTGCCTTCCATGAAGTCGTTTCCCGCCACCCGGATGCCCAGGGCGACATCGGGACCGACAGCGGCCCGCACCCGGCGGATCAGCTCCAGGCCGAAGCGCATCCGGTTCTCCCAGGACCCGCCGTAGCCGTCGGTGCGGAGGTTCGTCAGCGGGGACAGGAACTGGCTGACCAGGTATCCCGTGCAGGCGATGATCTCGATGAAGTCATAACCCGCGGTGACGGCCCTCCCGGCTGCCCGGGCGAAGGAGTCCTGAACACGATCGATGTCCTCCTCCGTCATGGCCTTCGGAATGTCTCCGGTGAGCCGGCTCCGCACGGCGGAAGGCGCCAGGGCCGGCTCGCCCGTGAAGAGCCGGGTCGGTGCGTTTCTTCCCATGTGGAAGAGCTGAACGCCGATCTTCGCCTTCGTGTCCCTGTGCAGCTCGGCATTGAGCGCCGAGAGGATCTTCATGTTCCTGTCGTCGAACAGGCCGGGCATGACCGGAGCCCCGCCGTAGAGATCGACCGCCACGGGACCGACGATCATCAGCCCCACGCCTCCGTGGGCGCGGGTCCTGTAAAACGCGGAGTAGCGGTCGTTGAACGTGTAGTCGTCCGTGTAATGAAGGCCCATCGCAGGCATCACCGTACGATTCTCGACGGCCAGCCGATGGATCCGGATGGGCTCGAACAGCCGGATGTGTTTCATGATAACGGTCACTCCTGTTGCAGATCTACGCTTTCCCCCAAGGGACCTCAAAGCCGTCGGGAATCTTTCTCCCCTGCCAGACCCCATGGACGATGGCGACCACTTCCCCCTGTGCGTCTTTCAGTTCCAGGTCCAGGGAAACGTCCGCCTTTCCCTTCTCCTCCATCTCCGCCGTGATCCGGGCGGCGTCTTCCTCCGAGATCTCCGCGACCAGGGTGACGTCGGTCATGGCGGGACGGCGATAGCGGATGGAGACTTCCTTTGCAACGGGCAAGTATTTCATGTAGTCGAAGGCGGCCCCGAACAGCGCCCCGCCCATCATCTCTCCCAGGGCAAAGAGGGAGCCTGCATACATAATCCCGACATGGTTCACGTTTCCCTGGATGGGCATGAGCGTCTTGACGTATCGGTCCCGCATCTCGACCACCCGGATTCCCGTTCGCCTGATGCCCTCGATGCCGTTGCAGGAAAAATCGGCCACGTGCCTGTACTTCTCTTCAATCATGGTCATCTCCTTTTCCAATCCGGTTTCCGCCCTTCCATCAGGGCCTTCACCCCTTCCTGAAAATCTTCGCCGCGGAGGAGGGCGCTCTGGAGCGTGACTTCCATGCCCAGGTGGGTCATGAGATCGATCCCTTCGCCTCCCCTGACGATCCGCTTGACTGCGCCCACGGCGACGGGACCCATGGCGATGATGTCCCCGGCCATCTTCTCGGCCTCCTCCAGCAGGGAGGCACCCGGACATACACCATTGATCAGCCCGAATTCAAGCGCCTGAGCCGCCGTGTACGTACGCCCCGTCATCAGGATCTCCATGGCCTTGGAAGCCCCGACGATCCGGCTCAGCCGGGCCGTCCCTCCGAGGTCCGGAACGACGCCGAACTTGAGCTCCGGCATGCTCCAGAGGCAGTCGTCGCTCATCAGGCGGATGTCGCAGGCCAGGGTCAGCTCCAGCCCCAGCCCCAGCACGCGGTGCTGCATGGCGCAGATGATCGGGATCTCAATGGCCTCCAGGCGGTTGATGTAATGCTGGTACCGGGAAATGTCGGCCCGGATGGACGCCCCGCCGGCGGCCGAATCGGCCATGAACCGCCCGACGAGGGCGGCCAGGGAGGCAAAATCGACACCCGCCGAGAAGACTTTTCCCTCTCCCTTCATGATGACGACCCGGACCTCGGGATCGACGATCAGCTCCTCGACCATCCGCGAGATCGTCTCGACCATCTCGAAGGTAATGGCGTTCCGCTGTTCCGGCCGATTCAGGGTCAGGTAGAAAATGGCGCCTTTTTTTTCACCGCGTACATAGTCGTTCACATTCATCCTCCTGCTTGTCGTTCCCCGGTTTCCCTTCCCGGTTCGCCTCGTCCTCAACCGTCATGCGCGTGCGGCGCCGGCGCGGGTTCCCGTTCCCGGCTCTTCCATGTTCCGCAACCGGGAGAGAATCGCGTGGGCCCCGTCCACGATGTCGTTCACTACATCGGCGATCGGCTTCACGTCGCGAATGAGCGCGGCTCCCAGGCTGCAGGCGACGGGCACGCCGTCGGGATCCCCCTTGGCGTAAGTATCCCGGCTCACCTGTCCTCCCACGACCGTCAGGAGTTCGAGGAGCGACGCGCCCCTCGCCTCCATCTCGAGAACCCGCTTCGTCGCGCTGTTCTTATAGCACCGAAAGGGGTTTTTCAGGGAACGCATAATGAGGGTCGTGTCGTTTTCCGTGATCTCCAGGTACCGCCTCTTGATGCTCTCGCACATGGTGCTCTCTTCCGTGACGACAAAGCGGGTCCCCATGAGGACTCCGTCGGCCCCCAGGCAGAGGGCCGATGCAAACCCCCGGGCGTCGGCGATGCCGCCGGCGGCCACGACCGGGACGTCGAGCTCGTCGACGGCCCGGGGCAGGATGATCGACAGCGGGACGTCGTCCATCCCGGGATGCCCGCCGCATTCGAAGCCGACGATGATGATCCCGTCCACGCCGCCGGCGACGGCCTTCTTCGCGAAGCGCACCGAGGGCACCTTGTGGAACACCCGGACGCCGGCCTCCTTGAGGATCGGGACCAGGAACGCCGGATCGCTCCCCGCCGTTTCGGCGGCGGCCACCTTCTCTTCCGCGGCGATTGCGGCGAAGGCCAGCGAGCGCTCGCCGCGCCCCGTGTCCGGCAGCATGCTGATGTTCACGCCGAAGGGCCGGTCCGTCAGGCGGCGCGTCTTCCGGATCTCTTCGCGCAGCGCCTCCGGCGAGGGGAACGTCTCCGCCGTGAGAAAGGCCATCACCCCGGCGTTTGCCGCCGCGGCCGTGAACTCCGCGTTGGACAGGAGCTGCATCCCCCCCATCATGATGGGGTGGGGGATGCCGAGCATTTCCGTCAGTCTGGTCTTGAACATGCGCATCTCCCCGGCGGCAACGAAGATCCGCCTCTGTAATCACCCCGGGCCCGTCCGGCCCCGATCTTTCCTGCCGGCGAACGGCCCGCGGGTGGAGGTCACTGCATCTGCTTGATGGCCATCTCCCGGAGTTCCCGGCGGAGGATCTTGCCCACCGCCGACTTGGGAAGGCTCTCCACGATTTCATAGATCTTCGGAACCTTGTAGGCGGCCAGCTTCTGCCGGCAGAACGGGTCCAGCTCCGCCGCGGTCACGGTCTCGCCGGGACGGGGAACCACATAGGCCTTCACGGTCTCGCCCCGGTAGTCGTGGGGAATCCCGACCGTGCAGGCCTCCAGCACTTTCGGATGCTGGTAGAGGACTTCGTCGATGTCACGCGGATAGATATTGTATCCGCCGGCGATGATCATGTCCTTCTTGCGGTCCACGATGTAAAGGAACCCATCTTCGTCCATCCGGCCGATGTCCCCCGTGTAGAACCAGCCGTCGCGCAGGGACTGGGCCGTTTCTTCCGGCATGTCGTAATAGCCCAGGCACTGCTGCGGCCCCTTGAAGATGATCTCCCCGGGCTCCCCGGCGGGCACGTCGACCGTGCCCGTATCCAGGTCCACGATGCGGATATCCGTGTTGGGCAGGGGAATCCCGACGCTCCCCGGCTTCAGCTTGCCGCGCCAGGGGGTCATGTGGGTGATGGACGTCGACTCCGTCATCCCGTACCCTTCCACGATGGAAGCCCCCGTGGCATCCTGGAGCACCTGGATGGTTTCCACGGAGAGGGGCGCCGCCCCGGAGAAGAATCCCTTGATGAAGGACAGGTCGGCCTTCTTGAACTCCGGCAGGGCCATGACCCCCACGTAGATTGTTGGAACCGCCAGGAAGATCGATGGTTTGTACTTCAGCGTCATCTCCATCACGGCTTTGGGCTCCGGCCTCGGGACCAGGATGGCCGTCCATCCCTTGTAGATGCTCAGGTTCATCACGAGGTTGAAGCCGGCCATGTGGAAAAAGGGGAAAATGGCCAACTCGCTGTCCTGCCCGTCCGGGAGATCGAAAAACCAGGCCCCCAGGATCTGGTTGATGCAGGATATGTTGCGATGGGTGATGATCGCACCCTTGGAGACGCCCGTGGTCCCGCCGGTATAGGGGATCAGGGCCAGATCGTCCATCTTCGGGCTCTCCAGGGTCACTCCCGGCGCGTCATCCTTCATCAGATCCAGGAACGGAACGGTGCCGTCCGCCTTTTCGTCGGGACGGTACATGCCTTTCCTGACGAACGGGAAGAGCTGCTTCAACGGAAAGGGCAGGTAATCGCTGATATGGGCACTGACGATCGTTTTGAGCGGCGTCTTCGGCTTCAGTGCCATGACACGCGGAATGATCAGGTCGAGCACGACGGCGGCCGTCGCACCGGACAGCTTGACCTGGTGGACGATCTCCTCTTCCGTGTAGAGGGGATTGCAGGGAACGGCGACGGCCCCGGCCCGCCAGATGCCGTAATAGGCAATCACGATCTGGGGGACATTGGGCAGGAGCAGGGCCACCCTGTCTCCCGGCCGGACCCCGATTCTTTTCAAAGAGCGGGCAAAGGTCGTCGCCAGCCCGTCGAGTTCGGAAAAGGAAATCCGTTTCCCCATGAAAATGAGGGCGTCCCTCCGGGGAAAACGCCGGGCCGTGCGCGAGAGATATTCCGGCATCGTCAGATCCTCGAAGATCACTTCCCGTGGGACGCCCTGCATGTACTCCCTGTGCCAGAGACGCTCTTCCATCATTGCAGATCCTCAATTCCTTCAGGCAACCGCCGTCTTGGAGCCTTGCGAAGCGTTGCTCATCCGCTTCATCTCCATGTCCCGGAGCTCCCGCCGCAGAATCTTGCCGACGGCGCTCTTCGGCATCTCGCTGATGAACGCTACCTGCCTCGGAACCTTATAGGGGCTGAGCTTCTCCCGGCAGAAGGCGATGACCTCCTCCGCCGTCACGGTTTCCCCCGGCTTGAGCACAACGTAGGCCTTGACGGTCTCCCCCCGGTAGTCATCCGGGACGCCGATGGTGCAGGCCTCCAGGATCTTCGGGTGCTCATAGAGAACCTCGTCGACCTCCTTGGGATAGACGTTGAAGCCGCCGGTGATGATGACGTCCTTCTTCCGGTCCACGATGCTGAGGAAGCCGTCCTCGTCCACGACGCCGATATCGCCCGTGTACATCCAGCCGTCCCGGAGGACATTGGCCGTCTCGTCGGGGTTCTTGAGATATTCCTTCATCACCTGGGGGCCTTTCAGGCAGATCTCTCCGGACTCGCCGATCGCCATCTCCCGTGTCCCCGTATCCACGTCGACGATCTTCATGTCCGTGCTCGGGAAGGGGATCCCGACGGTGCCCACCCGGATCGGCTTGCGCCAGGGCGTTCCGGTCACGATCCCGGCCTCGGTCATCCCGTACAGCTCGAGCATCGTGGAACCGGTCAATTCCTTGAGCTGGTTGATGATCTCGATGGGAAGCGGCGCGGCTCCGGAGAAAAACCCCTTGATGAAGGAAACATTCGAATTCCGGAACTTTTTCTCCCGCAGAAGGGCCGTGTAGATGGTCGGGACGGCGCCGATGAAATTCGGCTTCCCGCTCCGGATCGCATCCGCCAGGAGGGGCGGCTCCGGCCTGGGGATGAGGACGTTCGTCAGCTTCATGCAGAGGCACAGGTGAGAGCAGAAATGACCGGCGATGTGGAAGGTCGGAAAGATGAACAGCAGACGATCCCCGGGCTCGATGTCGTACATGTGGGCCGCAAGCTGCTGCACGTTCGTGGAGAGGCCTGCATGGGTGTGGACCACCCCCTTGCTGACACCCGTGGTCCCGCCGGAATACATCACGACGGCCGTATCCTCCCAGCGGGCTGCGTTCTTCACGGGCGTCGCCGGCGCCTTTTCGAGGAGGCTCAGGAATTCGTGCATCCCGGGCTCTGACGGCACCTTCCGGAACATGCCCTTCTTCAGGAGCGGGAAGAGCTGCTTTTTCGGGAAGGGCAGATAGTCGTTGATGTGGCAGGCGATGATGTCTTTCAGCCGGGTGGCGGCGCGGATCCTCTCGATCTTGGGCAGCACGAGGTCCAGCGTGAGGGCCATCTTCGACTCGGAATTGGAGATCTGGTACTCCAGCTCCCGGTCCGTGTAGAGAGGGTTCAGCATGACGGGAATCGCCCCCAGCCTCATGACGGCCAGGTTGGCGATGAGGACCTGGGGGATGTTGGGGAGCAGGATGGCCATCCTGTCCCCGCGCCGGACGCCGAGGCCGGTCAGGGCGTTGGCGAAACGGTTCACCAGGCCGTCGAACTCTTCGAAGGACAGGCTCTTCCCCATGTAGTAAATGGCCGGCAGTTTCGGATATTGTTTGGCGGCGTCGGCCAGTATCTCCGGCATGGTCTTCTTCTGGACCTTGATCTCGGGAGGTACGCTGGGATGGTTCTGCTTGTGCCAGACTCTTTGAAACGACATGATATCTCCTTTCATGGCGAAGATTGAGATATCGAATCATGCGTGGCGACAGGTTTTTCGATGCCCGGCACGGCATCAGGACCTCGGGAGCGCGAAAAATAGTCTGCGGTGAACTTCCACGAATATACCCGGGGCTCTATGAGTCCATGATCCGGCATCGGTGCATGCATCCTCGAATCGGCCGTGAAAACCTGTTCATGCGTATTCGTTGAATCTCATGGGTTGAATGATGAAGGCATAAAATCGGTCCACCATGGATCTTACGGGTTTGGGGATCCCGCCGGGGGCGTCCTCCGCTCGGAGGCGTCCCCGGCGGGACGCGTTTCATTCTCACGCCGTTTCGATCAGAGGACGGCGAAATGCTTGATATCCATCAGGTTGCCCGTCCTTTTTTCCTCAAAGACGGCTTTAACGCGGGCGCCCACTTTCACCTTTTCCGGATCGGTGCTGTCCAGGAAGTGAGTCAGGCAGGTATCCGCGCCGTCCAGTTTCACAAAGGCCCAGGTGTACGGAACCGGGCGCTGTATTCCCGTGCTGGGGTCCACGAAACCGAACTGGACGATCGTGCAGACATAGATGGTTCCCTCGTCCGAAACCGGAATGATGTCGTCCAGCGTCAGCGCCTTGAAGCAATGGCCGCAGACCGGCCGCGGGGGTACGTATACCCGCTGGCACCCGGGGCACTTGATCCCGACGATTTTCTTGTTGTCCCGGAGCTGCTGGAGAAAATAAGAGCCGTGCTTTCCGACACTCCAGTCGAAAGGCTGGCTGGCTTCGCCCGAAGAGATGGAAAGAAGTTCCACGTCTTCCCGTTTTTTATCGTTCATAACCTCCTCCCAATAGGTGGGTATTACCGAGTGATTACGCTGGCTTCTTCTTTCCCAGCAGCATGACGTCGCCCCAGTAGCAGCCGCCGAAGCCCGTGGCGAAAGCGAGGTTGACGTTCCCGCCCTTGACCTGGCGGGGGCCCGCCTTGCCCATGACCTGCAGCGCCGCCTCACCGACCCGGATCAGGGCCGTTGCCCCGATGGCGTTGGAAGACATGACGCCGCCGGACGGATTGATGGGAAGCTCGCCGTCCATGTCGGTGACCCCGTCCCAGAGGAGCCTGGGGCCCTCGCCATAGCCGCAGAAGCCGATGTCTTCGATCCACTTCAGGCCCGCATAGGAGTACGGCAGGTACAGCTCGCAGACGTCGATCTCCTTCAGGGGCTCCTTGACGCCGGCCTTCTTGAAGACCGCCTTCGAGGCCTCGGCGATGGTGGTGTTGCGATCCATGTCCACGTCTCCGGCATAGACGAAATTGTGCCGGTTCGCCGTGGCGTGAACCCAGGCCGGGACGGGGGCGATCTTCTCCGCCGATCCTTCCGCGGCAAAAATGACCGCCGCGGCTCCGTCGGTGCGGGGGCACATGTCGCTCATCCGGAGGGGATAGGCGAGCATGGCGTTCTGCTCCGAGCCGACAATCAGGTCGACCAGCTTCTCGGGAGGGATTCCCTTCATCCATTCCTGGTGGAGATGCGCATGCGGATTGTTCAGGGCGTGAAGCCGTTCCCTGACGGCGACCCTCGCCCCGTCACGCTCCGTGGCGCCGTAGTTGTGCATGTACTTGCTGGCCTCGATGGCCAGGCCCGCCACGGCGCCGCCCAGGGTCGGCCGTTCCCAGACCGGATGAAAGGCGGTGATGATGGCGCCCGTCGTATCCGATTCGGAGTTCTTTTCCCAGCCGATCGCCAGGACCTTGTCGAACATGCCCGATGCAACGTGATAATAGGCGCACATGGCGACGGTCGTTCCCGTCGTTCCTCCCGTGCACACCTTGATGACCGGCTTCATCACGGCGCCGGATCCTTCCGCGGACCACATGTCGACGTAGTTGATCCCCTCGAAGTGGTCCATGTTGCCGATGACGATGGCGTCGATATCCCGAATGGTCAGCTCCGCATCCGCGAGCGCGGTGACGACGGCCTCGTTGATCAGTTCCACGCCGTTGACGTCTTTCCGGGAACTTCGCTGATAGGTCTGACCAAAACCGACAATGGCTACCCGTTTGCCCATAAATATATCCTCCTTACGCTCCCACGACATACACGCAGTGAGCCTGGCCACAGGGACCGTTGATCCCGTGGGCAAGTGCCGTCTTTGCTCCCTTCACCTGCCGCTTTCCCGCCTCACCCCTGACCTGAAGGGCGGCTTCGATCAGCCGCACCATCCCGGCCACGAATACCGGGTGGCTGGAGATGACGCCGCCGGACGGATTGACCGGCAGCTCGCCCTTCATTCCCGTGGCGTTCTCCCGGATGAGCTCGTATCCCTTTCCCTCGGGAGCGAACCCCAGCCCCTCGTACCACATGAGTTCCATGTAGGAGTAAGCGTCATAGAGCTCCGCCACGTCCAGATCCTTGAGCGGGTTCTTGACGCCGGCCATCTTGTAGGCCTTTTTCGCCGCCTCTTTCAGGGCCCTGGACCTGGCCAGGTCGCGGTAACCCAGCGTGAAGGCATCGGAGCAGTGCGCCACGCCCTGGATCCAGACGGGGTCTTTCTTGAACCGCTTCAGACCCTTCTTGTTGGACAGGATCACCGCCGCGGCCCCGTCGCCGACAGGCGAGCAATCCAGAAGCTTCAGCGGCTCGGCGATCTTGCGGGAGGCCATCACGTCTCCCACGGAGATTTTCAGGGGGATCTGCGCATGGGGATTGTTCCCCGCGTTGCCGTGATTCTTGACGGAAACACGGGCGAAGTCCTCTTCGGTCGCCCCGCTCATGGCCATGTAGGACCGGGCCTGCAGGGCCGCGGCCGACGTCGCGTCGATCCCCAGGCCCCGCTGGTAGATGGGGTCGAACATGGCGTTCGTGATGAGGTTCATGATGCTCTCGGACCCCTTCATATGGGAGACGACCAGCGTCGTGTCGAACGAACCCGAGAGAATGCGCATCATGCCGTAAAGGGCTCCGAACGTCCCGTCGCCCTCCACCGTGGAGACGTCTTTTCCCCAGGAGCCGGCCGCCTCCTGGACGGCCATGGACGAAATGGTCCGGCCGTCCCAGAAGTCGTTGGACACGGTGACCACGTTGTCGATGTCGCCGACCTCGGCACCGGCATCGGCCAGCGCCTTGGAGGCCGCTTCAAACACCATCTCCTCGAACGTATCGATCTTGCTGCGGGTGCAGGCAGTCTGACCCACACCGACAATTGCGATTTTGCTCATATCTCCTCCATGACTCCCTATGCCGGCGTAAAGTGTTTGATATCGGCAATCGTGCCTTCACGCTGCTCGGCAAAGACCGCCTTGACCTTCATGCCCGTTTTCAGCTTCGCAAAGTCCGTATCGCCGATCAGGTGCAGAATGGCGCCGTCGGCCCCATCGAGTTTGATGAGCCCGTAGGCCAGCGGAGCTTTCCGCGGCTGCATCTCATGGCTGTAGTGAACCACCGTGAAGGATTCCAGAACTCCCCTGTCGCTCAACTTGACCCATTCTTCCGTCGGGACGAAGCACTCGCCGCACGTTTTCACGGGGGGAACGTAAACCCGGCCGCACGCGGGGCACTTGTTGCCCCAGATTTCCTTGTTGTCCCGGATGGCGACCAGGAAGCGGCTTCCCGTCTTCCCGACGTTCCAGAGATAGGGAACCTTGATGCGGCCCGAATAAACCATGTTCTCAACTTTGTCTTTCCAGTCGGTCATACCAAACCTCCATCCTGCGGCCGGGCTTCGGTTCGCCGGAACCTGCCCGGCCGCATTTCCTGAGTATGAAATTGGCGCCCGTGAACCTCCACGATGAATCGGATCCGCGGAAACGCGCCTTCACCGCTTGGCCGTTATTTTTTGGGCAGACCGAGCATCTCCCGGGCCTGGGCGACCGTCGCCACTTCGCGGTTCATGATCTCGGCCATCTGCTTGACTCTTGTGACGAGCTGGGCGTTGCTTTTCACCTTTTCGCCCTTCTTGAAATACAGGTTGTCCTCCATGCCGACGCGGACGTGGCCGCCCATCATGATGCCCATGGCATTCATGGGGATCTGGAAGCTCCCCACGCCGATCACTGCAAACATGGAGTTGGGGGGCATTTCATTGATGAAGGACAGGACGTTGGCGGGGGTCGGGAATGAAGACGTCTGGAACCCCATGACGAACTGGATCATGAAGGGGGGATCGATGTTGCCCTCCCGGATCAGGTCCTGCAACACCCAGTACTGCCCCTGATGGTAGATCTCGACCTCCGGCTTGATCCCCTTCTCCTTCATCGTCTTGGCGTACAGATTGACGTCGGTGTAGGAGGCGGGGATGCAGGCGTCGAACACAAAACCGTCGCGGGGGTTGGCGATGGGGGGCTTCCGGTCCTTCAGGGGCATCTTCAGCATGAACGGCCCCAGGTTCAGGCTCGCCATGTCCGGAGGAGTGGAGGCGAAGAGGCAGCACATCCGCTGCTCCGTCGTCAGCCAGGGACCGCCGCCCGTTGTGTTGTTGATGATGATGTCGGGGCAGCGCTCACGGATCAGCTTGTTGATTCTTGCGTAGTCCTCGGCGTTGGACGACGTCATCGACAGGTTGTCCGGCACGCGGGCGTGGATGTGGACGGAGACGGCACCCGCCTTGTAGGCCTCGTAGACCTGGTCCGCCTGCTCCTCTGCCGTTTCGGGCAGGTTCATGTTGAATTCCTTGCCCTGGACCCCGCCCGTGATGGCGCAGGTGATCATCATGGGCGGAAATTTGCCCGTCATGTTCCTGGTCATCCACTCGTACGGATTTCGGTAATCCCAGATGTAATCTTCCTTCTTCATATGGCACCTCCGGTTGTTTGATTTGAGAGGGCGCACTCCGGGCGCTGACGCCCGGAGCCCTGTGGAAAACACCTTCCGCGCGAAGTCAAGAGCAAGGGGCATGCCGCCTCCGGGACGACAGCGGCCGAGGGCGTCTTTGCATGCATTCTCGAATAGATGGGGGCTTGACGGGGCGGACTTTCCGGAAGTGAAACAGGCAGGGGTGGGTGATTTTAAACCATTCCCGGCGCATCAGGGCGCTCAAGGGACGGAATCATCGGCCTAACCACTGGACAATCATGGATTATCGGCGATCCGGATGAAACCGATCCATGAAGTGGATGAAATCGGCCCGCTACCGGGCCGGCAGGGTGATTCGGAAATTCGTCCCCCGCTTCTCGTTGCTTTCGACCTCGATCATGCCGTTGTGGTCCTGGATGATCCGGTGGGATACGGCCAGGCCGAGGCCCGTGCCGACTTTCTTGGTCGTGAAAAACGGATCGAAGATCTTGTTGAGATGATTGACGGGGATGCCGACCCCGCTATCCTTGAAATTGATTACGATTTTCTTGTCCTGATCGGGCTGGTTGCGGACGGTTGCCGCACGGATGACGATTTCTCCCTGCTCGCCGATTGCCTCGAGGGCGTTGAGCGTCAGATTGAGGAAGACCTGGCGAAGCCGCTGCGGATCCGCTTTGATGGAAACGGCGCGGCATTCGAAATCCTTTCGGATCACGATGCTCCGCTTGGCCGCTTCCTTGTTCAGCAATGCGATGGTCGACGTCAAAAGGTCGATGACATCGATGTCCTCCATCTGCAGCGGAAGCGGCCTGGCAAGATCGAGGACTTCCCGGAGCATCTTCTCCAGCCGGTCGACCTCCCCGATGATGCTCTGCAGGTCCTTTTTCTGGGGGCTGTCCTCCTCGTATTCCATCTCCAGGTTCTGAACCGTCGTGGCGATCCCGGACAGGGGGTTGCGGATCTCGTGCGCGATCACGGAGGCGACATGGCCGAGGGCGGCGAATTTCTCGACCCGCACCAGGTAATCGTCCATCCTCTTTTTTTCCGTGACGTCGGTGACCTCCGTCACGACGCCCAGCGTTTCCTGATCCGCATCCACAATCGCGAAACAGCTCAGGTTCAGGACCAGCCGTTTGCCGTCGTTGCGCTGGTACGTCCTTTCGTAATGGCTGATGTTCTCCTGGCGCTTGAATACATTGTACAGCCGGTTCCGTTCGTCATCGTCGAGATCCGACAGCTCCTGGGCAAGAATCTTGCGCGCCTCGTCCTCGGTGATCCCCAGGATCTCTTCCGCCCTGGGGTTGAAGTGGAGGATGTTGCCCATGATGTCGCTGATGACGATGCCGTCGACGGAGCACTTGATCACCCCTTCGAGGAGGACCTGCTTCTCGTGCAGCTTGTTGTAGAGGCGGGCGTTTTCGATGACGATGGAGGCCTGGTTGGCGAAGATGACGAGGGCCTCGATTTCGTCCTGGGTGATCTCGATGCGCGTCCGGTAGCGGTCCGCGCCGATGAATCCCAAAATCTTCCCCTTGTGCTTCAGGGGAACATAGATGAGGCTCTGCCGCTCCTGCCCCTGGCGGATGTGAATCTGATTGATGGCCTGGTCCAGGGGGGTGGCATGGGGATCGTTCGAGGCATTCTGGATGAACAGGGGAACGCCCGACCGGATCACGCTTGTCTCATAACAGTCGTGGCGCTCGATGCTCAGGGGGGTCGACCGGGCGTGCCGCTCCCCCTCCTCCGTAAAGCCTTTCACGCACTGGCACCGGAGCTTCGTTCCGTCCTCGCTCAGAAGCATGATGACCGCCCGGTCGAAATGGAGGGCGGCCATCGCGCGATCCAGGATCTCGTGAAAAACCTGGTCGAGATCGGGGGCCTCGGTCAGGAGGGACGTGAGGTCGTGGATGTGGTTGAGAAGGGTGTTCTTGAGGGCAAGCTTGTCGGAAAATCTCTGGTTTCGAACGGAGCGCTCGGTATTCAATTCCCTCATGGCGCACCTCGTTACGGAAGCCGCTGAGAATGAATTCAGGGCGGGAAGCCTTCCACCGGAAGATTTCCCGCCCTTTCCTGAGACCCGGAATGGCCGTCCATGAATACCTCACGATGAAGCGGACGGCAACTCCCGTTCGTGAACAATCGCTTTCTCTATGCTCTACACCGCAAAACTCTCCTCCGGGATCTCGATCATGGAGAGATCTTCGCTCTTGATCGCCTTCACCGCCGCATCCACTTCCGGCAGGACGTGGTTGATGAAGTATTTTGCCTCCTCGACCTTGCCGATGTAGAAAGCCGCCTCGGAGTCGCTCCCGGCCAGGGCTGCGAGTTTCGCTTTATCCTTGCCGTCGATCTTCTTTCCGGCGCAGATGGACTCGAGCTTTTCCTCGGCGACGCCGGCCTCCCACAGGAGGAGCCAGGCCATCACGATCTTGCCCATCATCATCATGAAGGGGTACGCGTTGCTGATGGGAACCATGAACTTCCCGGACTTGACGCTGCCGGCGAAATACATCGCCATCTCCGTCAGGGTGTTCACCGCCTGCTGCACCTCGGCAGCCAGCGGCTTCAGGGTTTCATTCGCCTGGTACTTTGCCACGGTCGCATTCATCTCGCCGAGCAGGCTCATGAAGTAGAGGCCCTTCTTCTGGCCCAGTTTTCGGCCTACCAGGTCCAGGGCCTGGATGCCGTTCGTCCCCTCGTAGATCGAGGCGATCTTGATGTCCCGCATGAGCTGCTCCACGGGATATTCGGCGCAGTACCCGTACCCGCCGTAGGTCTGGATGGCGATTTCGGTGACCCGGAAGGCGATGTCCGAGCAGTAGGCCTTGCAGAGAGGCGTCAGGACCTCCATGATGCCCTTGTACTTCTCGCGGTCCGCCTCCGATTCCATACCCTCCTCGCGGTCGAGGCAGTAGGCCGTATAGTACAGCATGGCGCGCATCCCGTCGACGTGCGCCTTCATCCACAGGAGCATCCGCCGGACGTCGGCGTGCTGGATGATCGGGACCCGGGGGGCCTCCGGATTCTTCATGTTGAGAAGCGAAGAACCCTGCAGCCGCTCTTTCGAATACTGGAGGGCGTGCAGGTAGGCCATGGAGGCGGCGGCCAGTGACTGGAGTCCCACGCCGATGCGGGCCTCGTTCATCATCTGGAACATGACCTTGATTCCTTCGCGCTCCTTGCCCAGGAGCTCCGCGTAGCAGTCGCCGTTGTCGCCGAAATTCATGACGCAGGTGGAGCTTCCGTGGAGTCCCATCTTGTGCTCGATTCCGCCGATCGTGAAATCGTTGCGGCGGCCCAGCGTCCCGTCGTCGTTGACGACATACTTGGGAACCAGGAAAATGGAGATGCCGCCCGTCCCCGGGGGATCTCCTTCAATCCGGGCCAGGACGGGATGGATGATGTTTTCTGTCAGGTCATGATCGCCGCCTGTGATGAACTGTTTCGTTCCCTGAAGACGGAACGTGCCGTCGGGCTTCCGGATGGCCTTGCATTTCAGGGCGCCCACGTCGGACCCGGCGGAAGGCTCCGTCAGCGCCATGGTGCCGCCCCAGATCCCGGTGTACATCTTGTCCATATATTTTTTCTTCTGGGCATCCGTGCCGAAAACTTCAATGAGATGGGCGGCCGCCTGTGCCGGCTCCGGATAGATGAAGAAGGAGAAGTTGTGGATGAACCACTCCTTGGCCGCTACCGTGATCGAATAGGGAAATCCCTGGCCGCCGGCGTCCTGCGACACGCCCATGTTGATCCAGCCGCCGTCCCGGTACACATCGTAGCAGTGCCGGAAGGACGGTGGCACATGGACCTGGCCGTCTTCCAGCCGGCAACCTTCCCGGTCTCCCGACACCAGGGTCGGGAAAACGACGTCCACCGCTACACGCTCCGCCTCCTTCAGCACCATCTCGAACGTTTCCTGCGAAAAGTCCGACCACTTCGACATCCCGCACAGGTCTTCCGTCTTGAGCAATTCCTGCAGGACAAATATCTGATCCCGTCGATCCAAAATCAAACTCGCCATATTTCCTCCACCAGACAACCGGCTTCCGGGTCGTCCTCAATGTTGCTCCCGTTCCGTTCCGCCGGCGTTCTGCATCCGCCCGGCGGCTTTCGCATCCGTTGCGGCGCGGCATGCCGAAATGGACATCCGCCCGGGAGTTTTGTTTCTGAACAAAGCGGCGTTGCCGCCCCCGGAAACCGCACGGGAGCGGCAACAGGAGGGCTCCTAGGAAACGGCCGCCACGAAACTTCCCATAATCTTGACGGATCCGAGGCCATCGGCTGCCTGGATCTCGCAGCGGATTCTCTTCTCGCCCGCTTCCTCAAATTTTTCAACAACCGTCCCGGTCACGATGATGGTCGCCCTGTCCTTGGAGCCCGGGTCATCCAGGTCCATGGGTTCCGTCATGGCGGAGAACCGGACGCCGAACTTGCGCAGGTTCTTGTCGTCGATCCACTCCGTGACGGCCCGGCCCGTGATGCCCATCACGAGCATCCCGTGGGAGATGATCCGCGGCATGCCGAACATCTTGGCAAACGTCTCGTCGTGGTGCAGGGGGTTGAAGTCTCCCGAGGCGCCCGCATAACGAACGATGTGCGTGCGCGTGATGGGGTCCGATGTGAACGTCGGCATGGTATCGCCGACGTTGATGCTTTCATATGTCAATGCTTTCGTCATGGCCTCCTCCTATCTCTCTACCAGGGTCGACCGATTCCGGATCACGACCTCGCCCCGCTGATTTTTGATTTCCGTCTCCAACACCGTGAATTCCATGAATTTTCCGGGCTTGCCCTTTTTCTCCTTGTCGTACATGTCCACCACCCTGGTCACTCCGGTCATCACGTCGCCCGGATAAATCGGCGCCAGGTATTCATATTCCTCCTCACCGTGAAGCAGCCGGCCCAGGTTGATGCTGAGCGCCTGGATCATGGGCATCAGCCCCGACCCGCCCCACAGGGCGAAGCACGTCGCAAACGTGGGGGACGGAATGACGTCCTTGTAGCCCGCCGCTTTCGCTGCCGCGGGATCGGCATAGATCTGCTTCACCTGGCTCTTGCTCTCCTTCTGCGAGACAGCCATGGCGAACTCCGCGATCTTCCCCCTTTCCAATTCGAAAACGTAGGGGGGAAACTCCATTCCCTTTTTTGATTTGTCTGCCATGTGAACCTCCCATTTCGTTTGATCTTCGTGGGTGTTTTTTGCCGACGGGAACGGGAGGGCGCATGCGCCCTCCTTCCCCTCGTTACGAGAAGAGTCCCGTCTTTTCGAATCCGTCAATTTCCTCCCCGCTGTACCCCAGGTCGAGGAGGACGTTCCTGTTGTGCGTTCCCGCCTTCACACCCGCATGTCCGCACGCGGGCGGGGTGGCGGAAAACTTGATGGGGCAGGCCGGCTGTCTCACGGTGCGGCCGTCGGGCAGGACGACCTCGGCCACCCAGCCCCGATCTCTTGCCAAGTCGCTGCCGAATGCCTCCGACAGGGACCGGACGGGCTCCATGCAGGCGTCCGTCTCCGCGAAAATTGCCTCCCATTCCGGGAGCGTCTTTTTCGCAAAGATTGCCCGGACCTCTTCCTTCACCTTCGCACAGTCAGGCGGCACGACACCGCCGGCCGCCAGGTCCGGACGTCCGATGGCGTTGCAGAAAGCGCTGAAGAACTGGGGCTCGATGCCCCCGAAACCGAGATACCGGCCGTCCTTCGTCCGGTAGAAATCATAGAGGGACCCGCCGTTCAGGATAAATTCCTCCCGGTCGACCTCCTCCCCCACCGCCAGGCACGCCGCGGCGGCCATGGCATTGAAGGCGGCTGCTCCATCCGTCATGGAGATGTCGAGATACTGGCCCCTGCCCGTTTTGTGCCGGTTGATAACCGCCGCCAGGACGGCGATGATGGAGTTGTTTGAGCCGGAGGCCACATCGGCGATCTGCATGGGAAGCGGAACGGGACCCTCCTCTTTTCGCCCTGCGTAGCCCATGAGCCCGGAAAGGGATAAATAATTGATGTCGTGGCCCGCCCGGTCCTTCAGGGGTCCGGTCTGGCCGTAACCCGTCAGGGAGCAGTAGATCAGGGCGGGGAATTTTTCGGCCAGATGATTGTAGGCGAGGCCGAACTTCGCCATGACCCCGGGCCGGAACTGCTCAATCATGATGTCGTAACTCGCCAGCAGGCGATGGACGACCTCGATCGCTCTCGGGTCTTTCAGGTTCAGCGTCAGGGACCGCTTGCCGCGCCCCAGGTAGGCCGAGGCGACGGTCATGTCCGTTCCCGGCAGGAACGGCGGTATGAAGGCCGTCAGGTCCGGCCGGCTCCCGGAGACGACGGACAGGATGTCCGCTCCCAAGTCGGCGAGGGTCATCGTGGCGTACGGCCCCGGCAAAAGCGTCGTAAAATCCAGTATTTTTAAACCTTCAAGGGGACCCGCCATGGAATCGCCCCTCCTACAGGCCCATGAACCGGGCGATGATGGTCTTCATGATCTCGTTCGTACCGGCAAAGATCCGGGTCACCCGGAGATCCCGCCAGGCCCGGGAGATCGCGTACTCGTCACAGTAGCCATAGCCGCCGTGAAGCTGCAGACACCGGTCGGCGACGCGGTTGGCCATGTCGCTGATCCAGTACTTGGCCATGGACGTTTCGATGATGATCTGCCGCCCTTCCATGTGATCCGCCACCAGCTTGTCGACAAAGGTCCGGCCGATCTTGATCTCCGTTGCCATCTCGACAAGCTCGAACTGGTTGTGCTGGAACTTGGAGATCGGCTTCCCGAACACCGGCCGCTCCTGGCAATACTTGATGGTGAACTCCAGCATATACTCGGCGGCGGCGACGGCCCCGATCGACAGGACCAGGCGCTCCTGCTGGAGCTTCTGCATCAGCTTTAAAAAGCCCGTGCCCTTGTCGCCCAGCCGGTCGCTCTTCGGGATCCGGCAGTCCGTGAAATACAGCTCCGACGTGTCCTGGCTGTGCCAACCGGCCTTCTTGATCTGCCTGCCCTTCTCGAACCCGGGCGTGCCGGCCTCCACAAGAAAAAGATCCACCGCCTTGTGGGGGTTGCTTTCCGCAGGATCCTTGGCGGCCACGACGCACAGGTCGCAGTTGATGCCGTTCGAGATGAAGGTCTTCTGCCCGTTCAGGACGAATGAGTCCCCGTCCTCCACGGCTGTCATCTTCATGGCTGCCAGGTCGCTCCCCGCGTTGGGCTCCGTCATGGCCACGGCGGTGATGCAGTCTCCGCTGACGCACCCGGGCATGTACTTCTGCTTGTGCTCCTCGGAACCATAGGAAAGGATGTAGGGAACGATGATGTCGCTGTGCAGCGCGGCGGTGAGACCCCAGAAATTCGCCCGTGCCATTTCCTCGTTGACGATGACCGAGTACAGGAAATCCGCCCCCGGTCCTCCGTATTCCACAGGAACCGTAGTCCCCAGGAATCCCTGCTGCCCCATCTTCTGCCATGCGCTCCTGGGAACGATACCGGCCTCCTCCCACTCCTCGACATGGGGAACCAGCTCGTTCGCGACGAACTTCCGCAGGGTGTCGCGGAACATCTTGTGTTCTTCTGTATAATTGAGAATATCCATGCCTGTTCTCCTTAACGAGATTCCGCTGAGTCGAAATGAGATGTCGATCGATGCGGATTCAGCATCTTTCGTTTCCGGAACCCGCCGGGGCGGAGGGGACAGGCCCCTCCACCCCGAGCAGGGCGTAACGGATGGGAACTTATTTACCGAGCTTGCCGATGATGGAGATGGCGCACACGTTCTCGTGGGGGAACCCGCCGAGGTTGTGCGTCAGCCCCAGGCGGGGATCCTTCAACTGGCGCTTCCCCGCCTTGCCCTGCAGCTGCAGGTACATCTCGTAGATCATCCGGAGCCCCGAAGCCCCGATCGGATGGCCGAAGCACTTGAGACCGCCATCCACCTGGGCCGGAACCTTGCCGTCCCGGTCATACATCCCGTCCAGGGCATCCTTCCAGGCTTGGCCCCGTTCGGAGATGAGCAGGTCTTCATACGTGACAAGCTCCGTGATGGAGAAGCAGTCATGGAGCTCCATCATGCTGATCTCCTCCCGCGGATTCTTGACTCCGGCTTCCTTGTAGGCGGCGGCGCTGCAGGCGGTCGCCGTGACGAAGTGCTCGCCGTCCCACTCGTTGAAGCCGCCCTCGTAACCGTTGCTGACGGCCAGTTGGACCGCCTTGACGGTGATGATGTCCTTCTTCCCGAGTTTCTTGGCGATCTCCGGCGTCGTCACGATCGCGCAGGC
>CAYNEJ010000029.1:0-12426 GCA_964396205.1 uncultured Syntrophaceae bacterium
AAATCGGGGCGTAGCGCAGCTTGGTAGCGCGCCTGCTTTGGGAGCAGGATGTCGCAGGTTCAAATCCTGCCGCCCCGACCATCTGAGGCAAAGAGGTTGCAAGGCGACTTGCAGCCTCTTTTTCGTATGGCCGATCCCTCCCGCCTGTTTGCAATCATTATTGATTGACGTATCCGGCCCTTCCGTTTAAAAAATCAATGTAGACGGCTGGTTTCACCGATCGGGAATCGGATGGAGGGAGCGGGCGCATGGTGATGCACCGGCCGGCAGTGTGGATCACATAGGGAGGACATCCTGTGGCGGATCGGGATCTGCTCGAAGAGAACGCACAGCTGAGGGAGAGGATCAGGGAGCTGGAACAGTCAGAATCCGTTCTCCGGAAGGCGGAGGAAGCGCTCCGGTCGTCGGAGGCCAGGTTCCGCATGCTGCACCGGAGCATGATCGACGCCTTTGTCACGGTCGACATGCAGGGCCGTATCCTGGAGTTCAACGAATCCTTTTTTCGCATGCTCGGCTATGCGCCCGAAGAGATCCGCGGGTTCACCTACGAGGACATCACGCCCGAAAAATGGCATGCCATGGAAAGGGCCATCATCGAAAAAGAGGTGCTCACCCGGGGATATTCGGAGGTCTATGAAAAGGAGTACCGCAGGAAAGACGGGACGGTCTTCCCGGTGGAGCTGCGGACCACGCTCCTGAGGGATGCGGATGGCGCCCCTTCCATCATGTGGGCCATCGTCCGCGACATCACCGGGCGCAAGCGGATGGAGGAAGCGCTCAGAAGCAGCGAGGAACAGTACCGGACACTCGTCGATAAGATGCAGGATGCCGTTTTCCGCTCGGATCTGAAAGGCAACCTCACCTTTACCACACCCTCTGCGGCCCGGATCCTTGGCTATTCGTCCGCGGAGGTAATGATTGGTTTGAATATCGGCAACCATTTTTATCATGATCCGGAAGAAGCGCGAAGGCACGGGAAAATGCTTCTAGAGAAAGGCATCCTCACGCAATACGAAGCCACCCTCAAGCGCGCCGATACCGGACAGCTTGTTACCGTGTTGGCAAACAGCCAGTTTTTCCGTGACAGGGAAGGAAACGTCATCGGGATCGAAGGCGTATACAGTGATATTACGGATCGCAGGCGAGCGGAGGCGACACTCCTCGAAAGCGAGGAGAAGTTCTCCCGCGTGTTCCGCATGAGTCCCGACATCATGACCATCACCCGGCTCAGAGACAGCGTCTATGTCGATGTGAATGACGAGTTCACCCGGCAGACCGGCTATGCGAGGGAAGAAGCGATCGGCAAGACCCCCTTTGACCTTGCCGTGTGGATCGATTCCTCGGACCGCGAACGCATACTGGAAAGCCTGCTTGCCAATGAAGAGCTGAAGGCCCGGGAATACCGCTTTCGCAGCAGGAACGGAACGGTCTTCACCTGCGAGATGACGGCCCGCATCATCACGATCGGCGGTGAGCGGTGCCTCCTCGGCATGTACCGCAACGTCACGGAAAAGATCGAGGCGCAGAGAGCCCGGCAGGAAAGCGAGGAAAAATTCCGCTCCGTGGTCGAAAGGTCCCTGGTCGGCATCGCCATCATCGATGACGTCTTCCGCTATGTATACGTGAATGAGGAGTTCTGCCGTCTTTCCGGATATCCGGAACAGGAATTGCTGGGCAGGCACTCCGATTTTTCACTGACGGAAGAAAGCAGGAAAATGATGACAGAGCGTTTTCTGCGCCGTCGTCATGGGGAAGACGTCCCTTCCCATTATGAATTTTCTTTTTTGCGAAAGGACGGTGAAGAACGTACCGGCGAGGTGCGCAGTGCGCTGTATGCCGATTCGTCGGGCAAGGTGAGAACCATCATTCAGGTCATCGACATCACGGACCGCAAGAAAACGGAGGAGTCCCTTCTCCTGATGCAGTTCGCAATGGACAACGCTCCCGACAGCGTCTTGCTGGTGGACGACGACGGCGGCATCGAATACGCGAACAATGCCGCCTGCACTTCCATGGGCTACACCCGCGAAGAGCTGATGGGGCTGAAGGTGTTCAACATCGATCCGGATTTCTCCTTCGAAGGATGGGAGAAGCATAAGGTCGATCTCAAACGCCTCGGGAGGATGACCTTCCATGGGCGCCACCGCACCCGGGACGGGAGGCTGTTCCCCGTCGAGGTCACCACCAACTACTTTGATTACAAGGGCAAGTTTCTTGGAATCGCCTTTGACCGGGACATCACCGGGCGCTTGCGGGAGGAGGAGGAAAAGCGCAGCCTGGAGGAGCGCCTGAACCGTGCCGAGAAGATGGAGGCCCTGGGAACGCTGGCGGGCGGCGTCGCCCACGACCTGAACAACACCCTGGGCGTCGTCATCGGTTACACGGAACTGCTTCTGAACACGCTTGACGCCGAAAGCCCGATCCGACCCCGGCTCACGAGTATCATGCAGGCCAGCGGGCGGGCAGCGGCCATCGTCCAGGATCTTCTGACCCTGGCGAGGAGAGGGGTGACCAGGAAAGAAGTGCTGAATCTGAACGGGATCGTGACCGATTTTCACAAATCCCCCGAGTTTGAAAAGCTGGTCTCCCACCATCCCTCCGTCCGGTTCGCAATCGAGCTTGAGCCGGATCTCCTGAACATCTCCGGGTCGCCGGTGCATCTCGTCAAGACCCTCTTCAACCTGGCCTCGAACGCCGTCGAGTCCATGCCGGAAGGCGGCCCGCTGATTGTCAGGACGGCCAACCAATACCTCGACAAGCCGGTTCACGGATATGACCATGTCCGGGAGGGGGACTATGTGGTCCTTTCCGTATCCGACAGGGGGGAAGGGATCCCGGCTTCCGACATGCCGCACATCTTTGAACCGTTTTATACGAAGAAGGTCATGGGGAGAAGTGGGACGGGCCTGGGGCTGTCCGTGGTCTGGGGCACGGTGAAAGATCACGGCGGGTACATCGATGTCCGGAGCGAAGAGGGGAAGGGCAGCACCTTTACCCTTTATTTCCCCGTGACGAGGGAGGAGCTGCCGGCCACAGCCGTCTCCGCATCCGTTTCGGAATACATGGGAAGGAAGGAATCCGTCCTGGTGGTGGATGACGTCAAAGAGCAGCGCGATTTGGCGGCGGAGCTGCTGAGAGGACTCCATTACAACGTGGAAACTGTCTCAAGCGGAGAAGAGGCGGTGGCCTATCTCCAGGATCATCGTGTGGACCTGATCCTCCTGGATATGATCATGGACCCCGGGATGGACGGACTGGACACCTACCGGCGGGTCCTGGAAATCAATCCGCAGCAGAAGGCGATCATTGTGAGCGGCTTTTCGGAAACGGATCGTGTGAACGAGGCGCAGGCCCTCGGTGCAGGCGAGTATGTCCGGAAGCCTTATGTCGTGGAGAAACTCGGCAAGGCGATCAGAAGGGAGCTTGAGCGAACCGTCTGATGCCGGGAGCACCCACGCCTGTCTGACTCCCTCCATGGAACACGGTTTTGCGGGAAGTTGGTGCGTCGCGGGTTCGGTGAGGTGTCCGGCAGGTTTCCAATCCGGGCGCTTCCCCGTCCCGCGTGACGGCGAGCCGGCAGGGGCTCAGAGGGTGATCAGAAGAAACATGATGGTGAAATAAACGTACTTAATCACGGTTAGAAAGGCAGCCCCCTTTTCAAAATCGGTTTTGTCCCATGGCGGTCGGACTCCACGAGACCACGGATCCAAGTCATGGTTTTTCTGACGTTCTGAAGCAGAGCCCATTGCAGGATGTCGATGTCGGTCTGGTAACTGTGGAACAGCATGTCATTCCCGTGCATATTCCGGTAATGGATCCTGGCCTTGATGTCATCGCCGCTGCAGGCACTGTCCCTGATCCCGGCCATGTTGGTTTGCCAGATCGACTCCCTGCCCGTCGCCGGTTTTCCCGCCATTCGCATTCACCTGTTATTCCACCCGAACGCCATCCAAACCCTTGACGCCGGCGCATTCCGTCCCTGGAGGCCGTGGATGCCCGGGAAGACGGGATTTGTGCGGCCGGTTCCGTCACAGTGCCATCCGGCTTGACGGCCCGTGCCGCCGACCTTGGACCGCATCGGCCCTTCCGGGGATATTCCCTGGAGGATCTGCACCCTTGCCCCGCTAACCCTTTCGGCTCAAAAGCTCCACAACTTGAATGATGTCGATCCTTCTTTACGGCTGATTTCTTCTGCCGCCGGCATTGAACGAAATGTAACAAGCCGATATCAATAGCAATAATATGATTCTGCAAAAATTTGCTTGACCGGCAGGCCGTCTTTTTATATTTGGCAGTTGGTAATACCACAGGCTTGGTAACATGGTACGACATACAGAAGATGTCCTGCAAGGCATCATCGGTTCCATTGCTCATCGGCTGCAACAGGTGAAATCAACTACGGACACGAAATCATTGCAGGAGGCAATCACATGGCGGATTATGATGTCATCGTCATCGGCGCCGGCTGCGGCGGCCTGAGCGCGGGGGCGCTCCTGGCCAGGGAGGGCCGCAGGGTGCTTGTGGTCGAGCAGAGCGGCATCATCGGAGGATGCTGCTCAACCTTTGAAAAGGAAGGATTCCGGTTCGATCTCGGCGCATCCCTGATCGAAGACGCCGAGGTGATCAACTGGTGCTTCGAGCGCCTCGGGACGTCCCTTCCGCAGGAAGTGGACCTGGTGTCCTGCGACCCCGTCTACGACGTCATCCTCAAGGACGGCACCCGGCTCAAATACCCCATCTCCAGCGAGGAATCGGCGAAGAACATCGGCGCCGTCGCGCCGGGCGACGTCAAGGGCTGGCATTCCTACGCAGAGTATATGCAGGGGTTCCTCGACGCCGCCCTGAAGGGATTCTTCGTGGCGCCGGCGAACAGCAACGCCGACCTTGTCCGGCTGTTCCGAAAGACCCCCGAGCTCCTCCGCTACGGTCCCATGTTCGTGAGCAGCTACCAGGGTGTGATCGAGAAGTACTTCAAGGATCCGCGCATCCGGGAGTCCATCGCGTTTCAGAGCTTTTTCGGCGGCCTGCCTCCCAACACCTGCCCGGGCTATATTGCCATGGTCCCATGGTCGGAACATGCCGGGATCTACTACAGCAAGGGAGGCATGATCGGCATTCCCCGCGCCCTCGAGCGCTGCGGCGGGAAACACGGCATGACCGTCCGCCTGAAAACGCGCGTGGACAGCGTGATCGTCCGGAACCGGCGCGCCCTGGGTGTGGTTCTCGCCGACGGCACTGAAATCACCTCCGACCTGGTGGTCTCGGACATCAACGCGAAGCTCCTCTACCTCGAGCTGATCGGCGAGGAGCACTTGCCGTGGCTGGCACGCGTGGGAATCAAGAGTTACGAATACTCCATGGCGACGCCCATGCTGTATCTCGGCGTGGATTACACACCTCCCCTGGAAGGGCATCACACCCTGATCACCCGGCCGATGGAGGAGCTGAATGACTACTGGTGGAACGTCTACAAGAAGGGGCGCTTCGGAAACGAGCACTTCGGCATCGTCAGCTGGACCTCGCATTCCGATCCCGGACTGGCCCCGGAGGGCCACCACGTTCTCGTCCTGACCCTCCAGCCCGGTCCCTACCGGCTCCGGGGAACCGGCTGGGACGATTGCAAGTCCGCCCTGACCGAGGAGATCATCCAATACATGTCGGACCGCTATATCCCCGGCCTGGCCGAACACGTCAAAGTGGCCGAGTTTTCCACCCCCCTCGATTTCGAGCGGCGCCTGCTGTCTCCCGAGGGGGCCATCTATGCCCTGCGGCAGGATCTCACCAGCGGCGTCGCCTTCCGCCCCGCGGCGAAATCCAAGAGCATCAAGGGCCTGTACCTGGTCGGCGCCTCCACGCACCCCGGCGGCGGCGTCCCGACGACCATCGCCTCGGGGATGATCGCGGCCGACCTGATCCAACAATACGAGTAGGAGGACGGGAATGAAAAAAAAGCTTCTCATCGCCGGCGTGGCCCTGGCCGTAATCGTCTACCTGAAGCAGCCGGAGCGCAAAAAGCGTTTCCTGAAGGAAATCCTGCGGCAGGTGCCGTTTCTCATTCCGCGTTACTTCGCATAGGGCAACCCCGGCGCCCCGTTGCGCCGGTGCATTCAACTGCCGAGGCAGACCGAAACCTGCGGGATCAAAACCCGTGCAAGACCGAATTGGAAAGGAGTTGCAGACATTATGGCAGATTATGACGTAATTGTGATCGGCGCCGGGCTGGGCGGCCTCTCCTCGGGGGCGCTCCTGGCCCATCATGGACTGAAGGTCCTGGTCCTGGAGCAGAGCGACCGCATCGGCGGATGCTGTTCCACCTTTGAGCGGAACGGCTACCGCCACGATGTCGGGGCCTCCATTGTGGAGATCACCAAGCCCATCGAACGCGTATTCAGCAAGTTGGGGACCCGGTTCGACAAGGAAGTGGAGCTGGTTCCCTGCGATCCCATGTTCTCGGTCATGTACCGCAACGGCGAGCGCATCACGATCGAGAAATCCATCGAGGCCACGGGGAGGGTGATCGCCTCCATTTCGCCGGAAGACGGGCGGCGCTGGTTCGACTTCTGCGATTACTGCAGCGACATGATGGACGTCCTCCTGGACTCCATTCTGTGCAGCCCCGCCGACACGATGGGCGACATGGCCCGGATGATCGGGAAAAACCCGGCGCTGCTCCGCTACCTGCCCACGTTCATGACGACCTACCAGGACCTCATCCAGAAGTACTTCAAGGACGAGCGGGTCCTCCGGACCATGGCCTACCAGTCCCTCTACATGGGCATGCCCCCGGCCCTCTGTCCGGGTGCCTTCGGCATGATCCCCTACAGCGAGCACCGCGGCATCTGGTATCCCCGGGGCGGCATGATCCGCATCCCCGAGGCCCTGCTGCGCTGCGGACAGAAGGACGGCCTGGAGATCCGGATGAACAGCACCGTGACGAGCGTGATGATCCGCAACGGCCGCGCCCAGGGAGTCGTCCTCGCAGACGGTGGGGAGATCAGCTCCAGGATGGTGGTCTCCAACATCAACCCCAAGATGCTCTACCTCGATCTCATCGGGGAAGAGAACCTGCCCTGGCTCACCCGCTCCGGGGTGAAGAGCCTGAAGTACGGCAAGGGGCTCTGCATGATCTACGTGGGCGTGGACTGCAAGCCGCCCCTGGACGCACACCACAGCTTCACCGCCGTTTCCATGCAGGAAGTCAACGATTTCTGGACCAACAACGTCGAAACGGGCGTGATGCTGCCGGCGAACACGAACTACGGCCTGGTCTGCTGGCCTTCGCATTCCGACGACAGCCTGGCCCCGGAGGGTCACCATGTCATCAACGTGATCCCGGAATCGTTCTACCATCTGAAGGGCGCGGACTGGGACACCTTCAAGGACCAGTTCGTCGAAGAGTATCTCGATTACATTTCCGAAAAGCTGGTGCCCGGGCTCAAGGGGCACATCGTCCATGCCATCGCCGCCTCGCCCAAGGATTATGAGCGAAGCCTGAACCTGCCCGAGGGGTCGATCTACTGCTTCCACCAGGATGCCTCGCACCAGGCGGTCTTCCGTCCCTCCTCCAAGTCCAAGTGCATCGACGGGCTGTACCTGACGGGATCGGGGACCCATCCCGGCGGCGGCGTTCCCACGACGGTGGCCTCCGGCTACATCGCCTACAACCAGATCGTGAAGTACGAGAGATTATAAGAGAGTGAAAGGAGAGCACCGATGACCAAGAAAAAGAAGTTCGGACTGTTCATGATGGCGATTGTGGTGCTGGGAATCGTTTTCTATTGCGTCCTCCCGCCGCACAAGAAACAGCAGCTGCGATTTCTCCTCAAGCAGGCGCACTCGCTCCCCGGACGCTACATGGTCTAGGAAAAAATACAATGACGACACCGGAAGAGGGCGCTGCGCCGGCGTCACCGGGACGCGGCGCCCCTTTCCGCAGAGGCAAGGAAGGTGGATGGTATGGCGGAGCAGATATTGCCGTTTTTCTGGATGGGTGTGGCCGTGATGCTGATGGTCGCTCTGGCGGCTCTCACCATGACGCTGTGGGAGGTCCGCAAGACGGTCAAGTCCCTGTCGATCATCAGCGACCGGGTTGCTTACCTGACGGACGTCAAGGCCTGGATCGGCCTCCTGACGAGCTGGAGAAAAAAGAAGAGCCCGCAGGGCTGAGAGGCGGGAACTGTTTTTTTCCCCGGGAAATCGAAGCGTTTTTTTGATAAAAGCCAACTACGCACATCGCGTGCGGATATCCGCGGCCAATGCATATCCGGCCGCCGGGTCCCCGACGGATCCGGCGGCCCGGTTCCAAGCGCGCCGGACGGTCGAACGCTCCGGCCCGCCGTTTTCGGGTGAATCGTCTTGTCCATGAAGAAACTGCTGGCGCCCATCCGCGCCAAGAGCCTGAAAGAGGTCTTCATCGAGCGCTTCGAGTCGCTGATCCTGTCCGGCAGGCTTGAGGCGGGACAGAAGCTGCTGTCCGAGCGCGAACTGGCGGAGGCTCTCGGCGTCAGCCGCCCCGTCGTCCATGAGGGTTTGCTGGAGCTGGAGGCCCGGGGACTGGTCACGATGAAGCCCCGGGTGGGAACGGTGGTCAACGATTACCGCACCAACGGCTCCCTGGCGATCCTCGACACCCTGATGAATTATTACTCGGGGACCCTGGAGACAAAGCTCCTGGACAGCATGGTGGAGATGCGCATTCTGTTCGAGTCCGAGACGGTCCGGCTCGCCGCGCTGAACCGGACGGAGGATCATCTGAAGGTCTTTTACCGGCTCCTGGAAGAGTGGGATGCCGTCGACATGAACGACGTCGCCGCCACCACGGGCCTGTACTTCCGCTTTCACCACCACGTGGCCATGGCCTCCGGGAATCTCTTCTACCCGCTGCTTTTGAACTCCTTCAAGCACGTCTATGTCAACATCTCGCGGCAATCCTTCATCGACGCCCCGTTCATGAAACAGGTCGCCGCTCTCCATCGCCGGATCGTCGAGGCCATTGCCGCCCAGGACCCGCCGGCTGCGGTCGCGGCAGTGCGAGAGCTGATCGCCTACGGCGTGGGACACCTCAGGTCCATGCTGAACCTGACGGACGGGGAAACGGAGAAATAGCGGCCGCTTTCCCGCTTCATCGGACGTTTGTCCGCGGCAGCCGGGAATGATTCCGATGCCGTTCCGTCCGCAATTCCTATTGACTGCCCGGTTGGTTCTCCCTATACTCCCGATCCGACAACCGTTCCTTCAAGAGTTATCCCGTTGCCGTCGGAAGCCTCACGTTTCATTCACGATATTGTCGGATGTACCCCAGCTTTCGCGAACATGAATCCACCGAGTGGCCGAAGTGCACAATCCCATTGTGTCTTCATCCACTTGAATAAATCATTTGGAAGAGGGAAGGCCAGAGAGATGGAAGAACTGAACCGAAAAAAGTACCGGGAAAGACTGAGAACCGCCGCCGAGGTGGCGGCCATGATCAAGTCCGGAGAAGAGATCTTCTTCTCGGAATTCACGCTCCGGCCGGAAGCGCTCGACGAGGCCCTCGCCGCGCGCGCGGAGGAGCTGACGGGCGTCCGGATCGACGGCGTCTGCATCACCAAGGTTCCCAAGTTTATCGAGGCGGATCCGACCCGAAAGCATTTTATTTACGACGACTGGCATATGTCCGGGCTCGGCCGGAGACTGTACCAGCAGGGGCTCTGCAGCTACATCCCCGTGACCTACCACCAGGGGCCCCGCATCGTCCGGAAGTACCGCGATTACGATTACGTCTTTGTCAACGCCAGGCCGATGGATGTACAGGGGTATTTCAATTTCGGCATGTGCAATTCCATCACCTCGGCGGCCATCACGAAGGCGAAAAAAGTCATCGTGGAGGTCAACGAGAACATCCCTCTCTGCCTGGGCGGAAACCAGGAGTCGGTCCACGTGTCGCGGGTTGATTATGTCGTGGAGGGGAAGAATCCGCCCATCATGGAGGTTCCGCCCGCCCCCCCCGCGGAAACGGACGTCCAGATCGCCCGTCACATCATGGAGGAGATCGAGGACGGCGCCTGCCTGCAACTCGGCATCGGCGGGCTGCCCAACGTCATCGGTGCCATGCTCGCCGAGAGCGACCTCACGGACCTGGGCATCCACACGGAGATGCTCGTCGATTCCATGGTGGATCTCTACAACACCGGAAAGATCACCGGAAACCGGAAGACGTCGGACCGCTTCAAGATGGTCTACACCTTTGCCATGGGCACGAAGAAGCTTTACAACTTTCTCCACAACAATCCTGCCTGTGCCTCCTATCCCGTGAATTACACGAACGATCCGCGGGTGATCGCAGTCAACGACAAGGTCGTCGCCATCAACAACGCCATCGAGGTCGACCTGTTCAGCCAGGTCTGTTCCGAGTCGGCGGGGACCGTCCATATCTCCGGTACGGGCGGCCAGTTCGATTTTATCTTCGGGGCTTTCAATTCCCGGGGCGGGAAGGGGATCATCGCCCTGAGCTCCACCTTCACGGACAAGAAGGGCAACGTCCATTCCCGGATTGTCCCGACGCTCAAACCCGGATCCATTGTCACGGTTCCCCGCTCCTGCGTGCAGTACGTCGCCACGGAGTTCGGCATTGTGCAGCTCAAGGGGAAATCGACCTGGGAGCGGGCGGAGGCCCTGATCGGCATCGCCCATCCCATGTTCCAAGATGAGCTGACCCGGCAGGCCAGGGAGATGAAGATCTGGCTCGACCGCGATTGAACGGGCGGAAAAGCACAGCCGGGACGGATGATGAAACGCCCCGGCCGGGAACCAATACGGGGCGGGACGGGCATGCGGTGCTCGTCCCGCTTTTTCTTTCCCACGGCTTCCATACGGGGTCCGTCCCTCGAACCTGTTGCGTGAATCCGTGGTTTCCGGGTAGAGTGCAAATCACCGGAGCACGATGCACAGGAGGGCATGAATGGGGCTTAGCGTGAGGGGAATCCTCGATGTCTTGTTCGTCAGGGGCAGGCATGTCTGTCCGTGGTGGCTGTGCCGGAGCTTCGACAACCCGCTCCGCCGCCTTTTTCAGGACCCGGAGAAAATCCTGGAGCCGTTCATAAAGCCCGGCTTCACTGTGATCGACGTCGGTCCGGGGATGGGCTACTTCACGATCCCGCTGCTTCGCCTCGTCGGCAGCGGGGGAAAAGTCGTGGCCCTCGACATCCAGAAGCGGATGCTGGATGCCCTCCGGCAGAGGGCGGAACGGGCGGGTCTCGGGGGGAATCTCACGACCCATCTTGGAAAACCCGGTGATCCGGCCATGCCCGACGACGCCGATTTCATCCTGATCTTCTGGATGATTCACGAGGTGCCGGATCAGCGGGCCTTTCTGGCCGATCTCAAGACCTGTCTCCGGGCCGGCGGCCGGATGCTGATCGTTGAACCCCGCCTTCATGTCCGTGCCGATACATTCAAGTCCACCTTGGATGCGGCAGAGCGGGTCGGCCTGAAGCTCGCCGGCCGTCCCGGAATTTCCCTGAGCCGGGCCGCCCTCTTCGCCAGGGACTGATTCCACCATCCCGGGAACCCATTCATGACCGCCATGGTCCATTCCGCAAATCAGTCATTGACAAGGTCAATGACATATGCAAGGAACAAAGCCATGGAAAATGGAAAAGAAAAATTGAAGGAAGAAATCCTGGAACACAGGGGGGATGAGCTTCATCTCCTGCGGGATCTCTATCGCACGCAGCAGGCGATGCTGAGCGTTATCCCGCGGATCATCGGAATATCGTCTTCCAGGCTTGCCCTTCTGCGGCTCCTGGCCGTTGAGATGCCCAAAGAGGCCGGCGTCATGGAGATCGCCCGCCGGCTGGGGATCAACGCCGCCGCCGTGACCCGCCTTGTCCGGGAGATGGAGGAGCAGGGCTGGGTCAAAAGGCGATCCGATTTGCGGGACGGCCGACGACACTACGTAAGCCTGACACCCAAGGGCCGACAGGCGTTCCGAAAAATCCACGAGCGCATGCATGCCTTCGAGCGCTCGGTGGGCGAGACACTCGACGCGCAGGACGTGCAGGCGACGGTCCGGGTCCTCGCCACGCTCCGCGATGCACTGGAGAAACACCGATAAGGGAGGATGGATGAATGCGATCGAAAAAGGAGAAGCCCTTCAACAGAAGGGCCTTTGCCGCCCTGGGAGCGGCTGTTTCCGGGCTTGGCCTTCCGTTGACCGGGTACGCCAATCACCTCTTCCAGTTTTCCGCCATGACGACCCAGCGCCATGCCTGGATGGCGGCGCACAATATCCTGGCCGTCCTCTTTCTCGCCTTTGCCGCCGGGCATGTCTTGCTGAACCGGCAGGCCCTGCTCCGCCATGTGCAGGGGATCGCCCGAAACATCCCTTTCCTGAGCAGGGAGGCCGTCCTGGCGGGCCTCGTCGTCGCCTCGGTCGTGTTCCTGTTC
>CAYNEJ010000029.1:12526-15147 GCA_964396205.1 uncultured Syntrophaceae bacterium
GGCTTGAGAAAGCGCTTCGCATACCGCAGATACACGCCCGAACTGAGGAAAAGATTGAACAGCTCGGGATCGATGTGCCGGTCTTTCTTGAAGAAGGACAGGATCCTCACCGATTCGGACAGGGTTTTGGCCTTTTTGTAGGGCCGGTCGGAAGCGGTGAGGGCCTCGAAGATGTCGGCGATGGCCATGATGCGGGCCGGAACGGACAGGTCGTCCTCTGTCAGCCGGCGCGGATAGCCCGACCCCGTCAGCGTTTCGTGATGGGTGCCGGCGTACTCGGGAACCCTCTGCAGCTCCCGGGGGAACGGCAGGGCGTCCAGCATGGCGATGGTCTGGATGATGTGCTCGTTGATCTTGAAGCGCTCCTCCTTGCTCAGCGTTCCCCGCTCCACGCACAGGTTGAGAATCTCTCCGAAGTTGTAGAGGTGTTCGGGAACCTCCATCTTGAATCCGAATCGGGGATCGAGGGCCTTGTTTTCGACCCGGGGAATGACGTGCCAGGGCTTGTCGGCGAGCAGGGTCTCGACCGCCGGCAGTTCGGGGACAGGAATGCCTTCATACCGCCGCAACTCCTCCTGTGACAGGCCGAGGCGGTCGTCGAAATGACGGAGCCAAGTCCGGCCGGCAATCCGCTTGAGCCGCACGATCCGCTCCGGGTCCATAGATTCGCCACCAACGTTGCATTCCGCCACGAAGGTGAAATCGTTGATCAGCTGGGCGCGATTCTCGCGGAATGCCCGGAGGGACGCATCGGGATCGACGCCGCCCTGGATGGCCTTGAGGCATTCGATCTCGGCGTCCCGGAGCAGCACCTCGAAGCGCGTGCGCACCTCGTGGATCCGGTTGTAGATCGTCTCCAGCTTGGTTGCCTTGTCCACCACGTACTCCGGTGTCGTCACCTTGCCGCAGTCGTGAAGCCATGCACCAATCCGGAACTCCCGCCACTCGTCCTCCGACTGGAAGTCGAAATGCGCGAGTGTTCCCTCCTGCACCCGGGAGGCCTCCTCCGCCAGCATGATCGCCAGCTCCGGCATCCGTTCGCAGTGGCCGCCGGTATAGGGACTCTTGGCGTCGATGGCGCCCGCCACGAGCCGGATCAAAGAATCCATCAGCGTCCGCTGCGCCTGCAGTAGATTGTGGTTCTCCAGCGCCACCGCCGATTGCGAGGCCAGCGCCTCGACGAAGCCCACCAATTCCCGCGGAAAGGGAATGACCTCTCCGTTCTCAGGGTTCAGGGCGTTCATGAACTGCAGGACCCCGATCACCTCGCCTTCGCGGGGCGACATGGGGACGGTCAGCATGGAGATGGTCCGGTATCCCGTTTCCTCGTCGAAGCGATGGGAGCCGCTCATGTCAAACCGTGTTTCGGAATAGACGTCGTCGATGACGACGGTCTCGTTGTGCACGGCCGCGTAGATGGACACGTATTGCTCGTTCAAGACCTCCGTGGCCGGATCCCTGAGAGGGATCTCGAAAGAAGGCAACGCATCGTCTTTCGTGCGCAGCGCGAAGGCGAGGGTGCCTCTCTCCGTCTTCAGGTACATCGTCCCGGCGTCGCAGTTACACAGCTTCTTTCCGCTGAAGAGGATATGACGGAGAAGGGTCTGCCGGTTCTGCTCCCGGGACAGCATGATCCCGTTCTCCACCAGGCTGGCGAGCTTTTCCTCCGCTACCGTCAGGGCCTGGGTGCGATCGCGGAGCGTGCTCTTCATGACCTTGTGGGCCTCGCCGAGCGTGTCCACCTCGTAAAGAATGGAAGTGACTTTTTTGACTTCGCCGGAAAAATCCAGGTTCTTGATCCGCTCCGCGTCACCCGCGAGGGAGGACAAGGCACGGCCGACCCGGCGGGCGCCGACGACGGCGAACGGAATCACGAACAGCAGGAAGACCGCGGTCACGAGGATGACCTGGTTCCGGGCCTCGACGATCGGGCCGGAGAAGTCACTCATCGGTGCAAAGGCGGCAATCCGCAATTCCGTTCCCGGTGCGGCCGCATAGGTGTGGTAAGCGAACACGAACGGATCCCCCCCGACATTGACCATCCGCGTCTGCGTCCCGCCTTTCCAATCTTCCAGGACGGCCAGATGCGGGCTGCCGGTTGCGGAGATCGGCATCAGCACGGCCGTATCCTTCAGCCTGCAGGCCGGCGAGGTGCTGTGATGGGCCAGGATCCGGTTTTTGCGATCCAGCACCACGATGACGCCATTGGGCGTCAGGGGAATATTTGACAGAAAGTCCCGGAGCGATCCCAGGCTCAGGTCCGCTCCGAGCACCCCGATCCCTCCGGGGAGGGGACTGGAGATCGTGATTCCCGGCTCCCGCGAAGAGGCAAAGACATACGGATCCGTGATCGCAACGGGTGTTGCCCGCTTTGCCCCCCAGTACCAGGGCCGCACCGTCGGGAAATAATCGGACGGTTCCTTCTTCGTGCCGACCGGTTGCCAGTCGGACGACCAGAATCGCCAGGATTCCTCGCGCCCGTCCCCGCTTGTCCGAGTGATCTTCCGCAGGGCGAACCATGTGTTCGGGGGCGCGGCAAGGGACGCGTTCCAGACCGGGTTACCCCGGGTGTGCACGACCTGGAAGAAGTCGTCGTTTTCGAGGCCGAAATAGACGGAATA
>CAYNEJ010000029.1:15247-27287 GCA_964396205.1 uncultured Syntrophaceae bacterium
GATCGTCAGGTCATGGACCTGCAGGCCCGCCTTCCGGATGATCTCCGCCACCGACTGAGCCCGCTGCAGCGCAAGCTTTTCGTTGGATTCGCTGTTTCCCACCGTGTCGGTATGGCCGATCACCGACACGTCGGGCGCGGGCCGGTTGCCCGATGCCTCCAGGATTGCCGGGATCAGGGCCTGGGACTCGTCCGTCAGCACCGTCCCGCCGGCCCGGTAGTAGAGCATGAAGCTGGCCGGCAGCGGCGGCCGCGCCGCGAGCGCCGCGCCGAAGTCCCGGTTGATCCGGGCTTCATCGATCACGTACGGGGTGCCTGTCGATCCGTCCAGGTCGGCGCCGGTGCGCGGCTTGTCCAGCAGCACCTCGCCCTTTGCCCCGCTGACGGCGATCTGCCCTGAGGTCCCGTCCGGATTTTCCATCAGGACGGCATAGGACTTCGGTGCCGGCGCCGTCGCGCAGCCCACTACGAAGAGAAGGGCCAGAGCGGCCAGTCCCGTTTTCATCAGGATGCGCGTCATGGCTTTTCCCCTCCTTCCTGCGGCTCCACCTTGACCAGGTAGCGGGTGCCGCGGATCCCGATTGTTCCCGTCGGGGTCTTCATGCGGACGGAGTTCGGCTTGAGCCGGGCGATCACGCCCGAGACGACTTCGAGGCTGCCTCTGGACGCGGTGGTGCCGAACTTGAGGTTGCCTTTCCCCGGTGCGTAGAGATACTCGTCCACCGTCAGGACGGTGTCCGGCCCGAACGACATCACGGTGTTGTCCTTGAACGTGACCCCCATGCTCCCGTCGGGGCCGGTCTTCAGCGTGTTCGCCATCCTGATCGGCGTGCCCGGCGCGGCCTTGACCGACTTCCCGCCGTCGATCACGACGGCGCTTCCCCTGACCGTCTTGACATATCCGATCGCATCCTGGTCCCCCGCCCAGACGCAGGCCGGGAACAGCAGGAGGACCGCCATGATGAATCTGAACATGGTTCCACCTCCATCATTCGTTGTCCGCTTGGTGGCCGGTTCCTGCTCTCGTTCGAACCGGCCTGATGTGACCCTGTTTGACGGCCTTGCATGTCTTCCCTGCCTGTCCGTCCACCCACACAGCCCCGGCGGGAAGGGCTCTATTTCTCCGCCAAAACGATGGTGTCTCCCGCCTCGCCCGCCTGCAGGCGTTCCAGGTGAAGGCGAACGAGCGGATCGTGCGGACGCTCTTCCGCCAGGCGCTCGAACGCCGCCCCGGCATCGGGACTGCGGCTCTGAAGCAGTCCGAACGCCGCTTCGTATGCAAAGTCGTGCGACCCCGTACCGACGGTTTCCCGTTCCGCCGCAATCGGCTCGTAGACCATCAGGGACTCGGTCTTCCCCTTCAGGATCAGGGATCCCACGGGCCGGACCGCCACGTCCGGGCAGCCGGAGCGGGTCGCCTCGGAGACACAGATCCTCGTTCCCAGGTACTTGTTCGCGCCCTCGAGACGGGAGGCCGTGTTGACGGCGTCGCCCAGGGCGCGGTAATCGAACATGGTCGTTCCGCCGAAGTTCCCGACGATGACCTCGCCGGTGTGAACGCCGATGCGGGTCTGCCCGAAGGCGACGCCCTTCGTGTTGAGGTCGTCTGCGTACCGCTCCGCGAAGGCATGCATCTCCAGGGCGCACTTCAGGGCCCGCTCCTGGTGGTCGGGCTGCACAACCGGTGCCGAGAACATGATCGCCACGGCGTCGCCGACGATCCGGTCCAGGGTCCCGCCGTGCCGGAAGGCGATGGTGACCATCTCATCCAGGTAGGCGTTGAGGATCGAGACCGCGTCACCCGGGTCCATCACTTCCATGAGGCTGGTAAAGCCGGCGAGGTCCGTGAAGATGAAGCTGCATGTCCGGCGCTGTCCCCCCAGTTCGAGCTGGTCGGGGTGATCGACGAGATAATCGACGCGGTTGGGCGACACGTAGCGCGAGAAGGCCTCCCGCACCCAGCGCTGGCGCTGCTCGCTGATCCGGTGACGGACGACGCTCCCCACGATGAAGGTGGCCAGGAGCGCCAGGGCGGGAGTGACGGGGTCCAGGAGCAGGCCGTAACGGGTGAAGGCGATCCAGGCGCCCCCTCCGGCGGCCAGAAGAACGGCTGCGGTTGCCCCGGCCGAGATCAGGGCCTGGGCAGAGAGGGCGACGATCCCGATCAGCAGGCCGCCGATGACGATCGTCAGCGCCTCGATGGCCCCCGCCTGGGACGGACGGGTCAGGTAGGCCCCTGTGAAAATCTGCTCCAGAGCCTGGGCATGGGCCTCGACGCCGGGAATGATGGTCCCCGCCGGACTGAAACGCAGGTCCATGAGCCCCTGGGCGGACGTGCCGACCAGCAGGATATGCCCGTCGATCTGATCCCGGGGAGCATCACCCGCCAGCACTTTCCAGGCCGGTATGTAGCGGCCGGGAACAGGCCGTGTGTAATGAACCCAGATCTCCCCCCGCGGGGTCGTCGGTACGGTGAACGCGCCGATCCGGATTTCCTCCATCCCGATTCCCTTCCCGGCGGCGGTCTTCACGATATAATTCACCTGGTCCTGGGCCACCCTCAGCGTCTCGGCGGTGAGGGACGGCATCGCCTGGTCCCGCAGACGGACCAGGAGAGGCACCCGGCGGACGACGCCGTCCGAGTCGGGGATGAATGATAGAACCCCGTTGCCCCTCGCGGCACTCTCCAGCGGCGGGATCGACGTCACCGAGCTTTCAAAGGGATGAAGAAAGGGAAGGGGAGACTCGCCGGAAAAGACGATCCGAAAGGGACGTGCCGGAAGCGACCGGACCGGACCGTCACGTTCGGTTGCAAATCCGAGGATGACGCGACTCCGGCGCAGTGTCCGCGCCAGGACCTCGTCATGGTCCGGAATGCTCTCCAGGCGCCGGCGGAGGTCCTCCGGGAGGTTCCAGGTGGCGGACATCGACTTCGGCGAAGTCCGGTCCGGCTCCGCGAAGATGATGTCCATGCCGACGGCCGCCGCACCGGCCTGCTGCAGCTTCTCAATCAGCTCGGCGACGCGCGTGCGCGGCCAGGGCCATTGCCCGATTCGTTTCAGGCTTTCTTCGTCGATGTCGATGATGCGAACGGGCGCCGGCTCATAAGACCGCGGGTGCCAGCGCTGGTATTGGTCGAAGGCGGCGTTTCGCAGCACCTGCACGGGCAGCGGCTCAAACAGAAACAGGACGACGCCGAGGAACAGGGTAACAAACGGCGCCATCACGGCAGGGCTGAGATTGCGGAAGAGCTTCATCGTCCATCCGACCATTTCATGGGGGAAGCGGAAGGAAATGGGTAAACATTCTATGTCGTCAACACGGAGGAGAATACAGAGGAAGCATCGGTATGTCAATGCAACTGCAACCAACTGCTGCAGCCGGCTGCAAGTGTCTCTCTCCCATCTTTTCCGACCTCCGGGAATTCCCGGGTGTCCGGTCATGTCCGATCACTGGAATCGGGGAGCAAAAAAAAGGCCGCCCCACCGATTCGGCGGGGCGGCCAGGGTAAGGAGAGAGCAAGAAAAATCGGTTACGCGGCTTTCTTCAGTGTGCTGATTGCCGAAAGTGCATCGTCATCGGACCAGACCCGCTCGAAGGTGCCTTCAAGTTTTGCAGCCACCCGAAGGGCGCTTCCCGGACGTGCTTCGTCATGGGGGATGGGTCCGTATCCGCCCTGCGACAGCCTGTCCTGATCGGACCAGACGCGCTCCGTTCCCGCCTCAACGGTCACTGTTTCCATTGTGCATCCACCCAGCATGTCCCTGTCGGACCAGACACGCTCCATTCCCAACTCAATCGTCATGGTTTCCATTCTGAATCTCCTCTCTGGTTCGGTATGTTACCGTGGTCAGAAACTAACCGCGGTAAGTGTGCGACAAAAAATTATTTGCTTTTCAGCCCCTTCATGATCAGGTCCACCGCAGCGTCGATCGTCGGCCTGCGGTAATCCTTCCTCTCGGAATCCATCCTGTTTTCCTGGAATTGGATGACACCCATAAAGCAGTTCCACAGGATTATGGAGACCAGCTTGGCATCGGCATCGCAGAAAATGCCCTGATCCATGCCCTTCTTGACGGCCTGTTCCATCTGGTGGAAATTCGAGCGCATCAGGCTTTTCAGGTCGTCCAGGCGGTTCGTCGGCAGAAGCTTTTTGAAGTCGGCTGCGTTGTAGCGGGAGAGAAGGTGATACGAGCCTGGATCGTTGAAGAACACATCCCGGGTGGCGTCGATGACTTTCCGGACCGTGATGTCTGCCGGCTCTTCCCTGTTTTCCACGATGTTGACCAGACGGCGGCTCAACTCCGCGAGGGCCGGCTCGACGATGTGGTAGTAGAGGTCGTCCTTGCTTTTGAAATAGAGGTAAATCGTGGCCTTGGATATCTCGGCCCGCCGGGCGATTTCATCCAGGGAGGTCTCGGCATATCCTTTTTTGTAAAAGAGCTCCGCCGCGATCTCCTGAATCTGCTCCCGTCGCGACTCTTTTTCTCTCTGCCTGCGCTCCGCGATGCCCATTCAGATATTTCACCTGTTGCAGGGATGACAACCCGCTGAGTAACCGCGGTAATTTTATTACTGCGGTCAGCTAACGCGCCCGAAGGGAATTTGTCAAGCAGTTTTTCGGCCCGGATCGCATTTCCCGGAGGGAGGAGCGACCGGGCAACGAGGCCGCTAGTCGACGATGACCCGGTTCCGCCCCTCGGATTTTGCCCGGTACATCAACTGATTCGCTCTGCCGAGCAGGGAATCCGCTGTGTCTTCCTTGCAGGCCATGGTGGCCCCCATGGAGATGGTGACCCACAGGTTCCGCTTTCCCGTCAGCAGGAAAGAGGTTTCCACCAGGACGCGCAGCTTTTCGGCGATCTGTTCCAACTCCTGCTTCTCAATATGCTGAAGGATCAGCAGGAATTCCTCCCCGCCCCATCGGCCCGCCGTATCGGAGAACCGGATGTTTTCCTTCAGGGTCCTGGAGACCATCTTGAGCACCTCGTCTCCGGTCAGGTGACCGTAAGCCTCGTTGAAATTCCGGAAATGATCGATGTCCGCAAAGATGACGGCGAAGGGAAACCCGTGCCGCTGAATGTCCTCGAAGCATGTGCGGATTTTCATATCGAGAAACCGCCGGTTGAGCAGGCCCGTCAGGGGATCCAGCAGGGCCGCTTTTTTCAGGTCCTCGATGTACTGCGTGGTCATGGCGTCCGATACGGCCTCCCGAAAGACCTGCACGGCCCCGACATTGTTCCCCTTCCGGTCCTGAATGGGGGATACCTGGATCCGGACGGGTACCCGGTAGCCGTCCCTGTGATGCAGGAACACATCCGCGCGGCGGGTTTGCGCATCCGCCAGCGTCTGAGCGACAGGGCACAATCCCTCGCAGAGGCGTGTTCCATTTTCATCGACGTGTACCAGGATGCTGTCCCGACAGCCCGATCCCACGACCTGATCGGACGGATAGCCCGTGATCCGCTCCGCCCCCCGGTTCCAGTACGTAATGGTCCGGTTTGCGTCGAGGAAATAAACGCCGTCGGAGATGTCGTCCAGAATCCTTTTGTAGAATGAATCGCTCTCCGCCATGGCCGTTGTTTCCTTTCTTGATCAGGACCGGCCGGGGTCGAAGGCGTCCACCACCCGGTTGTACTTCTCATGGATCATCTTCCGGTCGAACTCCCCGAATTCCGCCAGCATGACCTTCTGCTCGTCCTCGCTGAAATAGGAAAGGATCGGGTAGAAGAATCCCTTGTCCTCCTTGGCGATGTGCTTCGGATAAAACTCCGTCAGCCAGCGGAGGCATTCGACCACCGTGGCCACGGCGGAGGTGTCACCCTTCAGGTATTGCTCCTTGGCCGCCACGAGGCGGGCCACGGTCTTCCGGCCCTGCCGGTGCTCCTCCATCAATTCGTCCATGATCCGGGCGTGCTCGGGGGTCAGCTTTTTTTTCTTCATTTCCCGAAACAGGATGTCCTCTTCCTTGCCGTGGTGGGTCCGATCGGCGTAGGTCCGGATGAAGTCCACCGCGACGTCCACCGCCACCGGGTTGACCGTGTTCTCGCGGTTGATCCGGTCGATCTCGACCTTTACGGCCCGGATCATCCGTTCGATGAGCCGGTGCTCCCACATCAGGGGTCCGATGGGTTTCATGGGTTCTCCTCCTTTCGGGGTGAATGCCTCAGGGGAGTTTCCCTCCCTCCGAGGCGATGGTCTCCAGGCCGGCCCGGTCGAGTATGGCGATCCGGGAGCCCTGCGTGCGGATGAGACCCCGGCGGCCCATCCGCGTCAGGATCCGCGAGAGGGTCTCCGGGATCGTCCCCAGGAGTGCCGCCAACTGGGCCTTGGAGAGGTCCAGCTCGACGACATCTTTTTTCCCTGCGCTGCTCCGATAGAGCAGGTGAGCCGCGAGCCTGCCGGGGACCTCTTTCAGGGAGAGGTCTTCCACCATGCGGGTAAACCGCCGGAGCCGGACGGACAGAACCGCCAGCATGCCCAGTGCCAGGGATGCATCCCCGCGGATCAGCCCCACGAAGGCCTCCCGCGGGAAGAACAGGAGGGAGCAGGACCGCTCAACAGCCGCATGGGCCGGGTAACCCTGGCCGGTAAAGACGGCCACCTCCCCGAAAATCTCGCCGGGACCGAAGAGGTGGAGGATTTGCTCCTTGCCATCCGTGGAGAGCTTGAAAATCTTCACGCGGCCGGAAAGGATCGCGTAAAATCCCTTTCCGTCCTCTCCTTCCGAAAAGATCCGGCTGCCTGCCGGTACCGTCCTGGGAACGGCGATTCCCGCCAGCGCCTCCCGGTGGGGACGGGGCAGGCCCGCGAAAAGGGGAATCAGGGAGAGTTTCCCGACCGGATCGACGGCTGGCTTATTCATGCCCAAAAAATACCATTCGTCCTTGACTTAAGTCAAAGACGTTCTGAAAAGCGATGGTTAAGATCCAGGCAAAAATCGGAGGAACCGACATGAATGCCACCCGGAAAATCATCCGCATCGACGAGGAGAAGTGCGACGGCTGCGGCCTCTGCGTGACCGCCTGCGCCGAGGGGGCGATCCGCATCATCGATGGCAAGGCCCGGCTCGTCTCGGAGCGCTACTGCGACGGCCTGGGGGCCTGCCTGGGCGAATGCCCGCAGGGGGCCCTGGAGATCGTCGAGCGCGAGGCGGAGGCCTTCAACGAGCATGCCGTCCTGGAGCACCTGAAGCGGGACAACGCGGCGGACGAGGTGCCTGAGGAGACCCTGGCCTGCGGCTGCCCCGGGACCCATCTCCAGACCTTTCTCCGAACCGTTTCCTGCGAAGAGGCCAACCGGCCGGTGGCATCGAGCCATGCATCTTCGGCCCTCGGACACTGGCCCGTCCAGATCCGCCTGGTCCCGCCGACCGCGCCGTTCCTGAAAGGAGCGAGCCTGCTGGTGGCGGCGGACTGCGTACCCGTGGCGTATCCGGCCTTTCACCGGGACTTTCTGCAGGGCAGGGTGGTCCTGATCGGCTGCCCCAAGTTCGACGATCCCGGCCCGTACGTGGAGAAGTTCGCCCGGATCTTCGCCGCCAATGAAATCCGCGACGTGACCGTTGCCGTCATGGAGGTTCCCTGCTGCCAGGGGCTGCCCATGATCGTCCGGAAGGGGATGGAAACGGCGGGGAAAGACGTACCGCTGCAGAAAGTCGTGATCGGGACGGATGGAACCATCCGGGAGGAAGCGTCAAAGCCGATGCCGACGCCGCTCCCGGTTGTCGAGGCGGTGAAGGCCTAAGTCCCGGGCCGCCCGGACGGCGGCGGCATATTCCTGACCGGTGATGCGACGGTTGATGAGGGGATCCGCCGCGCCCCGCCCGCAGGGATGGTACTGGTCCATGACATTGACGTAGGTATCCGGCGAGATCTCGTCGGCCAGGAAGGCCATGACCTCCGTCGTGCCGGCGGCGCCGCCGGGCATCACCAGGTGACGCACCAGGAGCCCCCGGACGGCGATCCCTTCATCGTCCAGAGATAGATCCCCCGCCTGGCGGTGCATCTCCCGGATCGCCTCGCAGGCTCGCTCCCGGTAGTCCTTCACGCCGCAGAATCGCTCGGCCCATGCATTGTCCCAGAACTTGAAGTCGGGCATGTAGATGTCCACGACGCCGTCCAGGAGGCGGAGGGTCTCCACGCTGTCGTAGCCGCCCGTGTTGTAGACCAGGGGCACACAGAGGCCTTGCCCGGCGGCGATCAGGAGCGCTTCCAGGATCTGGGGGACCACGTGGGAGGGGGTCACGAGGTTGATGTTGTGGCAGCCCCGCTCCTGGAGGCTCAGCATCATCGCCGCCAGGTGGACCGGCTCGACATCTTCCCCTTCCCGGTGGTGGCTGATGTCGTTGTTCTGGCAGAAGGTGCACAGGAGATTGCAGGAGCTGATGAAGATCGTCCCCGATCCGCCGGACCCCACGAGCGGCGCCTCTTCCCCGAAGTGGGCGTGGAAGGCGGCGATCCGGGCCTTCCGGCCGGTGCGGCACCAGCCCGTCTCGCCGACCAGCCGGTTCCTGCCGCACGAGCGCGGGCACAGGCGGCACTCCTCCAGCGCCTCGACGGCCGCCTTCATGCGCCGTTCCAGTTCGCCCCGCCGGTGTAGCTCCCGGTAAGACGGTTCCATGCTTTCCTCGCAATGCGGGTTCGATCTTACCCGGGCGGTGGGAGACGCTTTTTCAGCTCTTCGATTTCTGTCCGAAGCGACCGCAGCTCCTCGCGAATCTGCCGCAGGGCTTCATCGCCGAGGTTGATCGTCGGGGTCGCCCGGTCGCAGGACCGGGTGATGAAACGACGAAGGATGAAGAACAGGATCACGAGGAGCAGAATCCAGAAAAGCGGCATGATCCACCAGCCCCCGTACATCGGTCCGTATCCTCCCCAGCCCATGGCGCCCTCCCTGATCATTTTTCATGAACCTTAGCACAGCCGGCATCCGGCATGCCATGGGGAAGGTGGAGAACGGGAAACCGTGATCGGAGGATTACGGCTTGACAGGGAAGGGAGGATTCATATATTGCCAAACAGTAATATGGAGGCGGGCGTTATGGAAGCATTTGTCAGTGTGATGAAGGCCCTCTCGGACCCGAACCGGGTCCGGATCGTCAAGATGCTCCAGCAGCGGATGATGTGTGTCTGCGAGCTGCAAGCGGCCCTCGGGCTGGCCCAGCCGACGGTCTCCAAGCACCTGAAGGTCCTGGAGGAAGCCGGGCTGGTGAGTCGCAAGAAGGACGGGCTATGGGTCAACTATGCCGTCTCCGACGGCAGCCGCAGTCCCTATGCGGCGAGCATGCTGGGCAATCTCCGGCACTGGCTCTCCGAAGACCGTGAACTGGCGGATCTTCTGAATACGATTGGGGACCTCGACCGGAACGTCCTGTGCGCCAGGGAGACGCCGGCCGTCTGAATTGCCGCTTATCAATACAGGGGTTCCCCACGGTCCGGACCGGGGTGAATCCCGTTTCCGGAGGACCATCGAAATGCAGTTTCTTCTCGATCTTGTCGTTGCAGGGCTCCTGGCCCTGCAGGATTACGTGGCCACCCACGTGCTTACCTGCCTGATCCCGGCGTTTCTGCTGGCCGGGGCCATGGTGGCGTTCATCAACCAGCAGGCCATCCTCGAAGTCCTGGGGGAGAAGGCCAACAAACTGAAATCGTTTTCCCTGGCCGGTCTGGCCAGCTTCTTCGTCGCCGCCTGCTCCTGCACGGTCATCCCCGTCTCCAGCGGCCTGTTCTACAGCGGCGCCGCGGTCGGGGTGGCGTTTATCATCCTCTGGGTGGCCCCGTCGGCGAACATCCTGTCCCTGATCTACACGGGAAACATCCTGGGGCCCGAGATCGTCGTCGCCCGGGTCGTGGCGTCCCTGCTGATGGCCTTTGTCGTTGGCTGGGTCATGACGGTCTTCTTCGGCAAGGAGAAGCGGGAGACGGTAGCGGCCTTCCAGGCGGATGATGCCCCCCAGGCCATCGTCTCCCGACCTCACCTGATCCTGATGGTCCTGATCCTGCTGTCGCTCCTGCTTCCCAACTACATCGGCCAGACGGGGGCCTATCTGACGAAGGTCATCATCTGGGGGGTCGCCACCCTCGTCCTGGCCGCCTACGCCTGGAAGGCCCTTTCCCGGGAAGAGATCGCCTCGTGGCTGCGGGAGAGCTGGTGGTTCATCCGGATCATTTTCCCCCTCCTGTTGGGCGGTGTCTTTCTCGTCGGCGTCATCGGGAAGCTTCTGCCGGAGGAGTGGATCCGGGCCTGGCTGGGCGGCAACGGCATCACCGCTTCCTTCCTGGCCACCATGATCGGTGCCGTCAGCTACTTCGCCACCATGACGGAGGCGCCCTTCGTCGATACGCTCATGAAGCTGGGCATGGGCAAGGGGCCGGCCCTCACGCTGCTCCTGACCGGCCCGGGGCTGAGCCTGCCCAACTGGATCGCCATCGCCCGCGTCTTCGGCATGAAAAAGGCCGTGGTCTACGTCATCACCATCGTCATCCTGGGAACAGTCGTGGGGTGGTTCTTCGGGAATTTCATTCTTTGAGGCGGTGTGATGAGCGAGCGCGACATCGTCCAGGTCCGGGTTGAAGGCGCCCTGGTCGGGATCGTCGGCCTGACGGCGATCATGGCCGGCCTGGCCGCCGACGGGACAGGCAGAACCGATGAAGAGATCCGGGAAGAGCTGCTCCGCAGGTCGGGAGAAGAGAACTACATTCCCCGGACGGCCCGGGATGCCTACGGGAAGGCCCTCCTGAGAGAATTCAGGAAGTTCCGGGGAGAAGCCGTGGAGGAAGAGGCGCTGCGGGGTATGCAAGTCCGGATCCTGGGACCCGGGTGCGCCCGGTGCTGGCAACTGGAGCGGGACGTCCGGGATGTCATGGCCGAGCTGGGCCTGGCGGGCGATCTGGTCCACGTGGACGATCTCAAGGAAATCGCCCGCTCCGGCGTGATGGGCGCTCCCGCCCTGGTCGTCAACGGGAAGGTGCTGGCGGTGGGCACCGTTCCCTCGAAGGCGGACATCCGGAAGTGGCTTACTACGATTCAACAGGAGGTTACGTGATGGAAATCAAGGTATTGGGACCAGGCTGTGCCCGGTGCGAGCAGGTGGAGAAACTGATTCGGGAGGCTCTCAAGGAAGAGGGGCTCACCGTTGATGTCTCCAAGGTGAAGGACATGAAAGAGATCGCCTCCCATGGCGTCTTCGGCACACCCGCCGTCGTCGTGGACGGCAAGGTGAAGTCCGTCGGGAAAATCCCGACCAAGGACGACATCAAGAAGTGGCTGAAGAAATAAGCGGGTCGATGGGTTGACCGGCGAATACCGACGACACGCAGACAACAGGGAGACGTGATGAGACAATATCTTGAAAAAGTACAGGATTTCCGGCTTCTGCCTATCTTTGTCATCGTCAGCATGGCTGTGGGCATCGTGATCGGAAAGGTTTACGGCATCTCGAACTTCGCCCTGACGCCCCCCATCGACGCCATCAAGGCGATCTTCTCGGGAACGTATTCGTTCACCCTGGCCAACAGCCTGGCGCTGGGCGTGGTGATCGGCCTGTTCCTGATGATCTATCCGGCCATGACCAACGTGAAGGTTGAGGACCTGGGCAAGGCGGCAACTTCTCCGAAACAGCTTCTCCTTGTGCTGTTCTTCAATTACCTGGTGGCGCCCTTCTTCATGCTCCTCCTGGCGAAGATTTTTCTCTCGGGCTATCCGGATCTTTACGTCGGACTCGTCCTGTACGGGCTGGCGCCCTGCATTGCCATGGTCATCGTCTTCACCTTCCTGGCCCGGGGCAACAACGCCCTGGCCATCGTGCTCGTGGCCATCAACTCGATCTGCCAGATGCTCCTGATCCCCGTGTATGCCAAGCTGCTCCTGGGAGAGGTCTCCTTCGACGTTCTCGTCGTCGGGGAGAGCGTTCTCCTTTATCTTGGCATTCCTCTCGCGGCCGGGTTTCTGACCCGGCGGATCGTTGTGGGCAGGCTGGGCGAGGAGGGATTCAAGCATTTCAAGACCTATCTGGATTCCCTTTCGATCATCGGCCTTCT
>CAYNEJ010000030.1:0-27159 GCA_964396205.1 uncultured Syntrophaceae bacterium
ATCACCCCAGGTGAGGCGTTCGTCTCCGAAGACCAGGGCCTCGGCTCCGGGCTTCTCCGCGGCCCATTTTTCCACGTAATGCCAAGTCTGTGTCAGGCTCGTCCACATCTCAATCACCTCCAAAAGTAACAACGTTTTCTTCGTGCGTCAGATTAATAAACTTAGTTACATGCAATGTCAAATTAAAATATCATAGTTATCCTTCTGGGTGTCCCCTTCCGCTTCTGCCAAGGCCTTTCTTGAAGTATTTCTTTCGCATTCTCGTGATGAGCGTTGAAGTGGCCGCATTCCCATGGTAGAAAAAGCAACCCTTTCGAAACGCCATTTCGTTCCGGATACCTGTCCCTGTCGGGAGGGAACCGGTCGGAAAGGAATCGAGCATGCTGAAGGTTATCGAGGACGAGGCCGTGATCCGGCGTTGCCAGCAGCAGTTCAGCCGCAGTTTCCGGGCCGTCTCGGACGTTCGGATTCCCGTCCGCGTGGGGCATCCGGGGGCAAGCTTCCGGGCTTCCGTGCACTGGTCGGACAATCTGGGCCTCTGGCTCTATTCGAAGCGGATCCCGGAGAAGAACCACTGGAACGTCCTGGGCATCGGCAAGCCGGCACCGGAGGGGCGGGTTGCCATCACCTGCGAGATCAATTTTCCGATCCGGGGAATCGACCGGAAAATCGGCGGTGCACTGGCCAGGGACCCGGAAGGGGTGATCTATGTCGTCCACCGGGGCCGCCTCGGGGGAAGCCGGAAGGGAATCGGCAAATCCCTGTTCGGGAGCCGGTACCGCGGCGTCTGGGCGGTCATGGAGGACGGCGACGAGCGGGCAACCGTGGCCGTCGTGGGCGCCCTGTATTCGCCCCGCTTCGTCCGCCAGCTCGGGCAGTTCGTCCGCAAGGTCCAAAGGATGAAGGATCTGGCCGCCCACCGGGATCCCCAGATGGCCATTGCCTTCCCGGAGGTGGAATATCGTGCGGAATTCAGCGGTGAGGCAAGCCTGCCGGCTCCTGACGACCTTTCCCGGCTTTGCGACGGGAGCCTGGTTGCCGCCGATCTCGCCGAAGCCATCCAGGCCATGGGCATCCCCGCGGGCAACGACGAGGGCCGGGACTGCTTCGCCATGAGCCGGCTTGGGCGGATGGCCGTTGTGTTCAAGGTTCTGACAGACCTCCGGGACGGTGATATTCTGGCGGGAGCGGCAAGGCTCCTGGTGGATCGCGTCACTCTTCCGGAAAAGCCGCGACTGGTGCTGGCGGCTCCCGCTGCGCTGCCGGCCGCTCTGGAGGAGCCCCTGAGATCGCTCGGCCTGGAAATCCTGCCCTATGCCTGGGACGGGGACCGCGCCGTGTTCCCGGGTTTGAAGGCGCTTGTCCGGGAGATCCGGGCCTCCTGAATTCCCCGTGCTCTCACGAACTGTGGCTGACGGATCGCCGGTACCGTCCACAGGCAATCCAGCGGAGCGGCGCGACATCCTGGAGGAGAGGGACAGAATTATTCGGGAGGTTGCCGTGACACTCATTTCCAATCTTTCCCGCGGCCGGCTCTTCCGCTTTGCCCACCGGGGCGCTTCCGCCCAAGCTCCGGAGAACACTCTGGCGGCCATTGAGCAGGCCCTTGTCCTCGGGGCCGATGGAGTCGAGGTCGATGTGTATCTCGTCGAGGGGGAACTGGTCGTCATCCACGATCCCCGGCTGGAGCGGACGACGAACGGGCGGGGCCGGGTCATGGCCTCCTCCCTTGCCTACCTGCGCTCCCTCGATGCCGGTCAGGGACAGAGGATTCCGTTTCTTCACGAGGTCCTGGACCTGGTTGACCGCCGAGCGGCGGTCAACGTGGAATTGAAAGGACCTGGAACGGCCGCTCCGGCGGCGGCTCTGGTGGATAGATATGTGAGGGACCGGGGATGGAGCCATGGGGAGGTTCTCCTTTCGTCCTTTCGGCATCGCGAGCTTGCCGTTGCCAGGCAGAAGGCGTCCCGGATTCCCCGGGGACTCCTGACGCGCTCTCCAATCCTCCCCTCGGAGCGGCTCCTGGCGGAACTGGCCCCCTTTTCCATTCACAACCGCCTGGACCGGGTCAGCTCCCGTTTCGTGGAAGGGGCGCACCGGAGGGGCTTGAAGGTGTTTGTCTACACCGCCAACCGGGAGGAGGACTTCCGGGCCATGGATGCGATGGGCGTCGACGGCGTCTTCACGGACTTCCCGAAACCGTCGGGATTGACACCTCCCGACGGGTAATGCTATCCAATGGGTCGGCATTTCCTGTCCTGATACCAATGCGAGGTATGCTTATGAATAACGTCGATTTCTACAAGGCCGTCAGGATCACCGACCGGGTCTGGTGGGTCGGGGCGATCGACTGGAACATCCGGGATTTCCACGGCTACACGACCCGCCGGGGCAGCACCTACAATGCCTACCTGGTGATGGCCGACAAGATCACCCTGATGGACACGGTGAAGGCCCCGTTCCGGGACGAGATGCTCTCCCGGATCGCTTCCGTCGTGGACCCGAAGGAGATCCGCTACATCATCTCCAACCACTCGGAGATGGATCACACGGGCTGCCTGCCGGAGATCATCGACCTGATCCGGCCGGAAAAGGTCTTTGCCTCCCCCATGGGTGTGAAGACCCTCCAGGATCTTTTCCACCGGCAGGCGGACATCGTTCCCCTGAAAGACGGCAGCCGGCTCGGCCTGGGCAACGCGACCCTGGACTTCATGGAAACGCGGATGCTCCACTGGCCCGACAGCATGTTCAGCTACCTCCAGGAGGACAGGCTGCTCTTTTCCCAGGACGGCTTCGGAATGCACCTGGCCACGTCGGAGCGCTTCGACGACGAGATCGACCCGGCCATCCTCGAATTCGAGGCGGCCACCTACTTCGCCAACATCCTGATGCCTTATTCGCCGCAGGTTCTGAAGCTCCTGGAGCGGGTCGCCGCCTCGGGCCTGGCCATCGACGTCATCGCCCCGGACCACGGGCCGGTCTGGAGAAAGGACCTCGCGGGAATCATCACCCGTTACGGCCGCTGGGCCGCCCGGAAGCCGACGGCCAAGGCCGTCGTGGTCTATGCCACCATGTGGAAGAGCACCGAAAAAATGGCCAGGGCCATGGCCGAAGGGCTGGCCGACGGAGGACTCCGGGTGAAGCTCATGAACATGGACGAGGTCCACCGGAGCGATGTGGTCTATGAGACCCTGGAAGCGGGGGCCCTCTGTGCCGGCTCCCCCACCCTGAACAACAACCTGCTTCCCCAGATGGCCGATGTCCTGACATACCTGAAGGGACTGCGGCCGGCCAACCTGTTGGGGTGCGCCTTCGGCTCCTACGGATGGAGCGGCGAGTCGGTGAAGCAGGTCCAGGAATACCTGGAAGACATGAAGGTAAAAATCGTCGGCGAGGCCGTCCGGGTGAAGCACGTCCCCGACCGGGACATGCTGGTCCGGTGCTTCGAGCAGGGAAGGCAGGTGGCTGCGGCGGTCAAGGAAGCCGTTTCCCAGGAATGAAAACAAGGCAATCGTGGAGGATAGCATGAAGAAATATGTCTGTGACGTGTGCGGCTATGTGTACGACCCGGCGAAAGGGGATCCCGATGCCGGCGTTGCCCCCGGGACGGCCTTTGAAGATCTTCCCGAAGACTGGGTCTGCCCCATCTGCGGTTCCGGCAAGGACGTCTTCGCCCCGGAAGAATAGGGAGGCCCGATGAGCAAGATCATGGAGATCCTCCACCAGGCCTACACCGGCGAGGCCAAGGCGGTCCTGCGGCTCAAGGTCTATGCCGACAAGGCGGAGAAGGAAGGGTATCCCCAGATGGCCAGGCTGTTCCGGGCCGTCGCCCTCTCGGAGGAAGTTCACGGAACCCGCGCCCTGCGGCTTCTCAAGGAGATCCGGAGCACCGAGGAGAATCTGGCGGCCAGCTTCGAGTCCGAAACGAAGGTGGCCGGCGTGGCCTACGACGCCTTCATCAAGGCAGCCAACGAAGAGGGGAACCGTGCCGCGGCCATCCACTTCAGCCAGAGCCGGGACGTCGAGGAGGTTCACGCCAAGCTGTACAAGGAGGCCATGGGCCACTTCATGGAAGAGCGGGAGACGACATACCACGTCTGCACGATCTGCGGCTACGTCTCCGACGGCGTCCTGCCGGACAAATGTCCAGTCTGCTCCGCCAAGCCCGAGTATTTTACCCAGGTGTGACGACGGCGGAACCGGCCCTGTTTCCGTGTTTCCCGTCATTCCCTGCAATCCGGACGCCCCGCCCGAGGGGTTGCTCGCAGTCGGGGCGGTGCTTCCGCACGCCGAATCCGGCTGCGACCAGGAAGGCCGATCCATGACCGGTTTGTTCATTCGCTGGCTGATTCTGACCGCGGCCGTCCTCGCGGCGGCCTACTTCATCGAAGGCATCCGTGTGACCAGTTTCTGGTCCGCCTTCTTCGCCGCCGCCGCGCTGGGGGTCCTGAACACAATCCTCAAGCCGGTCCTGATCATCATTACGCTGCCGGTGAACATCCTGACCCTCGGCCTCTTCACCCTGGTCATCAATGCACTGCTCCTGAAAATGGCCTCGGGGGTGATCCCCGGGTTCGACGTCCAGGGATTCTGGCCCGCCGTTCTGGGCGCCATTCTCATCAGCATCGTGAGCTGGATCCTCAACTCCCTCTTCTCAGGACCCGGTCCCGGCTTCCGCTCCGGTCCGGGACCCCGCCGTTCCGGGAACGGCACCATCGACCTCACGCGCCGCGGAGGCGACCGATGGGAGTAGGGGACCTCACCCCCGCCATGCGCCAGTATGTGGCGCTCAAGGAGAAGTATCCCGACTGCATTCTCTTCTTCCGGATGGGCGACTTCTACGAGATGTTCTTCGACGACGCCGTCACGGCGGCGCCTGTTCTGGACATCGCGCTGACCTCCCGGAACAAGGGGAAGGAAAACGCCGTTCCCCTCTGCGGCGTACCCTGGCACGCCGCTTCCGGTTACATTGCCCGGCTCATCGAGAACGGATTCAAGGTCGCCGTCTGTGAGCAGATGGAGGATCCCCGGCAGGCGAAGGGGGTCGTGAAGCGTGACGTGGTCCGCGTCGTGACGCCGGGACTGGTCCTCGAGCCGGACAACCTCCAGGCCAAGGAGAACAATTTCCTCGCCTCCGTCTGCGTCCGGGAAGGCGTTTACGGACTTTCCTTCCTGGACATCTCCACGGGCGATTTCCGGGTCACCCGGTTCCATGACAGGGAGTTTTTCGTGGCAGAGGCGGCGGGCCTGGGGTTCCGGGAGCTGGTCGCCGAGGAAGAGGCCCGGGCGGAGCCATGGCTCAAAAGCCTCCGGCAGCGCTCCCGTGCCCTCCTGGTGAATTTCCTGCCGCCGGACTATTTTGACGGCGACGCAGCCCGGGAGCGTCTGGGCTCCTATTTCCCCGGCGAGTCCCCCGACGGGCGGCGCCTGTCGGAAGAACCCGCCCTCACAGGTGCGGCGGGGGCATTGCTCCGATACGTCGAGGAGACCCAGAAGGAGCGCCTGGGGCACCTGCGGGAGATCCGGTTCCAGGAAGCCGGGGAGCACCTCGTCCTGGACGAGACGGCCCGGGAGAACCTGGAGCTCTTCACGACCCTCCGGGAGCAGAAGCGAGCGGGGTCCCTTTTCCATGCACTCGACGAAACCATCACCTCCATGGGGGGAAGACGGCTTCGGTGGTGGCTCTCGTATCCCCTGGTGAATCCCGGACGGATCTCCGAGCGCCTGGAGGCGGTCGATGCGATCCGGGAGCGGAACCTCCTCCGGGAGCGTCTCCGGAAATCCCTGGGGGGGGTGCAGGACCTGGAGCGCCTGGCGGCCCGGGTCTCCATGGGAGTGGCCAACGCCCGGGACCTGGCGGCCCTCCGCTCCTCCCTGGAGCAGGTGCCTGCGGTCCTGGCGGCCGTGGAGGAATGGACGGCGCCGTTGGCCGCTTCCCTGAAGGCGGACGTCGACGAGATGGCAGACCTGCGGGAGCTGATCGGCAGGGCCATCGTGGACGATCCGCCCTTCACCGTCCGCGAAGGGGGGATTATCCGGGAAGGGTACGACGCCGACCTGGACGGGCTCATCGCCCTGAGCCGTGACGGCAAGAGGGGCATCGCCGCCCTGGAGGAGACGGAGCGGCGGAAGACGGGCATCTCCACGCTGAAGGTGGGCTACAACAGCGTCTTCGGCTACTACATCGAGGTGACCAAGGCCAACGCCGACCGGGTGCCTCCGGAGTACGTCCGCAAGCAGACCCTGGTGAACGCGGAGCGCTACATCAACCAGGAGCTGAAGGAATACGAGCACTCCGTCCTCCACGCGGAAGATCGGCGGAGGGAGCGGGAATACGAGCTCTTTGCGGCGGTGCGCGACGAGGCCGCCCGGCAGGTGCGGCGGATCCAGGCCACCGCCTCGGCCCTGGCCGACCTGGACGCCCTGGCCTCCCTCGCGGAGGTGGCCCAGCGGAACGGCTTCTCCCGTCCCGAGGTGGACGACGGGGACGTCATTGACATCCGGGACGGCCGCCACCCCGTCGTCGAGAAGGCGGTCTTTCCCGAGGCATTCGTCCCCAACGACACGCTCCTGGATGGGAGGGAGAACCGCTTCCTCATCATCACGGGCCCCAACATGGCCGGCAAGTCCACCTACATCCGGCAGGTGGCCCTGATCGTGATCCTGGCCCAGATGGGGGGGTTCGTCCCCGCCGCCTCCGCCCGGATCGGGGTGGCCGACCGGATCTTCACGCGCATCGGCGCCGCCGACAACCTGGCCCGCGGGCAGAGCACCTTCATGGTGGAGATGAACGAGGTCGCCGGCATCCTCCGCCACGGCACGCCCCGGAGCCTCGTCATCCTCGACGAGGTGGGGCGCGGGACCAGCACCTTCGACGGCCTGTCCATCGCCTGGGCCGTGGCGGAGCATCTCCACGACGCAACGCACCTGAAATGCCGGACCCTCTTCGCCACGCATTACCACCAGCTTACGGAGATGGCCGCCGCGAAAGAGGGCGTGAAAAACTACAACATCGCCGTCCGGGAGTGGGGGGACCGGATCATCTTCCTCCGGAAGATCATGGAGGGCGGGACGAACCGGAGCTATGGCATCCAGGTGGCCCGCATCGCCGGCGTGCCCGAGGAGGTCATTCAGCGTGCCCGGGAGATCCTCCACAACATCGAGAACGGCGAGTTCGACGAGGGCGGGATGCCCCGCCTCGCCCGGGGAAAGCGGGTGTCCCGGAAGGAGTCGAACCAACTCAGCCTTTTCGAGGGCGTCCGGGACGACCTCCTGGAGGAGATCCGGGCGGCGGATCCCCTGAACATGACGCCCCTGGAGGCCCTGCAGCGCATCCAGGAGTGGAAGGAGAGGCTGAAAAAGGAATAGCAGGGGGGGCCTGGGGTGTCGGGATCCGGGACCGATGCTTCCCCTCCGGAGGGGCTTTCCCGTCCGTTTCGGGATATGCCCCGATGGAAAGAATTCTATCAGGAGAAAACGAGAAGCCATGACCCATCCGAAGCTCGTCGATACCATGCTGAACCCCGAATTATATCCCTGCCGGCCCGAGACGGTCGAACTCGTCCAGACCCATATCTCCTATGTCTTCATCGCCGGGGAGGAAGTCTACAAGGTGAAGAAACCCGTGGATTTCGGGTTTCTCGACTTCTCAACCCTGGAGAAGAGAAAATTCTACTGCGGCGAGGAGGTCCGGCTGAATCGGCGGCTGGCGGGTGACACCTACCTGGGCGTGGCGGAGATCCGACAGGATCCGGCCGGCGGCCTGTCTCTTTCCGGGGACGGGCCTGTGGTCGAATACGCCGTCCGGATGAAGCGGCTGCCCCAGGACCGGATGCTCAAGGGGCTGCTCCGAGAGGGCACCGTGGACATCTCCGTCATGGACGACGTGGCGCGGAAGGTCGCCGCGTTTCACGCCGCCGCCGAGACGGGCGGGCGCATCGACGAGGTGGGGGGAATCGACACGATCCGGCACAATCACGACGAGAATTTCGACCAGACGGCGAAGTATCGGGGGGTGACCATCCCGGCTTATCAGTGGGCCTTCATCCGGGATTACATCGCCTTTTTCATGGACCGGAACGGCGACCTCCTGCGCCGCCGGGTGGAGGAGCACCGCATCCGGGACTGCCACGGGGACTTGCACCTGGAGCACATCTGCCTGGCCGGAGAGATCGTCATCTTCGACTGCATCGAATTCAATGAACGCTTCCGCTTCGAGGACACGGCGGCGGAGGCCGCGTTCCTGGCCATGGACCTGGATTACAACGGCTATCCGGACTGGGCGGAGTCCTTCGTGGCGGCCTACATCCGCCATTCCGGAGATGATGACGTGCGGAGGCTCCTGAATTTCTACAAATGTTATTACGCCTTTGTCCGGGGCAAGGTGGTCAGCTTCCGCCTGGACGACCGGGCCATCGGCGAGGAGGGACGCCGGGAGGCCCGGGAGATGGCGGAGAAGTACTTCGACTGGGCCTATACGTACGCCGCCCGTCCGGAGCGGCCGGCGTTGATCCTGACGGCGGGGCTCATGGGGACCGGCAAGAGCGTCGTGGCCCGGCAGGTTGCTCCCCGTCTGGATGCGGTCGTCATTCAGATGGACGCCCTGCGCAAGGAGCTGGCGGGACTGGCGCCGGGGGAAAAGCGTCCCGAGGCTTTCGGAGCGGGTCTCTATTCCGCGGAGGTCTCGCAGCGGACCTATGCGGCCGCCCTGGAGCGAGCCGGGGAGACGATCCGGGAGGGCCGGCCGGTCATCATCGACGGATCCTACAAGCGGCGGGAGGATCGTCTCCGGGCGCTGGAGACGGCTCGGACCCTCGGTGCGGATTTTATGGTCCTTGAGTGCTGCTGCGGGGAAGCGGACATCCGCCGTCGGTTGGAGGGAAGGCAGTCGGAAGCGGGAGAGCCCTCGGACGGGCGCTGGGAGATCTTTCGGCAGCAGCAGGCCGACTACGACGCCGTCCGGGAATTGCCCCGGGAATGCCATGGCATTGTGGAGACGGACGTTTCACCGGTGGAAGCGGCCGACCGGGCACTGCGCGCCATTCGCTTCCCCGCCGGATAGACAATGTGGATGCCGGGCGACGGGCCAGGGGTGTCCACGTTGGCCGAGCCTCTCTTCCCCTGCGGATGCGGATTCGGGGAAAACGGCAAAAAAAGGAGCCCCGGGGGGCTCCTTCTGGTATTCCGTCAGCGACCCGTGCCGGGCCGACGGTTCATCCGTTATCCTTATTCTTATCCTTCTCTGCGTCGTTGGCTTTCGCCTTGCCCTTCTTCTCTTCTTTCTCTTTCTTTTTTGCTTCCTTGAGCCGCTTTTTTTCCTTTTCCTTCTGCTCTTCCGCCTCCTGCAGGGCTGCCAGCTTTTTCGTCTCGGCAAGATACCAGTTGAGCTTGTAGTCCAGTCCGAGGCCCGGATAATCTTTGGCGATGCCTTCGAACCGCTTCAGGGCGGCCTTGAATTTTTTCGTCCGGAAGTAGAACTCGCCGACGTAAAACTCGTTTTCCGCCAGCTGCTGCCGGGTTTCCCGGAGACGCTTTTCCGCCAGGAAGGCAAATTTGCTGTTGGGGAACCGGGTGATCAGCCGCTCGAAATCCTTTCGTGCCTTCAAGGCCTCCGACTGGTCCCGATCGATCGTCGGCATCTGGTTATAGTGGCACATGCCGATCTGGTAGAGGACATAGGGAATATTCTCGTTGGTGGGATGCAGGTTGTAGAAGTCCGTGTAGGCCACTTCGGCCTCTCCGTAGGCCTTGTTGCTGAAATGGGCGTCGGCAATACCCATTTCGGCCAGAATCGCCAGAGGGCTCAGGGGGTAGACCTCCCTGAGCCGCTGAAATGATTCGACGGCCTTCTCGTAACGCCCTGCCTGGTAATCCTCGTATCCCCGGGCATACACGGCGTCCGGTGTTGAACGACTCATGTCCCTCTTTGTAAAGAGGTTCTTCACCCAGCCGCAGCCGGTTGTCATGATCATCAAGGCGATCAGGAAGAGCAGGAGGGCCTGCCGCTTTCTCACATTCCGCATTACAGTCCCTTCTTTACGAACGTTTCCAGTTTGTCTTTGGGCGCCAATCCGATCATGGTATCCAGGACCTTTCCATCCTTGAAAAGGAGCAGCGTGGGAATGCTGCGGATTCCGTATGTGGCCGATATTCCCGGATTGTCATCCACGTTGACCTTGGCGAACTTGATCCGGTCCCCGTAAGCGGCCGCCACTTCCTCCACGATCGGCCCGAGGGCCTTGCAGGGGCCGCACCAGGGTGCCCAGAAGTCAACCAGGACCGGTTTGTCGGCCTTCAGGATTTCCTGGTCGAAGTTACCGTCGCCGGCTTCAAAAAGCGTTCCTTCCGCCATTGGGGTTTCCTCCAGGTTGTTTTTTTGAGGCTATGGCATACAAGCCGTGAGGCTGTCAATCCATTTGCCGCCGGAGCACCTGGAAGGCCGTCATCCCTGAAGGATTCCTTGCAGGAGAGGACATTTCTGAGGTAATACCGATCAGTTTTTCCATTCCGCACGTGGAGGGGAACATCATGCCGCCCCTGGGAATCATCTCCGGTCCCATGCTTCTGAAAAATCACGTCCTGGGCAGACTCAAGCCGCGCACCGTGGAAACGCCCTTCGGCCCCGCCACGATCCTGCTGTCCAATGAGATCGCTTTCATTCCCCGCCACGGCCTCGCAGGGGAACCCTACATCCTTCCCCATCGGATCAACCACGCCGCCAATATGACCGCCCTCCGGGACTTGGGGGTGCGCCAAGTCGTCTCGGCCAACTCGACGGGTTCCCTGAAGACGGCCCTGTCTCCGGGAACCCTTGTCGTACCGGACGATTACATCATGCTTGCCGCCTCTCCGACGGTATTCCACGACCAGCCGGTCCATGCAACCCCCGGCCTTTCCGGGGAGCTCCGGCAGGAGTGGCTGTCGGCCGCGGCGGACTGCGGCTTCGCCGCGGTCGACGGCGGCGTGTACTGGCATACGGTGGGACCCAGGTTTGAAACGAAGGCGGAGGTCCGCCTGGCCTCCATGTTTTCCGATGTCGTCGGGATGACCCTGGGCGGCGAGGCCTCGGTGGCGAAGGAGCTGGACCTCGATTACGCATCCCTCTGCTCGGTCGACAATTTCGCTCACGGCATCGGGGACAAGCCCCTGACCATGAAGGAGATCGTTCGGTGTGCCCGGAGAAACACCGGGGCCATCGTGCGAATCGTCAAGCGGCTGCTGGAAAAAAGGAGGGGAAACGGATGAAATTTTCGAAGAAGGGCGATGGAGGGGAGACAAGTCTCCTGGGAGGACAGCGGGTTCCGAAGTACGATCCCCGGCCGGAGACGTACGGTGTTCTTGACGAGGCCAGTTCCGTCATGGGGGTTGCCCGGGCAATGACGGGGAATCTGAAAATCAGGGACATTCTGCTGGGCGTGCAGAAGGATCTTCTCGTCCTGGGAGCGGAGCTTTCGGCCCTCCCGGAAGACCTGCCGAAGCTGCCCCGCCGCATCGGTACGGGCGATGCGGAGCGGCTGGAGAACCTCATCGACGAGCTCCAGAAAGACGTTACCCTGGGACGGGAATTCATCTATCCGGGGAAAACGGTCGTCTCCGCCCAGATCGACGTGGCCCGCACGGTTGTCCGGCGGGCGGAGCGGAAGGCCGCCCTGCTCAGGGCGGAAGGCCTCGTGAAGAACGATGCCGTCCACGAGTACATGAACCGGCTGGCGGACATGCTCTTCACGCTGGCCCGGTACGAGGAGCAGAACGGATAACTCCCCGGAGGGCCGGAGTGCCTGCCGGCCGCCTGACGGAAAAACCTCAAGTGAAGAAGGACGGTCGGCCATGAAGCGTGTAGCAGGTCATCTGCTGCTGATGGGGATCATTCTGGCGGGATTGTTGCTGGCAAAGTTCTACAATGATCCCCTTTTCCATGCCCTCGCCGACGGCATCTCCATTTTCATCGCCTGCATGATTTTCGCGGTGGCCTGGAATGCCCGCCGGGTCATGGAAAATCACTTCTTCCCGCTTATCGGCATCTCGCTTCTGTCCGCGGCGGCTCTCGATTTTTTTCATGCACTGTCCTACGGGGGAACGGGGATCTTTGCGGAATACGGGGCCAACCTGCCGGCTCAGCTCTGGATCGCCGCCAGGTACGTCGAGAGCCTCTCTTTTCTCGCGGCCCCTCTTTTTGTCCGCCGCCGCCTGCCCGGCTGGGAGACGCTTGCCCTGTACCTGCTCGTGACGGCGGCCCTTTTCGCGGCCGTTTTCACGCCGGGCGCGTTTCCCGAGTGTTTCCGGGAGGGTTCGGGGCAGACTGCTTTCAAGATCGCCAGTGAATACGGGATCGCCGGGCTCTTCCTGGCTGCGGCGATCCTCCTGTTTCGGGTCAGGGAGACGTTTGATCGCAACGTTTATGCGCTTGTTACAGCCGCCATGCTGATCAAGGTCGTCCAAGGGGCGGTCTTCACCCTTCATGCGGATATGTTCGGGTACTTCAGTGTCCTGGAGCACTTTCTCAAGATCCTCTCTCTCTGGCTGCTCTCCCTGGCCCTGATCGATATGGGCGTCCGGCGTCCCTACCGTGCCCTGTTCCAAAGCCTCCGGCAAAGCGAGGATGCTCTCCGGAAATCGGAAGACCAGTTCCGGAGCCTCGCGGAGGAGTCCGTCGTCGGAGTGCTGGTGATTCAGGACGACCGCATCCGATACGCGAACCACCGCCTGCTCGAAATGTTCGGATACTCTTATGACGAGGTCATCAACCGCCTGTCCCCGACCGACATCATCGTCCCGGAGGATCTGCCCACGCTCGAGGAGAAACTCCGGCGGCGCCTCGCCGGGGATCGGAGCGTAGCCCACACCCCATACCGGGCCCGGCGAAAGGACGGCGCCGTTCTCAATGTGGAAGTCCACTCCGTCATCATTTCGTACCAGGGAAGGCCGGCCATCATGGGTACGGTGATTGATGTTACGGATCACATCCAGGCCCAGGAGGCGATCCGGCACCTGGCATATCACGACCCCCTGACGGGGCTGCCGAACCGCACCCTTCTGCAGGACCGTGTCGATACCGCCCTGGCGGCCGCCGCCCGCGCAAAACGCTGCGCGGCGCTCCTGGTGCTAGACCTGGACCGGTTCAAGGAGGTGAACGACACTCTCGGCCATGCCCTGGGAGATCAGCTTCTGACGGAGGTGGCCGAGCGGCTTCGGGAGGCGGTGCGGGATAGCGATACGGTGGCCCGGCTGGGGGGAGACGAGTTCGTGGTCTTCCTTCCCGAAATCGGGAAGGACAAGGCGGCCCGGCAGGTGGCGGAGAAGATTGTCGACTCCTTCCGCAGGGAATTCGTTCTGGAAGGCCATGCCGTTCGCTCTTCCACGAGCATCGGGATCGCCAGCTTCCCGCAGGACGGGAAGGACGGCAAGACCCTGCTCAGGAAAGCCGACGAGGCGATGTACCGGGCGAAGGAGGCGGGGGGAAACCGGTACGAGCAGGCCCGGACCGTTCCGGACGCCGGGGCGGACAATCCGTCAGGCGATGGCGGTCCCGCATTCCGGGGGAATTCCCTCTGAGGACGAAGCGGGGCGCTTTCGCGGCCCGCCGGTATGCAGGGCCGGGTGCTTTCAGAAGGCCCCGAGTTGGCAGGGTTTGATCTTGATCTTCAGCGCTTCGCAGGCGCCGGCCACTTCCATCTTCGGTATGGCGAACCGGCGGGCGATCTCCCAGGAGTCGAGGCAGGGGAGCCGGCCGTCCCGAAGGGCCGCTCGAATGGCCCTCTCGAGATCCGGAGGAACCGCATAGGCCGTATTCACGATCCGCCCTTGAGGGTATCCGAAAAGACCAAGCTGGCAACGGGTAAGCTGGATATTCAGCAGATCCAGGTGCATGCCGATGACGGCCATGTCCTTCCGGAGAAAATCCGCCAGCCGGGTGGCTGCCGCGCAGGAGATGGCGCCCTTCTCGGAAGCGCTTCGCAGGGCCTCGGCGATCTCGGGATCCGCAGTGGCATCCGGGTGCTTGCTCTGGAAGTTTCCCTTTTGTTCGTGCGTCATTTCTTCCTCCTTTTCTGCGGGGCCTTGACGGCGGTGTCTTTCATCCTTCACGGCACAGGAAAAAAAGCCCTTCGGCCGCGGGAGGATGCCCGGCGGCACAAAGGGCGGCCTGCCGTCAATACTTCATGTAATGGAAAGGCTCGATGGCCGACAGGGCCTCCGTGTCCAGCGTCCGGAAGCCGTTTTTCTCGACCAGCTTTTCCGCCTTGTCCGTCTGATCCACATCCACCACGAACACGGCCTTTTCCCGGCTTTCCAGGACAAAGCCGTAGGCATTGTTCACGTTGACGCCCTCCTTGAAGAGGAGCTGGGTGAGCCGGTCCAGTCCGCCCGGCTTGTCATCGATCAGGATCGCCAGGACGGGCCGCAGTTTCACCATCATCCCGGCTTTGGTCAGGGCCGCCTGGGCCTCCTTGGGGTCGTCCACAATGAGGTTGATGACGCCGAAGGTGTCCGTTGTGGCGATCGTGGTCGCCCGGATGCTGATCTTCGCTTTCGCCAGGACGGATGTGACGGCGGCGAGCTTTCCGGGCTTGTTCTCCGCGAAAATGGAAAGCTGGTGTGCGATCATGAATGGATCCTCCTTAATTTTCGCGGTTGTCGATGACCCGTACCGCCTTCCCCTCCGATTTCGGGAGGCTGTCGGGCTCCACCAGGTCGACCTTCGGTGTGATGAGAATGTCGCTCTTGAGCTCCTCCACGATCCTGCGCCGCAGGGCCTCCAGGTGGCGGAGCTCTCCGCTGAAGAACTCCCGCTCCACCTCCACCTTGATGTGCATCAGGTCGTTGAAACCCTCCCGCTCCAGGAGAATGACGAAGTTCCGGCCGACCCCGGGGACCTCCATGAGCTTCTTCTCGATCTGGATGGGGAAGATGTTGACCCCCTTGAGGATCATCATGTCGTCGGTGCGGCCTGTGATCCGCTCGATGCGGCGATGGGTGCGCCCGCAAGGGCATTCGCCGGGGAGGATGCGGGTCAGGTCCTTCGTCCGGTACCGCAGGACCGGCATGCCTTCCCGGAGCAGGGTTGTCATGACCAGCTCCCCCTCCTGGCCGTCCGGGACAGGCTGGAGGGTGACGGGATCGACGATCTCCACGATGAAGCCGTCCTCCCAGATGTGCATCCCGTTCTGCTCGGGACACTCGAACGCCACGCCGGGACCGTTCATCTCCGAGAGACCGTAGGAGTTGAAAGCCTTGAAGCCGTAAAAATCCTCGATTCGTTTCCGCATCTTCTCGGAATGGGGCTCCGCGCCGATGAAGGCCATGCGGACCTTCGTGTCTTTCTGTGGTTTGAGGCCCAGCTCCTCGAAGACCGTGTACAGGTGAAGGGCATAGCTGGGGATGATGTGAACGGCCGTCGTGTCGAAGTCGCGCATGAGCTGGATCTGGCGTTTGCTGTTGCCCGCCCCGGCAGGGATCGTCAGGGCGCCGACCCGCTCCGCCCCGTAATGGAAGCCCAGGCCGCCGGTGAAGAGGCCGTAGGTCATCATGTTCTGGAAAACGTCGCTCTTCCTCAGTCCCGCCATGTACATGCAGCGGGCCACCAGGTTCGTCCAGGCATCGACGTCGCTTTTCGTGTGGAAGATGACCGTGGCCCGGCCCGTTGTCCCGGATGAGGAATGCATGCGGATCAGCTCGTCCTTCGGCACGGCCAGGAATCCGTAAGGCCAGTTTTCCCGGAGGTCGTCCTTGGTGGTGAAGGGGATTTTCCGCAGGTCTTCGAGGGTGCGGATGTCCTCCGGATGGATGCCCGCGTCCGTGAACACCTTCCCGTAATAATAGGATTGGACGGCCCGCTTCGCTGTTTCCCGGAGCCGCTCCAGTTGCCGGGCCGCCAGTTGTCCGCGGTCCATGGTTTCCACATCTTTTTCCCAGTACATCGCGTGCCTCCCGCTGAGTGTCCGTAGAAAATTCCTACAAGAGGGGCGTTGTTTTCGCAAGAGAATTCTCCCGCCGATGCCAGCAGGAGCCTGAATCCGCAGGGTGCCGGGCCTGCGGATGCCTTGATGACGGGGCCTCCAACCGGATGGAATCCGGATGCCGTGATCTCTGCGGGCGGGGTGATCCGCCGCCGGCCGGCTTGGGGAAACCGACGGCGAAGTCTGTGAATGCTGTCCGCTGTTGACATGGGTTGCGATACAAATTAATGTCACCGGACTTCCGCCGGGAAAGGGATGGCATGGAGATCAGGTTGGGGAAATATCGACAGACGCTGTCGACCGTGCGGATGAAGTCCATCGGGCGCTGGATAGCCCTGGGAATCACGGTCGGCGTGGTTTCCGGGCTGGGAGCCATCCTCTTCAATTATCTGCTGACAAGCGGGACCCGGTTCTTCATGACGGATCTCGTCGCCTGGATGACCCCGGAATCCTACCGGGACGTTCTCATCCTTGGTTTTCCACCGGGCCGATGGCTGATGCTCGTCATCCCGGCCCTGGGCGGATTGATATCCGGATTCCTGGTTTACCGGTTTGCCCCCGAGGCGGAGGGGCACGGGACCGACGCCATGATCGACACCTTTCACCGGAAAGGGGGGGCGGTACGGCCGCGGGCTCCGTTCATCAAAACCATTGCCTCGGCGATTACCATCGGTTCCGGAGGGTCGGCGGGCAAGGAAGGTCCCATCGCCCAGATCGGATCCGGTTTCGCCTCCATTCTGGCGGCTTTTCTCAAAATGGACGAGCCGAGCCGCCGGCTCATGCTTCTCGCCGGCGCCGCGGGAGGAATCGGCGCCATCTTCAAGGCACCGCTGGGAGCCGCACTCTTTGCCGTGGAGGTGCTCTACCGGAAACCGGAATTCGAGTTCGAGGGGATCATCCCCTGCATCATATCCTCCATTGTGGCCTTCACCGTCTATTCCCTTCATACGGGATACGGTACGATCTTCACCATTCCCAATCTGGCTCCCGTGACCGCGCCGGTGGAGCTCCTGCTCTACGGAATTTTCGGTATCCTTTGCGCCGCCGTGGGTTATCTTTATGTCCGGTTCTTTTACGGGGTGCGGGACCTTTTTGCCGGCCGGCTCCGGATGAAGAAGATGTACCGGCCCGCCGTCGGCGGATTGCTGCTGGGCATTCTCGCGTTCTTCCTGCCGCAGGTCCTGGGCGGCGGCTATGATTGGATCCAATCCGCCATAGACGGCAAGATGGCGATGCGCGTGATGCTGCTTCTGGTCTTTGCCAAGATCGCGGCTACATCCCTTACGATCGGCTCGGGCGGGAGCGGTGGAGTCTTCGCGCCCTCGCTCTTCATCGGGGCCATGCTGGGCGGGTTTTACGGTCTTGTGTGCGGAAGCATCTTCGATCAGTTGTCCCTCCATCCCGGTGCCTTCGTCCTGGTGGGTATGGGAGGATTTTTTGCCGGTGTGGCCAAGGTTCCCATCGCCTCCCTGATCATGGTGGCGGAGATGACCGGCGGCTACAGCCTGATCGTGCCCCTCATGATTGTCTCGACGATTTCCTATCTCCTGCTGGGCGATGTCTCGCTTTACGAGAAACAGGTGCCCGCACGCATCGACTCGCCGGCCCATCTTGGTGATTTCGCGGTGGATATGCTCGAACACGTAACCGTGTCGGACGCCGTGCCGCCGGAGAGGAAAGTGGAGACCATCCCGGAGAACTGCCGGTTCGATACGCTCCTCCAGCGGATCGTCGACTCCTCGCAGTCCAATTTCCCCGTTGTGGATGCGACCGGCCGCCTGACGGGCATTCTCTCCATTTCCGATGTGCGCAGGGTCATGCTGGCCGAGGAACTCCACAACCTGGTCGTCGCCAAGGATGTGGCGACGGACAGCGTCCTGACCGTAACCCCCGGCGATGATCTGAAAACCGCCCTCCGGATGATGACCAAGGCGGAAGTCCGCGAGCTTCCCATCGTGGACCCCGGAGACCCTGGGAAGCTGATTTCCATGATCAGCCGCAAGGACATCATTCGAATCTATTACGATCAGATCGAGAAGGTCAAAGCGTGCAGGAACGGCTCGTCGTCGGGGTTGGCGTGAGAGTTGTGAAAAGCGGAAAAAAAGGGCAGAGCAGGGCTGGACGAACACAGAAAGAATGAGGAGGCTGTTAGTCCCTGACCTGTGACACCCTGCTCTACCGAAAAGGGCCCTATGGATGCCTGTCGAGGGCGGCCCGGTGGTCTGGCTTCTCCCGTTTGAGAACGTGGATCGCCACCATTCCGTCTTCCGGATCGCCGTTAAAAAACAACCGCAGGCGGTTCCTGCTGATGATGAGACCGATGTTCACTCTGCGGTCGGAGAGAAGGATGGTCAGAAAACGCCCCTGGTCATCCAATGTCCCCTGGAACTTCTGCCAGCCCGCCGCCTGGTCGTTCGTGGCGAGGCGGCCGCTGAATCTGCGGTTCGACTGATCCTTGATCTCCATCCGGAATGTCGGAGAGACGGGAGTGAATCCCGTTCGATCCGCTCTTTGTGCGGAACAGCTCGTCCAGTTTCCCCGCAGGTCCGGGATCGCGCCATCCGCAGGGACGGCATTCCCGGGAAACAGGCCAAGGAGAGAAAGGGCTGCCAGGAGGAGAAAGAGTTGTTTCATTCCGCTTCGAGGACCATTTTTTCGTGGTTGGTTGACGAGCCGCATCGGAACTGATATTGTTTCTACACAAACAGTTTGTCCTGCAACTAACAGATCATGGCTCCGCCTGCAACTTCTTTTTTATGAAGCCTTATGGACGAAAAGCATCAAGCCATTGTGGACATCATCGATAACATCAGGAGAATCTTTCAGATTCTGAACGAGCAGTCCAAGAAGATCGAACGGGAAACCGGGTTGACGGGACCGCAGCTCTGGACGATCAAGGCCATTGCCGAATCCACCCCCGTCCGGGTTCTCGATCTGGCCCGGCGCGTCTACCTGCACCCCGCCACGATGGTCGGCATTCTGGATCGCCTGGAGGAGCGGGGATATATTCTGAGGCGGAGGTCCGGGGACGACCGGCGGGTTGTCTGGGTGGAGCTGACCGAGAAGGGAAACGGCCTCCTCTCCTCGGCGCCTGAAGTGGCACAGGGCCTTCTGGCTTCAGGACTTGAAACGCTCGGCGGGGAAAACCTCCGGGATATCAATCTCGCTCTCCTGCAACTGGTGGCGATCTTCGGTGCCAGCAGAGTGCCGCCCCAACTGATCCGCTCACCGGAAAGGAACGTGCCGGTGGGGGATCATGCTTCATCCGAGCGGGAAAAAAGGGAACCATGAGCACTCCGATGCGATCCGGTTGACTTCGGCAAGGGCGGTCATGTTCCTCCTTCCTTTTCGGTTTCCGCTGCTGCCTGTCATCCGTATCGACTCATTGTCAGGATAAAAAAGCCTTTTCGACGTCCGGTGTCTGTCCGAAATCCGTCCGGGGGTGTCTCCGGGGCGCGTATGCGGGGCGCGGCAAGGCCTGATCGGGGATTTCGCATGAAATGGCTTCTCTTTACGGATCTTGACGGGACGCTTCTGGATCATGACGACTACTCCTGCGAGGAGGCCCGGCCGGTTCTTGACCGTCTCCAGCGGGAAGGGATTCCGCTTGTCATTGCATCCAGCAAGACGAGGGCGGAAGTCGAGGCGATTCAGGATGATCTTGCCCTCAAGATGCCCTTCATCGTCGAAAACGGCGGCGGCATCTACTTTCCCCGGGGATGCCGGGGCATTCCGGTCATGTCCGGGAGCGGGCGGGAGCCCTATTTTGCAATCCGTCTGGGTCTGGCGTACGGCGAGATCCGGAATTTCGTGACGGAGGTCCGGCCGCGGATCCCCTTGCGCGGCTTCGGCGATATGACCGTGGAGGAGGTGGCCCGCCTGACGGGCCTCCCCCCCGACCGGGCCGCGCTGGCTATGGATCGTGAGTTCTCGGAGCCGTTTCTCCTGGAAGACGGAGAGCGGCTGCCCGAACTGGCCGCCATGGCGGAGCCTGCAGGCCTTTCGATCACCCGCGGCGGCCGTTTTTACCATCTGCTCCGGCGCGACCAGGACAAGGGAACCGCCGCCCGGTTCGTGAAGGAGGTTTTCCGCAGAGCGTGGAATGAGGAAATCCGGACCGTCGGTCTGGGGGACAGCCTGAACGATTTGCCCCTGTTCATGGCCGTGGATCACCCGGTCCTGATCCCCTCGCCGGGAGGGAGAGACCTGGAGATATCGATTCCCGGGCTTGTCCGGGCGCGGGAGCGGGGCAGCATGGGCTGGAGGCAGTCGGTCGAGGAAATCCTGGGTTGGACCGGGGGATTGGATGGGAAGATGGCCGGAAACGGAACGGATGCACAGGACGGTGACGGACCAGGGGATGACACCGACAGAAAGGAGATACCATGAATCCGGAGCAACGCTTCAGCACGGCATTGAGAAGAGGGGTCAGAAGACAGATCGAGAACCTGGGCGGAGCGGATATCATCGTCGGGATTCCCTGTTATCAGAGCGGGACCACTGTCCGCCATGTCCTGGAGACGGTCTTCCACGGGCTGGCCATGCACTACCCCAATGCCAGCTCGCTGATTCTCGTCTCCGACGGCGGATCCACCGACGACACGCGGGAGATCGCCGAACAGGTGGACGAGAAGGCTTTCGGGATTGTGAAGGCCGTTACGATTTATCGCGGCGTGCCCGGCAAGGGCTCGGCCCTGCGGGCGATCTTCGAGGCGGCCGACTTTCTTCGTCCGCGGGCGCTGGCCGTGTTCGATTCCGATCTCGTTTCCATCTCGCCCCGCTGGGTCCGGAATCTCCTGGAGCCCGTCTTTGATGGGTATGACTTCGTCGCACCGGACTACGAGCGGTTCAAACTGGACGGGACCATCACCAACACGATTGCCCACAACCTGACGCGGGCCCTCTACGGCCGGCGGATCCGCCAGCCCATCGGCGGCGACTTCGGCCTGTCGGGCGCCATGGCCAGGCATTTTCTGCGCCAGGATGCCTGGGAGACCGACGTGGCCCGTTTCGGAATCGACATCTGGATGACCACCACGGCCATTGTCGACGGGTTCCGCATCTGCCAGGCCAAAATGGGCGTGAAGGTCCACGACCGGAAGGATCCCGCGGCGGATCTGAGCCCCATGTTCCGGCAGGTTGTGGGGACTATTTTTCAGATGATGGAGACCCACGAGACGTTCTGGAAGGGCATCCACGGTTCCAGTGATATTCCGACTGTCGGGACGAGCGACGGGGGAACACCCGAGGCATTCACGGTCAATCAGGAAGCCCTGATCGAGTATTTCCGGGTCGGATTCTTCCATTTCGGCGAATTGTGGCGCCAGGTCATCGAGGAGGAGGACTATGCCATCATCCGCGACCTGGTGGAAACCGGCGGGACAGCCCGCTTCCTTCTGCCCATCGAGACCTGGGTGCGGATCGTCTACCGCTATGCCTCGGCTTTTCACGCCGCGCCGCGGCAGCGCATGAAGCTCCTTGACACGATGATCCCCCTTTACAACGCGCGCGTCGCCTCCCTCGTCCTGGAACTGGAGGATGCGGATCCGGACCGGGCGGAGAAGCTGTTCGCGGACCAGGCGCGGACCTTCGAGGAAATGAAGCCCTATCTCCTGGAACAGTGGAATAAAACATGAGGAGGAAAGACCATGTCCGATTTCTATCAGCACGGAATGATCACCACGCTTCAGAAACTGAGGGAGCGACCCGCCGGTGAACTGAACGAGGAGCTCATGGCCATCGCCCGGCGGAGAAAGATCGCCCTGCTCCTGCCGGCCCTCATCAGCGAGTTCGACACGCCGTCCATGCCGGCCATCCTGGAAGAGCTGAAAAAGGTCACATTCCTGCATCGCATCGTTCTCTCGCTCGATCGGGCGAACGAGGCGGATTTTGAGCGTGTCCGGCGTCTGCTCTCCGACCTGCCGACGGAAGTCCGCATCGTCTGGCACGACGGCCCGCGCATGAAGGAACTCTATGACGAACTCCGGGGCAGCGATTTTAATCTCGACACCCCCGGCAAGGGACGCTCCGTCTGGATGACGATCGGGTATATCCTCGCGGACGAGAGCGTCTATGCCATGGCGCTTCACGATACGGACATCCGGAACTACCGTTCGGAAATGCTGGCCCGCCTGGTCTATCCCGTCGTTCACCCGGCCGTTGATTTCGAGTTCAGCAAGGGATATTATGCGCGGGTGACCGACCGGCTCTACGGCCGGGTGACGAGGCTCTTTTACATGCCGCTGATCCGGGCACTGAAGCGGATCCTGGAGTACAACGCGTTTCTCGACTACCTGGGCAATTTCCGCTATCCCCTTTCGGGAGAATTCGCTTTTATCTCCACCCTTGCCCGGGGCATGCGCATCTCCCCCACCTGGGGCCTGGAGGTTTCCCTCCTCTCCGAGGTGTACCGGCGGGCGTCGGTCAACCGGATCTGCCAGGTGGAGATCGCCGACACCTATGAGCACAAGCACCAGTCCCTGAACAGGCAGAAGCCGGATGAGGGGTTGATCCGGATGGCCACGGACATCGCGGAGGCCCTCTTCCGGGTCTTGAGCCAGGACGGCGTCGTCATGAGCCAGGCGTTCTACCGGACCCTGTGCGCCGCCTACATCGAGGACTCCAGGGTGACCGTGGAAAAGTACCACGCTCTTTCCCTCATCAACGGGCTCGTGTATGACCGGCACAGCGAGATCGAGGCCTCCGAGGCCTTCGTCGGATCCCTGCGCCGGGCCCAGGAAAAATTCCAGGCGGATCCGGTCGGCATTCCGCTGATGAGCGCCTGGGTGCGGGTTGCCGCGGCAATCCCGGATTTCGCCAGCCGGCTGACAGAGGTGGTGGATCGGGACAACGGGTAGAGGGCGGGACGAAGGGACGTCGCATATCAGATTCCGTTACGAGGAGGATCCCCGTGGAGGTTGCGCTTCTGTTCTTCATCGCCGGGGCGATCATTCTGGTCGGTTTCCTGGGAAACGTCGCGTTCGAGAAATTCAAGATCCCCGACGTCCTGGTTCTCCTGGGCATCGGCGTCGTTCTGGGCCCCGTTTTCCATCTGATCGACCACCGGCTTCTGAGCTCCTTCGCCGAATCCTTCGGGATGTTCGCCCTCATCGTGATCCTCTTCGAGGGCGGAATGGACGTGAAGATCCGCACGCTGATCCAGGCGTTCCGGAGCGCCACCCTCCTGGTACTGGTGTCGTTCTTCCTCACCGCCGGCGCCCTTACCGCCTGCCTGCATCAGTTGATGGCCTGGCCGCTCCTGCCGAGCCTCATGATGGGAACCATCCTGGGGTGCACGAGTGCGGCCATCGTGGTTCCCGTCGTGGCAAAGATGACCCTCAAGGAGGAGGTAAAAACCATCCTTACGATCGAATCGGCCATGAGCGACGTCCTCGCCGTCGTTCTGGCCGTTTCGCTCATCGAATTCGCCCGGTTTGAGTCCATCGGCATCGAAAGGCCGCTCCGCGCCATCGCCAGCTCCTTTTCGATCGCCATCGTCCTGGGAACCGTGGCCGGCCTTTTCTGGTACAAGGTTCTCCGTGTCCTGGGGGACCGCAAGTATTCCTACATGGTGACCCTCGGCGTCGTCCTGGTCGTCACGGCGACCGTCGATTTCCTGGGCGGGAGCGGTCCCATCGCGATCCTCCTGTTCGGAATCGTCCTCGGAAACTGCGGCGAGATTCCTTTCCTGAGCGGGCCGCCGACCTGTGGTGTCATCGAGGAGACCATCAAGTTCTTTCATGGCGAGGTGACCTTCTTCATCCGCACCTTTTTCTTCGTGTACATCGGGATGCTGATGACGCCGGCCGTGTTGTCGCCCCGCTACCTGGGCATCAGTGTCGCCCTGTTTATGATCATCGCCGCCATGCGCTACCTGAGCGTCGAGTTTGTGGAGCGGCGGTCGGGAAGGGATCCGGCGGACCGGCGGGCCCTTTTCTTCATGCATCCGCGGGGTCTGGCCTCCGCCGTGCTCGCGTCGCTGCCCGTCTCCGCCGGAGTCCAGGGCTCCGAGGACTTCATCGTCTATACCGTCAGCGTCATCGTTCTCAGCAATATCCTCATGACGGCAGGGGTGTTCCGCATGGAGAAAAAGGCAGTGGAAGGCGCTGTGCCCAATGGGTAAGTTCCAGACCGAAATCAGGCTGAGCCGGGAGATGACCCTCCTGGACGCCGTCCAGAAAGGTCTTGATATATTCCCTGCTGCATCAGAACATACAGGATGTTTTTAACCGGGCGGGCGTTGAGATCCTGTCTCCGGGATACACGAGCCTGCGGGGCGGGAGCCCCTCCACGGTCGAGCCCGCTCCGGCCGCCGATGGACCGTTCGGGTCGGGAACGGTTCCGTCCTGATTTCCAGGGAGGAAGAACATGAAGCAAGTGAACAGGAAGACGAGTCCTGCCATTCTTCTGGCGGCACTGACGGCCGCTCTGCTCCTTGCGGGCTGTGCCCCGACCACGCTTTACAGCATCGACATGCGATACGTGCCGTCGAAGCCGATCGCTGTCGGTGAAAGGCCCTGCGGGGACCGGCTGGTGGCCGTGGCGGCTCTCCGCGACGCCAGACCTTCCGGAGATCCCCTGCGGATCGGAGCGGTGATCAAGGCCGGGGGAAGCCGGATCCCGGTACTCCCTGAGCGGATGACCGCCGGAGAGGCCGTCTCGGCGGGCATCCGCTCCTACCTCCTGCGCTCCGGCTGTTCCGTGGCGGGGGTGGCACCGGCCTGGGATCTCCGTGCGGAGACGATCCGGCCCGAGTGGGGTGACGTCCTGGTGGGGGGAACCATCGATGCCCTGGATGTGACCTGCGACCGCTCGGATCGTTTCAATCCCGTCAACCGCTACCAGGCGAAGGTCAAGCTGACGCTGGTCATGGCCGACATCAAAAGCAGGAAGATCGTCCACAGGACGACGGTGGAGAGCACCGCCTCCCTGCAGGACATCGGTTTTTCCAGGGAAACCCTGCAGGCTCAGCTGAACGGAGCCCTGACCGACGCCATCGAGCGAATCGTCGATCGTTCCCGGAAGCTGTATCCCGGCATGCATTGATAATCGGGGCCCGGATCATGGAAAGCATTGCGGGAGTCATACTGTCGGGCGGGAAGAACTCCAGGATGGGGGCCAACAAGGCCTTTCTCACGGTGGAGGGGGAACGGCTGATCGACCGGGCCGTCGGAATCCTCCTGGAAGTCTGCGACGAGATCCTTGTCGCGACGAACGAGCCCCTGGAGTACCTGGATCTCGGCGTCACCGTCGTGACGGACATCTTCAAGGGCATGGGACCCCTGGCGGGAATCCATTCCGGCCTGTTCCACGCCCGGGCTCCGCGGGTCTTTGTCTGTGCCTGCGACATGCCGTACCTGAACGCCGCCTTCATCCGCCATATGGTATCCCTGGCGGAAGGATGCGACATCGTCGTCCCCGTCCGGGGGGGCCGTCCGGAGCCCCTCCACGCCGTCTACGACCGGAAATGCCTGCCGGTCATCCGCCGCCTCCTGGAACGGGATGAACGGAAAGTGACAGGATTTTATAAAGGCTTTCGTGTCCGTAACGTCGAGGAGGCCGAAACGGAGTCCTTCTTCGCGGGACGGGATCCCTTCCTCAACGTCAACACCCGGGAACAGCTCCGGGATCTCCCGAAAACAACGTAAAGAAGCTGCTTTCGTGCTCGGTCCTGGAGCGGTCCAACCGGAAATATGTGTTGGACATCCGGAGACATGTGTGTTAGGTAGCGGCGCATTTTATAAAAGGAGGGATCGCTTTCATGGCAGAGAAGACCTTCAATCGGTGGCTGGTGGTTGTGGGCGCAATGCTGATCCAGGTCAGTCTGGGCGCCGTTTACATTTACAGCGTTTTCAAACCGGGCCTGAGTGCCCGATTCCCCACCTGGAGTGCCACCGACCTGGCGCTCCCTGCACAGTTGATTCTGGCTTTCTTTGCCCTGGGCGTTATCTTCGCCGGCAAGATCCAGGATAAGATCGGGCCCCGGATCGTCGCGACGGTGGGTGGCGCCATGCTGGGCCTCGGCCTTATCCTTGCGTCCTTCGCGGACAGCCTCATGATGTTCACCCTGTCCTTTGCCGTCATAGGCGGCATCGGCATCGGTGCCGCCTATGTCTGTCCCATCGCCACCTGTGTGAAGTGGTTTCCGGACAAGCGCGGCATGATTACGGGGCTGGCCGTGGCCGGGTTCGGTGCCGGCGCCCTGGTTTTCACCCCCATCGCCAAGGCCTTCATCGCCTCCTCGGGCATCATGCCGACCTTCATGTATCTTGGCATCATCTTCCTGGTTGCCGTTATTCTTGGCGCCCAGCTCATGGTGGTTCCCCCGGCCGGCTTCAAGCCTGCGGGATGGAATCCCCCCGCACCCGCCGCGGGTGCGAAAGCATCGTCCGGAAGTGATTTCACGACCGGCGAGATGCTCAAAACGCCTCAGTTCTATTTTCTCTGGATTACCTATTTCGCCGGCTGCACGGCGGGCCTCATGATCATCATGAACATCACCAACATGTGGCAGGCTCCGTCCATGATCGAGATGGCGAAGACAATGCCCACGATCACGAAGGACGCCTTCAAGACCATTGCCGACCAGGGAGCGCTGGCCGTTATGATCGTCGCGATCCTGAATGCTGCCGGACGCCTTGTCTGGGGCCAGGTCTCCGACGTCATCGGCCGCAAGAACACCCTGTACATTCTCTTTGCCTTTGCCGGCGTCATCATGCTGGTTCTCAAGATGTTCACCAGCTATCCCCTGTATCTCTTCGGCGTGTGCTCCATCGGGTTCTGCTTTGGCGGTTACCTCGGGCTCTACCCGGCGATCACGGCGGACTACTTCGGGACGAAGAACGTGGGCGCCAACTACGGCCTGATGTTCGCGGCCTACGGTGCAGGCGGTCTGTTTGGTCCCTGGCTGGCCCCGAAGCTGATGTCCATTGTCGGCCAGATTCCCTACGAGGCCATGGACAAGGGGATCCAAGTGGTGAAGCAGTACGGCGCCGGAGACTACTCCACGTCTTTCATCATTTCCGGTGTCATGTGCCTGGTATCCATTGCCATCATATGGATGCTGAAGCAGCCTTCCAAGGCCTGATTCATCCCGGAGTCGTGTAACTCCAAGCAGATTGAAGCGGCGCCGGCCCCGAGGCCGGCGCCTTTTTTTGTGCGCCCAGCATGGGCGCGCTCTAGCGGGTGCAAGTCCCGCCGCAAGTTG
>CAYNEJ010000031.1:0-1699 GCA_964396205.1 uncultured Syntrophaceae bacterium
AGGCTGTTGTCGTCAGCGGCAATGCAACGACAATCTATGTCGGTGGCCAGAATGCGGTGGATGCTTCCGGCAACATCGTTGGCAAAGGGGACCTCGGGGCGCAAACGGAAAAGACGCTACGGAATGTGGAAACAGCTCTGGCGGCAGGCGGGGCAGGACTTCAACACATCGTAAAGTGGAACGTCTATATCCTGCATGGCCAATCGGCCAACGTGGGATTCGAGGCGTTTCAAAAAGTGTGGGGCCAACGTCCGAATCCACCCGTCATTAGCGCTATCTTTGTGCCCGCATTGGCACACCCTGATTTTCTTGTGGAGATTGATGCCATTGCCGTGATCCCGCAGAAGTAAGCAGCCCAACAACTCATTCCAGGTGCCGTCGACACGAACGTACCACCACGCCTGAACCCGTGACCTGCCCCCCGAACTCGGTGTCAAAGAACGACCAGACGATCTGACGGGCAAGCTGGAAGAGCGGGTGTCCGTTGCTGAGAATCTGGTTCAGGCGGGAACGGAACAGATCGCCTTGGGCATCCTGGGCGGACAGGTTTTTCGGTTGTATAAAAACACCAGCTTTTGAGGGATTTGTTTTAATTTCTGGCGATTCTATCAGAGAACAACCCATTAATAATGCAATAACTACACTTTTCAGGGACGACTACACCATTTCAGGCAAGGGCGTTGGATGACAACATCAATCCATGAAATAAATAGAGGTTTGGCTGATATTAGGAAGATGAGACGAATATTTCTATTCATCCTTTTTTCCTTTTTACCAATTATGGCGCTGACAATGGCATATGTAGCACGGTTTGAAACATGGTACCCAATCATTCTTCCAGCTTTCTTGTTCTTCTTTGGGATGTTTATCCAGAATAGATTACATAAGCAGAAATGTCCCAGATGTAATTCTTTTTTCTTTGTCCAGACAGTTTCCAAAGGCAATTATACACCATCCAGTAGCATCAGTTTCCCCCCTCAAAAGAAGTGTCAAAACTGTGGACTTACTTTATACAGATAAGAACCATGTGCCTAACAGCCGGTTCCAAAGGTGGATCAATATTGCATGCCGATGGTGGGTCCATTTTCGGTGCCGATTTGCGGTCGGCGGCGGCCCGCCGCCTGTGACTTTCATTTGGACGGACAAAGTTTCAATCTGCCGCTGACGATCTGCAATCGGCGGTCTCCGTTTTGAAGCAAAAAGACCCTTGCATTCCGTTTCCGTCTGGATTAGGTTCCGCACCGCCCGTTGTAAGCATGCTTCACGGACGCTGACGCCCACACCGCCGGTATAAGCAAGGCGGGCGCAGAGTGCTGTTAACCGGGTTCCCGCGGTGCTCGAAACGGTTCTGCTGCTGATTCTGTCCAACCTGTTCATGACGTTTGCCTGGTACGGCCATCTCAAGTTCATGAACGGCTGGCCCCTGTTGATGGTGATCCTGCTGAGCTGGGGCGTAGCCCTGTTCGAATACATGCTCCAGGTGCCCGCCAACCGGATCGGCTTCCAGCACTACAATCTCGCCCAGCTCAAGGTGATCCAGGAAGTGATCACCATGATCGTCTTTGCCGGGTTCGCCTTTTTTGTCATGAAGCAGCCCCTGAAATGGGACTACATGTGGGCCGCTCTCTGCCTCGTCGGGGCGGTCTATTTCATCTTCCGCGGCGGCATGCCCCACACGTGAGCCCCGGGTCTTTCCGGG
>CAYNEJ010000031.1:1799-14315 GCA_964396205.1 uncultured Syntrophaceae bacterium
AAACGCTGCAATCGGCCGATGGATTTCTGAATTCCGCGCAAGGTGACAAACGCACGGGCCGTTGATCAATCCCGTTTTGCGCCTGCGGCAAGAAGCGCCCGCTCTACCTCCGCGTTGCCGTGCCGTGCCGCGGCGATCAAGGCGGTGGTGCCGCCATGATTGCTAGCATGTACATCGGCGCCATGACCCAGCAGCAGTCTCACCGTGTCCACCGATCCGCCGCCTTTATGCAGGGTCCCCGTACTCGCCAGGATCAGGGCCGTATTGCCCGCCTTGTCCCTGGCTTCCGTGAGGGCCCCGGCATCCAGCAGGGCCTTGACTGTTTGGGTGTGCCCTCGCAGGGCCGCCGCCATCAGGGCTGTTTCGCCCATATCATTGGCGGCGTTGACCGCCACCCCCTTCTTCAGCAGCCACTTGACCGCGGTTTCGCGGCCTTCCCGGGCCGCCGCCATCAAAAGGGTATCGGCCTGCCTGGACCGGGTCCGGATGTCCGCACCGGAGGCCACCAGGATTGCGGCGATTTCGAGATGGCCCCTTGCCACCGCCATCATCAGGGCGGTGCGGTTCTCACTGTCCCCGGCCTGCACGTCCGCGCCATGGGCGGTGAGGATGCGGACCACTTCCGTGTGCCCTTTGTATGACGCCCACATCAGGGCGGTGTAGCGCATCCTCGTCAGTTGCCCGTTCGTTTCACGGGCATTGGCATCGGCACCCTGCTCCAGGAGGGCAGAGACCTGCCGGTCACGGCCTTCCTTGGCCGCGATGATCAACTGCTGATCGCGTTCAGGCAAACTCGCGCAGGCAGGGAGAAGAAGGAACAGCAGCCATGCTGCAAGGGCGAGGCCTTTCCCCGGCCATCCGAATGCTCTCATTTTGTCGGCGCCTCCCTGAGACTGCCCCGTCCCTCCGAAGATTTCACACGGCCTTCCGTCGCAAACCCCGCTGCCTCTAATCCAGAACCCGGCCTTTGGGAAGGGTGGTCGGTTCCTCTGCCCGGATGCCTCAGCCCCGATCGTCGTCCGTCGATTCAATCGAGGACCCGGGGTTTGGACGGCGGCGCAGGCGTCTCCCGCTGCTGTTTCACCGTCGGAGCGGACGATGCCGGGGCTTCCGTGTCCAGCCTTTTCGGCGCGGTGACCGGGGTCAACAGCCTGCCCGCCGGATCGGGATAGGGCTGCGGTGAAACCCCCTTCTTCGTCGGCGATTTCGGAAGCTTGGCCTCATCCAGATTCAGGATATAGGCCAGTTTCTTCCGGTCCGCATACAGGGGTGCCCAGAGGTCGGGGTAATCCGTGATGAAGCATGACACGAAATTGCTGCCCTCGGGCATCAGCCCCCCCTGCTCCAGGAGGTAGTCATAGGTTTTGGCATCCGCCGCCGCGCCGGCCATGACCAGCGCCTTCAGGGCCGGGGAAATCTTGGCGGCAGTGTTCCATTTCATTGCAAGCGGGTATTGCTTCTTCAGCTTCATGACCTCCTCCGCAACCTCGAGCGCCAGTTGAGGATGCCCCGCATGGACAGCCAGCATTCCGTATTCCATCAGACGCCGGAGTGCTATCGCGAGGTTTGTATTGTCAACAAATCCGGCGATCGTGCGGGCTGAAAGCCGGATCTGCCTGCCTTCACGCTGGACGACACAGGTGACCTCACTGCCGATAGGGATGTCGCGGGTGGAGACGTCGTCCACGGAAGCTACGGGTCTGCCGTTGAAAAGCTTGATGATGTCTCCTTTGCGGAGCCCTGATTTTGCCGCCGGCCCTTCGGGATTTACGGACGTCACAACGATTCCTCTCGCGCTTTTGTCGACGCCGAATCCAATCCAGGATCTTTTTTCTGCCTTCAGGAGGATGTCTTTATGGAAGAGAAGCAACGAGCCGACGTCCTTGAGGGGCAGACCCCGCGTCCAGAAACCGGCATACGCCTTTGAGTACTGCAAATCCTGTTGCAGAGGAGAGAGGTTTATGGCTTCCTCAATCTTCCGGACTGCCGCCGAATGGAACCCGGCGGCGAGAAGCTCTCTTCCCTCGTCCAATGCCGCAGCGGCCCGAATCATTTCCGGGGTGGCCGCCTTCATGGTGTGCACTTTTTTGTCAACCAGGGCGTACCAGGCGCCGGCCTGCTGAACGAAGACCGCAGAGGGTGCTTTTTTCTCGTCGGCAAACCGTCTTTCCTGAACGTGAACAAGCTTTTTCCCTTTGAGGATTACGTATTCTTCCAGGCAATTGCTCCAGGCTTTCAGGATGCTGTTGTCCGGGCCGAAGGCAATGGCTAGGCCCCCCGTGGCGAATCCGGGAGGTGTTTCGATCTCCTTCCAGGTGGTCGTATCGAGAATCTTGAATTGTCCGCGTAACCCTCCCCATACGGCCGCAAGCGAACCGTCGCGATTGAGATAGAGGCCTTCTGCCTTGTCCAGGTTGCGGACCAGCGAAAAATTCTTCGCGTCGAAGAGCCATGCCGTTCCGTTCGAGCACCACGCCCCCAGATAGCGATCGGACAGTTTCAACTGCTGCAGGGTGCTCTTTTTCCGGTGGCAGCTGTCATGCATGGCCGGCAGGGGGATCTTTTTCCCCGTCGTGATGGAGTATGCCTCCGTTACGCTATCCATGACCTGTCTGCCTCCCGCGACCCGACGACGGTAGGTCGTCCCCACCAGCGTCTTGTTGTCCGGCATGATCTGCATGGCCGTGCTGGACATGTAGACGGGAAACGTCCGGATGATTTTTCCGTCGCTTGTCCGCACGATGGATACACGCGCTTTTGAAGTGTCTATCAACCCTTTCCCGTCCCAGGGGCAATTGCAGACGGCGATGGAATTGCCGTCCGGGGAGACGGTCATCGCCCGCATCGATTCGCGAATCTCGCGGTCCAGGGGATGCCTGACAAAACCGTTCTCTTTTCCGTCGAACCTCCAGAGTTCGAAGTCATCAACGGTTGTTCCGGGTTTGACGGATCGCGCCATTTTCGTCACCATCCAATGGCCGTCCCTGCTGAAGGTGTGGTGGATCCTCGTATATTTCTTCATGCCCGGGGCGGACATGAAATTTTCATATTTCACGGGAGCGGCGGCCTTCTCTGTTTTCTCCGTCCCCCCGAAAACCCGGTCCAGGAACGATGTCTCCCCGTAGACGGCCTTTCCTCCCCCGAAAGGGAAGGGCGACAGGAGACAGGCAACCGCCAGCACGGCCGCGATGGGCAGGCGCCGGGGGCGCCCCGGACTCACGAATGCGGTCTTCCATAATCCCGAGACCATTGCCCGGAAACATCCATGGGAATTCGAAAAAAGCGTCATGATACCTCCTTGTGGAACTCGATGGCCCGTCTTCAGCGAGGGACACCGCTGTCATGGTTTACGAGCGTCCTGCCCTCCAACCCTTTCCCGATATGGCCGGACGCACTATATCTGGTTCTGGGGAAAACATCGCGATACCCCCCCCGGTTTATCTCGCCCGCTATCTCCTGCGCTTTCCGCTGATCCAGGGTCCCGTAAGCCTTCGTCACAGAAAAATAGTGGCCGGGCGCGGCGGCATTGGGAGCCGAAAAACCGGTGGGCGGCGGCCGGTTCCCGGTGACAATCCGGGCACTGGACCTTGTCTTCCTGGTCTGCCTGTCGAACACGGAAGTCAAAACGACCCAGTAAACCGTCCCGGTCCGGCCTCTGTCCCGAGCGGTGGAAGCCCGGGAGGCATTGCTCTTTTTCTGCCTGTCCCGATACGCCGTCGCCTGGGCATGGGAAATCAGCCCCTGGCGGGCCAGGTGATCGATCATCCTGGTCGGGCAGTCCCCTTTCAAGCCGTGGCTCATGATGGCGTCATACAGGGCCCTCTGTGCGAACAGCCGTTCCTGTTCGGAAGAATAGCCGGCAAGACGCTGGGGGTTCATTCTGCCGAGGGCGGCGTAATCCACCGATTTCATGCCGAGGAGCTGTCGCCGGAACTGGTCGTAGAGCCGGGGCTCGCTGCTTCGGAGGCAGGAATGGATGGTCCTGTTCATGATGTTGTTGACGACCCACTCCCAGTGCTGTCTGCCAACGGCGGCATAGTCGATTCCGGGTGCCGGTGCCGCCCGCCTCGGCTGGGGAGAAGGGCTGCTCTTGATCCCTGAGTGCGAAGGAGAGGCATGGATCGGGGACGGGGTGCGCACCGGGGACGGAGAAACGGGCACCGTTGGTTTCGGCGCCGGAGGTTGCGCATCGGCATATTGTTTTCCCGCCGGCTCGATGAGGATTCTGGCCTGCGCCGACGCGCTGTTGCCGCCGGCATCGGTGACTTTCACGACCAGGTTTCCCGTTTCCGCGTATTCCGCGGCGATGCCGCCCACGGTTCCATGCAGCGATCCGGGTGTGTGGCCTGCGCTGAGGCCTTTTCCGGAGGCGCGCACATCCACGACCAACGGCTCCTTGAAGCTCTTGGGCACGGTAATGGAAAAAGGCCTGTTTTCACCGCTCTTCAAGGTCTTCGGGGCATTCAGGACCAGGCGGCAGGCTTCCTTCGTGAAGGTGGTGCGGGCCGAATGCCGCCGGCCGTCTTCGGCGACAATCGATGCCTCGAAGAGGATTGCTTCACCGGCGGGTATCTTTCCGGCCGGAACGGCCAGACCCGCCCGGTAAGGCGGTGTCTCGCCGGGACGGGGCCGTTCCAGGGAAACGGATTCAATCGTTTGACCCTTTGCATCTTTTGCCGTCAGGGTCAGGGTTGCCTTGTTGACGCCCTGTCCGATCGTGTAGTGGGCATAGAGCAGCGGCTCCCGATCGGGCGGGAACAGCGCCTTGTGTTTTTGATCGTCAGGGCTGTCCGTTGCCAGGACCCTGTCGATCCTCACGGCCTGGGCGATTCTGAATCGGGAGACGGCGTTCACCTTCACGCCGGGCGCGGCGTTGAACACATGGGTCAGTCCGACCGAGTATTCGCCGTCCGCCAGGTCATCCAGCCGGATCTTGAAGCGGTGGTTCCTGATCCCCCCCGATTCATACACCTGCTCCTGCTTTCCGAGGCCCGGCACCGGCTTCCCCGCTCCGTCGTATACCTGCCAGAAGAGCTGCGCCGGTTCCGGTTTTCCCGCAGGGTGCTTCAAATCGGCCTGGAAGGCGAGGACGTCGCCGTTCTGGACCGAGGCGGGAAGCGGCGGCCCGTCGTAGTCGTTGAGGGAGGCGCGGATCTGAAAGGGGGCCATGGCGGAGACGCTTGTGACCAGGCGAAAAGAGGCGTCCTGGTGGGCGATGATCTTCCGGGTCTTCCCCGCTGTGTCTACGAGGCGCACGGCAACGGTGTAGGCGGCCGGCGCCATGCCGGTGGTATCGAAGCGCAGCAGGTTCGCTTTGGGATCGTCGCCCGTTGCGGTTTTGAAGTTTTCCCCGTTTACGAGCCACTGCACCTCGTGGGTCCTGTCCCACTTGCCCGACTTTTGAGATTGAAAGGCGAGAATTTCGCCGACCTTGGCGGCCTCTTTCAGTGCCGGGCCATCAAAAGCGTTCAGGGTGGCCCGGATCGGCCCGAGGGCAACCTGGCCGGATTCGGCCACCTGGAAGACATAGGTCCGGAAATCCATCTGCAGCTTCGATTTGGCATCGAACATCCGGAAGGTGACCGTGTAATCCCCGGGTGTGACATGCTCGCACCTGTATGTGAGGCGGTTCGCCCGGTCTGAGCTTGCCGGCACGGGCGAGGTCTCGGCCAGCTTCCGTTTCTTCGGCCCCGAGATTTCCCATTTGGCCTCGTAACGATCGGTCCATTTTTCATCTCTGGCAATCTGGAACGTCAGCAGATCGCCTTCTTTGGCCGTTTCCCCGTAGAGAAGTCTGCCCGTGAAGGTGTCGCGCCGGGCGAAGATGATGTCGAGATCGATGTCCCCGGCACGGGCGGTGATCTCCTCGAATTTCAGCCCCTGCAGGTGGCCCGAAGCCTCGCGGCTTGCCTCCTCCCGCCAGTTTTTCCAGACGGCTCCCCCTGCCTTCGCCCCCTCGACCGCGGCATCCTTGCCCAGGACCAGGGGGTCGATCGTCATGGAGGCAACGGTGCGCCAGGTCACCTTGCCGGTCACCCGCAGGAAGCTCGCCACGGGATTGACGGTCTTGCCTTTGCGCACCTGCTCCATGATATATCGCTTTTCCTCCTCATCAACGGCCCATCCCTGCTCCAGGGCGTCGATGACGGGAATGGGGGCCAGCTCGATGGCGGCCACCAGCGCCTTCTTGGTGTTCTTCACCGCTTCACTGTCCCGCTCCGAAATATTGAAGAACAGGTGCTGGCCCTGCTCGGCCTTCTTCAATTGCTCGGCGATGCTCAGCAGGTCTCCCGAGAAGGCCGCCATGCTTCCCGCCTTTTGGAGCCTGGCAGGGGGTGCGACCGCCGCCGGTTTCTGCCTGCCGCCGGTATCGGACGATCGCTTCATCTCCGCGGTGATTTCTCGCACCAGCCTGTCGGGCGCTCCGGTCTCCCGCATCCGGGCAAGGAGCTCTCCCTTCTGGCTCGGGGTCATCCCTTCGGTCTTTTTCAGGATCCGGTCCCGGTACGCCCCGGCATGTTCCGGGTGCCTGCCGGCCATCTCCCCCAGGACGCGCACTTCGTTGAGGGTGTCGAGATAGGCGAGGTGCGAAGACGCGGCCTCGGCCGTGGCCGATTTGATCTGCTGCCGCTTCTGGGACACGGTTTCGGAGGGCGCCCTTGTCTGGCCCTCCGCCGGAAGGCTGGATTGCTGCGGCCGGATGACATCCTCCATGCCGGCCTGCCTGGCCAGCTCCAGGGTCGCGTTCTGGGCCCGGTCGTGGTACTTGCTTTTCTGAGCCTGCTTCTGCTGGAGCCGGGCCTCCATATCGAGGCGTTTCTGCCAGGCATCCAGCGGCTCTTTTCTCTCATCCGGGTACCGTTTTTTGTGAGCCTGGAGCTCCCGGGCAACCGGCTCGATCTCGCGGGTCTTTTTCTGAACGAAATCATCCATCTCGTCCTTGTACGCCACAATCTCGTCAAAGCCCGGCGTTTCTCCGGAGCGGGATCGGGCCTCATACATCGCCGCCTCCCGCCGCTTGTAGGCATCGTTGTTGAGACCGGCGATTCTCTCGAAATCCGCCGCGTTTACCCCCCTGGGATCGGCCATGAAATCCACGTCGTTCTTCCGGGCGTAATCGATCTTTTCCGGGTCGACCCCATTCTCTTCGAGAAATCCGTTCACTCTCCGGTTGTAGGAATCCTGGATGGTTTTGACCTGTTCCGGTGAGCCGGCCTGCACGATGTAGTCGGAATCCGTGCCGGCATCGAAAGGTCTGTTCCTTTCCCGACGCTGGGGATTCATCCTGGCTCCCTGCTCGGCAGCCGCCTGCCTGGCGATCTCCAGATTCTTTGCGGAGTAGAAATTCTGGCATCTCTGATAGACTTCATCGCTCATCGAGTGGCGCACCTTCTGGCCATCGACCAGTTCCACGATGGAAAAATCCTTGATCCGCATCCGGTTGATCTCGGCGTTGTGCTTGAAGACCAGCGCCTCCTGCTTCTTCGACGCGGTTCCCGCGCTCACGGCCTCCGCCGCCTTCATCAGTTCCAGGGTCCAGCAGAACGCGGGGGAGGATGCGGCGGCAAGGAGAAGAACGACCAGGATAAACCGTTTCAGCAGACCGTCGATCCGTTTCACTTTCTTCCTCCCTGATCCCATTCGTGCAGCAGATCCCGTGCGTAGATCCGTTCGGCGTCCGGTCCTGTTTTGCCTGAGATGACCCGCTGCAGCTCCTTTTTGGCGAGGGCTGTCTGGTTGTCGCTTTTCAAAAGCACGGCCAGAGAGGTGGCGATTGCCGCGGATCGGGGATGTTGCAGGGACAGGCTCTTGAAATACCTGATCCCGTCCTTTGTCCGGTCGTCCGCCACGTAGCAGAGCGCCAGAGGTCCCGCCACCAGGCCGGTCGCCTTTTGCGGCTCCTTTTCGATCAGGAGGCGGTACTGCTCCGCGGCGAGCAGGAATTTCCCCTGCTCCTGAAGGACCCGGGCCAGCAACAACCTGGCCCTTCCATGATCGGGGTTCAGCTCCAGGGTCCGGATCAGGCTCTCCGTTGCCTTTGCCATGGACAGGGCGTCGGAATTGAGGGCGGCATAGAGAATCCCCCGGAGGAACCAGTACTCGCTCTGTTCGGCATGGATGGCGATGGCCGAGTCGACATGAAAGAGGGCATTGTGGAAATAGACGGGAAGCCCGGACTGACGCCACTTTTCATAGTCCTGGGCCGCACGCCGGTATAGATAAGAGGCATAATCTGCAAAGCTGCCTTTGGCGGCGTGGATTTCAACGCCGCCGGGAGCGCCCCGGTCCTCTGTCCTGCCGGTCGCCGGCGGCGTCTGATCCCCCGCGGCATCGTGAACCAGGACGCCGCTCGTCATCAAAAGAAAGACGATCAGCATGAAAAGGAGCGGTTGGTTCCCTCGCGGAGAGAACGCCGCATCGATCCTCCCGCCTCGCGGGAACGGTATCTTCCATCGGCCGGATATCTTGATTCTCTGCATGATCATATCGGTGCCTCCGACTTTGTAATGCCGACGAATCGTCATCGCCTTCATCAGGAATCATCCATCGATCGCAACAGGCATGCAGCAGCCGTCAGCCGGTGCTGTCTGGCCTGCTCGAGAGACGGTTTCAGGGTTTGGACGACAAAAAGGATTGCCGTGAAGGGTATTGATCGCCGGGATACAGTTTTTGCGGATGTTGCTTTGGTTCCTGGCCTTTATAGCAAAAACAAATCCATTCACAAAGCAATTGTTACAACCTTGTGCACCATTTCAGGGACGACGCTTATAACACAGAAAAAGGCCCCGTTTTGTGAGGCAGGTCACTTTGAAAAGCATTTTGCTCAAGAGGCCGATGATCCGGGGAGCCTCGATTCACATCTTGGTCCCGTCGAGCAGCTCGCGAACCGCATTGGCCAGTGTGCTTATCTGGATCGGCTTTACAATCACCCTGTCGACGTTCAGCTCGGTGATTTTTTCCAGGTCGCTTTTTTCCAGGAATCCCGAACAGAGAATGACGGGAATCTCCCTGCTCATCGTCTTGATCGCCTTGACCACTTCGAATCCCGTCATGTGTGGCATCGTCTTGTCCGTGATGACGATGTCAATTCCCCGGATGTCGCTCTTGAGCAGATCGATCGCTTTCACCGGATCGGTTTCCGTCAGGACCCGGTAACCCAGATCCTCGAGTATTTCACTGCTCATGTCGACAATCATCTGCTCGTCATCGATGACCAGGACCGTTTCGCCTCTTCCCGGGGGGATGATTTTGTTTTTCCCATGTTCTCCGACTTCGATCTCCCGGTCGACCAGCGGGAGATAGATCATGAAGCGCGACCCCTTGCCCTCTTCACTGTATACCCTGATCTCTCCATTGTGATCCTTGACGATCCCGAGGACAACCGAAAGGCCCAGCCCCGTTCCTTCCCCCTGCTGTTTGGTGGTGAAATACGGATCGAAGATCTTTCCCAGGTTCTGTTGGGGGATCCCCTGTCCGGTATCCCGGACGGACAGCTCCATGTAGCGGCCGTCAGGCAGCGGGGTGCGAAACTGGGCGGCGCCCCCCTCTATTTCGACCTGCCTCAAGCCGATCTCCAGAATCCCTCCGCTTTCCTTCATGGCATGGCTGGCATTCGTGCACAGGTTCATGAGCACCTGGTGCATCTGGGAGGGATCCGCCAGGATCACATGCGGTGTTTCGGGCGTCTTCTGCCGGATCTCGATGGTTGTCGGCAGGGACGCTCGCATGAATTTCACGACCTCTTTGATAATCGGGGTGAGCGAAAGGGGGGTTTTTTCCGGTTCCGCCTTGCGGCTGAAGGTCAGGATCTGCTGCACCAGGTCCCTGGCGCGATCCGCCGCCTTGAGAATCTGCTCCGTGTGCCTGGATGCCTTCGGGTTGTTGCGCACTTCATGCAGGCATAATTCCGAATATCCCATGATGCTGCTGAGGATATTGTTGAAGTCATGGGCAATGCCGCCCGCCAGCGTTCCGATCGCCTCCATCTTCTGTGCCTGCTGAAGCTTTTCCTCCAGCCTCTTCCTTTCCTTCTCAACCCGGGCCTGTTCGGTAAAGTCGAGATGAATCAGGATGACGTACAGAATGGCATCGTTGGCATCGAGGACGGGATAGAAGATGCCCTGTACGACCAGCAGGTTGCCTTTGCCGACCGTGGATTTCGCATTATACTCGACCGTCGGCGTGGTTGACGGCTTTCCCTCGAACGCCTGTTGCACGGCCGGCATGAAACCGAGCGCCTCGATCTGTCGGTCCTGAAGGATATTGTAGCCCTTCATGTCCTCCTGACTGACGGACCATAGTTTCTCAAAAGCCTTGTTGGCGAAGATGATGTCGCCTTCGGGTGAATATACCTGGATGGAAAAGGGGGCCTGTTCAAGAATGCCGCGGACGCGGTTCTCGTTCTCCCGGAGGGCCTCTTCGGCGAGCTTTCGCTTTGTGATGTCCTGGATGGTAACAATGTGTCCGGCCGCGGGATCATCCTCCTTCAGATACGCGGCGGTCAGAATGGCAAAAAGGACGGTGCCGTCTTTTCTCACAAGATGTGTCTCGACACTCGTCCGTTCGTTGCCCGCAAGCTGTGCGTAGAGCTCACGGCCGACCCGCTCATACTCGTCGTCGGAATCGTAGAGCATCCGCGTGCTGTGTTCCAGGATCTCCTGTTCCGTGTATCCGAGGAGCTCGCACAGCGTTTGATTGACCTGGACAAACACCCGGCTGATTGCAAAGGAGACGCCGATTGGGATCGCGTGAAAGATGCTTGCCAGCAGGGAGTCGCGGATGGGCCACCTTCCTGTCGAGTCTTTCATCTCCGTCATGCCGTGTTCCTCCTTCTAAAACCGGCTGTCACGGTGCTCCGGAAAGCGGATCGCGCCGCACGCCCGGCCGGGCCGGTCCGGGGGCGGCACGGCATCCGTGCCGGCGGCCCGCCGCGGCGCACACACCGCCGCCGGCTACTTCCGATCCAGCTCCGTCCGGACCGCCAGGCCGATCTTCTCGAGGATGTAGGGCTTCTGGACGAATGCCCCGGCGCCCATTTCCAGGGTTTTCCGGACCCGGTCCGTTTCCGAGAAGCCGCTGGCGAGGATCGCTTTCTGCCGGGGATGGATCTCGAGGATTCTGCGGTACGTCTCCATGCCGTCGATCCCCGGATCCATGATCATGTCCAGCACCACCAGGTCCGCCTTCCGGCTTCGAAGGAGGGCAACCGCCTCCTCCCCGCCGGCAACGGCCTCGACCCGGTATCCCAGCTTTTCCAGCATGCTGATGGCCAGCTCGCGCTGCTCCTTCACGTCGTCCACCACCAGGATGGACTCCCCCCTGCCCCGGCAGGATGCGGGGGAGGCGTCCATGTCGTCCCGGGCACTCTTTTCTCTCGTGACAGGGAAATAGAGCGTGAAGGTGCTTCCCTCGCCCTCCGCGCTCTGCACGTCGATGTAGCCGCTGTGGTCCTTGACGGTTCCCCAGACGACGGCCAGTCCCAGGCCGGTTCCGCTTCGCCCCATCACTTTCTTCGTGTAGAAGGGCTCGAAGATCTTGCCCAGGTCCTCCGCGGAGATCCCTCCGCCCGTGTCGGAGACCGTCAGGACAACGTAGTCCCCCTCCCGGACGTCGTCGTATCCCCGGATGGGCTGGTCCAGGTAGCGGTTCTCCGTCCGGATCGTGACCTCTCCCCGGCCGGCGATGGACTCGAAGGCGTTGGACACGAGGTTCATGACGGTCTTGCTCAGGTGGACGGGCGATCCCTTGATGTTCAGAAGGCGGCTCTCGAGCTCCGCCGCGAAGGCGACCTGCGGGTGGCGGTCTCTCATCTCCCTGAACTCCTGCGTTCCGAGGTAATCGGAAAGGATCCCGCCCAGATCGACCACGTCCGAAACGTTGACACCCCGCCGGGCCAGGGTCAGGAGATCCTGGATGATCGCCGCTCCCCGGATGCTGGCCTGAAGGATGTTGTCCGCGTGGCGCCTCGTGGGAGTGCCTTCGGGGAGCTTTTCCGCCAGCAGCTCCGAATAGCCGACCATGACGCCGAGGATGTTGTTGAGGTCGTGGGCGACGCCGCCCGCCAGCAGCCCCAGCGCCTCCATCTTCTCCGCTCTCTGGAGCTGCTCCTCCAGCTCGCGGCGCTCCTCCACGGCCCGCTTGCGCTCGGTGACGTCGCGGATGAAGCCGCCGACCCCGGTTTTGCCGTTCTGCAGCGGCACGGGAAACTTGGTTGTCTCGAAGACGCGGTCCCCGACGGCCTCCTCCGAACTGACGACGGAGCCCGTCGTGACGGCCTCCCGGTCGGAGGCGCGGCAGTTCTGCGCCGCTTCTTCGGGCATCAGGTCGAAATCGGACAGGCCGATGATTTCCTCGGGCGTCCGTCCGTAAAAGTCGGCCAGCGCCTTGTTTGCCACGATGTGCTGGAAATGGTTGTCTTTCAGGAACACAAAGTCCGCCGTGCTGTTGATGAAGGTGCTGTAGCGTGTTTCGCTCTCCTTGAGCTCCTGCTCCGCCCGCTTGCGCTCGGTGATGTCG
>CAYNEJ010000031.1:14415-18855 GCA_964396205.1 uncultured Syntrophaceae bacterium
GAATCCGCCCCTTGCCGTCCCGCACGGCCCGGGTGCATTGGGAGGCCCAGAAGACGGTCCCGTCCCTGCGGGCGACGCGGCACTCGAAATTCAGGATTTCTCCGTTCTCCGCGAGGAGGCGTGTCGCCCTGTTCCGGACCTCCGGGTCGGCATAGATCTGGGTTCCGATGTCCGTCACGGAGTCCATCAGCTCCTCCGGTGTCTCGTAGCCGAGCATCCGGGCCAGGGCCGGATTTGCGTCGAGAAACCGGCCGTCCGGCGTGGTGGTGAAGAGTCCGATGGGGGCGCTGCGGAAGAAATCCCGGTAGTTGCGGTCTGTCTGCCGGGCGGGTTTGGGAGCCTGCTTTTTCTGAGGCATGGGGAACTCCTTGTTCAACGTCGGTTGACCTGCTTCGCGAACGGCCTCCGTGAGGCCCGTGAGCCCTCACCGTGTCCGTTGCTGAAACGGTGCCACATCGCTTTCTTCATTGCCAGAAGAAACGCGGGACACCCGCCGGCGGCGTTCCTGCTCCGACAAGAAAGGGCCGGCCTTGCGGCCGGCCCTTTCGATACCGTTCCTTTCTGCAACCCTCGGGCGAATAGAAGGCCGTCCTGGTCTTGACGACTATCCCTTGAGGGCGTTTTTGCCGGCAATCCGTCCGAAGACGACGCAATCCGATGTGGCATTGCACCCCAGCCGGTTCGAGCCGTGCACGCCGCCGGCCACTTCCCCGGCCGCGTACAGGTTGGGAATGACCGTCCCGAACCCGTCCAGGACCTGGGCCTTCGTGTTGATCCGCAGGCCGCCCATGGTGTGATGGACCGCCGGCCACATCGGCAGGGCGTAGTAGGGTCCCTTGTCCATGGCGATCATGGTCTTTTTCATGGGTTTGTTGAACTCGGCGTCTTTCCCTTCCGCGATATAGCGGTTGTGGTCCTTGATGGTCTTCTCCAGGACACCGGCGGGCGCCCCGATCTTTTTGGCAAGCTCGGCGATGGTGTCTCCCTTGATGAACCGCCCTCTCTTCATGCCGGCCTCCACCTCGGCGGGTTTGCCGCCGAACTTGGGATACTGGGCATCGGTGAAGATGGTGTAGGCGGGCTTCATGTTGGCACCGAGGCCGATCTGGGCGAAGGCGCAGACGTCCCGGCGGTCCAGCTCGTTGACGAAGCGCTTGCCGGCCTTGCTCACGTAGATCATGCCCACCCCCGGGCCGCTGAATCCGTACACGGCGGGCCGGTCCAGCAGACCGGTATCCGGTTCCGCGAAGGGAAAGAGCTGAATGAAATTCATGTGGAGCGTGTCTGCCCCAACGGCCTTGGCATAGCGGATCACTTCGCCGGTCGCCCCCTTATGATTGGTGCAGTTGAACTCCTTGACCAGCTTGGGCCATTCGGCGAGCCGCATTTCCAGGTCCTGGCTGAATCCTCCCGAAGCAAGGATCAACGCCTTTTTTGCCCGGATGTTCAAGACCTTGCCGCGCCTGTTGATCTCGACGCCGAGGACCGGGCTCTTCGGATCGGCATCCTTGCGCCAGATCCAGGTGACCTTGGAGCTCAACGCCGTCTTGGCCCCGTTCTTGTCGGCGATCTTTTTCAGGGCGTCCACGTAGTCCTTGCCGGAATTGTTGGCCGAGAAATGCGCGCGGTAGGCCGTGTGTCCGCCTCCGATGACCAGGACGTCGCTGAGTTTGGCGCCGCCTTCATCGAGCATCCAGTTCAGGGCGTCCGGAGAATCCTTGGCCAATACCTCGACGAGATCGGGCATATTGAAATAATCGCCGCCTTTCAGGGTGTCGGCGACATGCTGCTTGACGCTGTCTTCTCCGAGGTTTTTCTTCTGGCGGAGATGCAGTTTTTCATCCCAGGCGGCATAGCCCCCGCCGTTGATCACGGAGTTTCCGCCGACGACGGGCATCTTTTCCAGGATGACGGTTTTTGCCCCGCCACCGGCCGCCACCGCCGCCGCGGCAAATCCGGCAAACCCGGATCCGATCACCACGACATCCCAGGTCTCGTCCCATTTCTGCGGCAGTTTCTTCACCATGGCTTCCGCCGTTCCCGGAACGGCCATATTCAGGGCCAGGGGGCCGCCCATGGTCACCGCGCCCAGGGCTACCGCCCCCTTCAGAATGGAGCGCCTGCTCAATGCTGTGCCTACTGCTTTCTCCTCAGTCGCTTTTTTCATCATGGAACCTCCCTTAAACGAATGTGACACGAACATAGGCATGTTCGTCCTCTTCGCAGAGCGCGAGTATAGGAGGCGGGGTTCTGTGTGTCAAGGTGGTTCGGGGGGCGTTACACAGGCCGGTTCCGGTCAAGACGAGTGGGCCGGGCCGATCCTTGCCCGTGGAACTCGCCCGCTGTTTGGGATGGAGCAGGTGTTGCCCGGTGAGAACCCGGACGATTTTTATGGTTGAGCCTGATCAGCCGGCCTTTTTCCATGCATAGACTTCGTAGCCGTCGACGACCTTTCCCGATGGTGAGAACCCCCCTCGCTCGTTGAGCGGCTCAATGGCCGGTTTTGCGATATTCACCGTATTGGGCTCGGCATACTTCTGCATGTGGCCGGCAATGTCGATGGCGCGATCACTGATCATCTCCAGCGGCATGGATTCATCAAAGATGACGAACCCCGCGTTTACGCCGCACCGGACCAGGAAGTCTCGCCGCATCTGTTTGACGTCCCGGTTGAATGCTTCCAGGTTGTCGATAACAGCCGTTGCAGTTTGAACGGCTCCGTCGACCGTGGGGAAGCAGGCCATGACGCCGTCAGGCGTCCAGGTTGATTTCAGGCACTTGTGCTCGGTCAGGATCTCGCTGACAAAATTCCTGTATTGCATGAAGTCGTGCTGAACGACGGCCTTATCCTCGTCCAGCTTCATACCCGTCGAATCGACAATATCGATGGCCAGAAACGCAAGGTCCCGGCCCATCTCGTCGAGTTTTCTCTTCGTCTCGGCGAACTCCCGGATAATCTGCTCCCGGTCTTTCTTTGTCGCCGTCTTGAGATGATCCAGTTTCTCGCCTATCGAGGAGGATCGCAGTGCGAATTCGGAGACGTGTTTCTTCTTCTGCATCTCCTCCATGCTCTGCTTGTATTGAAGATATTCCGCCTGATTCTGAAAGCGGTGGGAAAGGCCGTTGAACCAGAGGCTGAGACCGAGCGAGCCGACGAGAATGATCCAGCCTGTCACATCGTGGCCGTCGAACTTGATCGGAAAGGTTGTGCGGATCGGCTTGGTGATCTTTTGTTCAATGGATAAAACGGCTTTGACATAGCGTTGCTGCTCTTTCCCGACTTTCACATAGGGAGAGGCCATGGAGAAGACGACGAGGGCAAGGATGATGAGCATTCCCCAACCGGCAACCCGTGATGTGATGGACATTGAAAAGCTCAGAAGGAAAGACGGCGATAGCAAGGCTGCCATAAAGTGATCCTTTCGCTTCGTCGGGGCTCGCCCATGAAGTTCAAGGGGCCGTCAGGAAGACCCCTTCCTGACCTGCTGATAAACCGGGATGGATCATTGGCATTCAGGCTACGAAACGCTGTTCACTTTGTCAATATGGCAGAAATGACACAATCATTTTATGTGCTTATAAAAACCGGATCCGTATGCTTCGCCGGGGTGATGACAGCCGGAAACGGGTCCGGAGGATCCTGCGCCGCCGGTGTCCGGACCGACCGGAAACGATCCGCCTTTCTTGGCGCTATTTCCGGTCCAGTGCATTTCTGACGGCCGATCCGATCTTCTCCAGCACATAGGGTTTCCGGACAAACACACCGGCGCCGAGCTCCTGGGCCTGCCTGACCCGCTCCGTTTCGGAAAAGCCGCTGACGATGATCGCCTTCTGGAGGGGATTGATCTCCCGGATTCTCCGGTACGTCTCGAGACCGTCGATCCCCGGGTCCATGATCATGTCCAGCACAACCAGCTCCGCCGATTTCCCGGTGAGATAGGTGATCGCCTCCTCTCCGCTCGAAACCGCCTCGACTCGGTATCCGAGCTTGGTCAGCATGCTGATGGCGAGCTCGCGCTGCTCCCTCACGTCGTCGACCACCAGGACCGATTCGCCCTTTCCCGTATCGGCGGCAAAGGCCGCAGCTTTTGCGGGTGCCGGGCGCTCTTCCCGGGTCACGGGGAAATAGAGGGTAAAGGTCGTCCCCGTCCCTTCTTCGCTCTTCACGTCGATGCATCCGCCGTGGTCCTTGACGGTTCCCCAGACGATGGCCAGCCCCAGCCCCGTTCCGCTCCGGCCCATGACCTTCTTGGAGTAGAAGGGTTCGAAGATCTTGTCGATGTCCCTGGCGGGGATGCCTTTCCCCGTGTCGGATACCGTCAGGACGACGTAATCCCCTTCCTGCAAGTCGTCGTATCCGCTGAGCGGGCGGTCCAGGTGGCGATTCTCCGTCCGGACCACCACGACTCCCTGGCCGGAGATGGCCTCGGCGGCGTTCGA